>JBGOZX010000109.1:0-14973 GCA_041480425.1 Bacteroidia bacterium
CTATTCTCTTACAAAATTCGGGGATCAAAGGGATTATTCCCAGATGGATCTCTTCAGATTGTTTGATATTAAGGGTGAGGAGGGAGGTCTGACTGCCACCTATCTTAATTCGTCGGACACAAATAAAATTTTCCTGCAGCGCAAGGAATCCTCGCTTGATTATGAAAATCTGACAACTGTTAAAAATTTTCCGAAAGAAGTTCCACTTAGCAGATCAAATGTGGTATGGTCAGGTAGTATTGAACCGAAAGAAACCGGACTTTTTCATTTCAAACTGTACTATGCAGGATATACTAAATTATATATCGACAATGAACTGATTGTACCGGAGCGTTGGCGTACTGCCTGGAATCCAAATACATATAAGTTCAGTAAAAACATGGAGAAGGGTAAGCAGTATTCAATAAGACTTGAATGGAAACCTGATGGTGGTATATCCTATATCGGGTTGAAAGCTCTGAGTCCTCTTAGCCCTGAAAGACAAGGTTCATTATCGCTTTCCTCTGAAATGGGTAACCAGATAGATTACTATTTTATTCATGGTAATAATATTGATGAAGTAATAAGTGGTTACCGGACTATAACCGGGAAAGCCCCGATCATGCCGAAATGGGCAATGGGTTACTGGCAGAGCCGTGAACGATACAAATTACAATCTGAGCTTTTAGATGTTGTAAAAGAGTACCGTAAGCGGAATATTCCACTCGACAATATCGTCCTTGACTGGTCATATTGGCCTGTTGACGCATGGGGATCACATGAATTTGATCCGAAGTTTTTCCCTGATCCTTCCGGGATGGTTGATGAAGTTCATAAACTGAATGCTAAAATTATGATCTCAGTCTGGCCGAAATTTTATATCACAACAGATCACTTTAAAGAATTTGACAATAAGGGATGGATGTACAGGCAGGCTGTTAAAGATAGTGTCAGGGACTGGATTGGCAGGGGTTATATTGGCTCATTTTATGATGCTTACAGTTCCGGTGCCCGCGATCTATTCTGGGAACAGATAAGAGAACATCTTTATACAAAGGGATTTGATGCATGGTGGATGGATGCTTCAGAACCGGATATCCTTTCGAACGCCAGCATCGAGTACCGGAAAGCCCTTTCAACACCTACAGCACTTGGCCCCTCAACAAAATTTTTTAATACCTATGCCCTTGTAAATGCAATGGCTATTTATGAAGGGCAACGGAGTGTTGAATCGAACAGGCGTGTTTTTCTTCTTACACGTTCAGGATTTGCCGGACTGCAGCGTTATTCCACTGCCACATGGAGCGGTGATATTGGTACACGTTGGGAGGATATGAAGGCACAGATATCTGCTGGTTTGAATTATGCCATGTCGGGGATACCATACTGGACAATGGATATCGGAGGCTTCAGTGTTGAAAACAGGTACGTTCGGGCCAAAGAGGGTTCTGAAGATCTGAACGAATGGAGAGAGCTTAATACACGGTGGTATCAGTTTGGATCGTTCTGCCCGCTGTTCCGGAGCCATGGACAGTACCCCTTGCGTGAAGTTTATAATATCTCACCTGAAGGCCATCCGGCTTATAAAAGTATGGTCTATTACGATAAACTTAGATATTACCTTATGCCTTATATATATTCACTGGCCGGATTGACCTATTTCAATGATTATACTATAATGCGCCCAATGTTTATGGATTTCGCCAGCGACAAAAATGTTAACAACATTGGTGACCAATATATGTTTGGACCTTCCATTCTGGTCGCTCCTGTCTACAAATACAAAGCGCAGACCCGCGAGGTTTATTTCCCTGCAAAAGGCGGGTGGTATGATCTTTATACCGGTAAATATATTAAGGGCGGACATAGACTTCAGGTTGATGCTCCATATGAAAGGATTCCTTTATTTGTGAGGGAGGGATCTATAATCCCGTTCGGACCTGAAATCCAGTTTACTGATGAGAAGCCGGCGGATCCAATAACGCTTTATGTATACACCGGAAGAGATTGTGGATTTACCTTATATGAAGATGAGGGTACTAACTACAACTATGAAAATGGCTCCTGCAGTACAATTAAATTTAATTATGACAACCAAAACCGGGAGCTTACTATCGGTGAACGGAAGGGAGAATATAAGGGGATATTGAAAACCCGGACTTTCAATATTGTCTGGGTCGGAAGGGAGAACCCTGCTCCCTTCGATCCCGTGGCAAATCCTGATATGACTATCACTTACGACGGGCATGCTGTTACTGTTAACAGCAGATAAAAAGGTCACACTTAAAATAGATTTACATGAACACTGAATTCAGATCAAGATTAGAAAGACTTACTGAAGATTATGATAATCTGGTTACCAGGAGAAATGAAAAGATAGAACCCGGAAATGGAATCTTCTTCAGATATAAAAATCCTGTTCTTACCGGGGCTCATGCTCCTTTATTCTGGAGATATGACTTAAACCCTCAGAGTAATCCTTACCTCATGGAACGCATTGGCATACACGCTGCGTTTAATGCAGGCGCGATGAAGTTCAACGGGAAATATATACTCACCGTTCGTGTTGAAGGGAATGACCGGAAATCTTTTTTTGCTATCGCTGAAAGTCCGAACGGAGTTGATAATTTCCGGTTCTGGGACTACCCGGTAACAATGCCTGAAACAGATAATCCTGATACAAATGTTTATGACATGCGTCTGACAAAACATGAAGACGGATGGATTTACGGGATCTTTTGTTCTGAACGGAAAGATCCTTCAGCTCCGGCAGGAGATCTCTCTTCTGCAGTAGCTACTGCCGGTATTGCCCGTACACATGATCTTAAAACATGGGAAAGGCTTTCTGATCTAAGGTCGCGGAGCCAGCAGCGCAACGTTGTGCTTCATCCTGAATTTGTAAACTGCCAATATGCTCTCTATACTCGTCCCCAGGACGGATTCATTGACGCCGGTTTGGGAGGCGGCATAGGCTGGGCATTGATTGATGATATGACACACGCTGAGGTAAAAAATGAGAAAATCATTAACTTCCGCTATTACCATACTATTAAGGAACAGAAAAACGGGGAAGGACCTCATCCTATAAAAACCTCTGAAGGATGGTTACATCTGGCTCATGGCGTAAGAGGTTGTGCTGCCGGTCTGAGATATGTTATTTACCTGTATCTGACTGATTTAAAAGATCCATCAAAACTGATTGCAGAGCCTGCCGGCTTTTTCATGGCCCCTGAAGGGGAGGAGAGGATAGGTGACGTCTCAAATGTGCTTTTCACGAATGGCTGGATTGCAGATAATGATGGCACTGTTTTTATCTATTATGCCTCCTCTGATACCAGGATGCATGTTGCAGTATCAACTGTCGAAAAACTTGTCGATTATTGTTTAAATACGCCTGCAGATGGTTTGCGATCAGCTGCTTCAGTTGAAACACTGAAACAACTGATTGACAGGAACCTTAAATTGCATCGGAGAAAGTAACAATTTTAATAACCCATTTATAAAACTTGTTCTATGACATCACAAAAGCTGAAACTGAAAGAGAAGATCGGTTATGGGTTTGGTGACGCTGCCAGCTCCATTTTCTGGAAGCTCTTCTCGATGTACCTGATGTTCTTTTATACCGATGTTTTCGGGATTCCTGCCGCACTCGTCGGAACCATGTTCCTTGTCACAAGGATATGGGATGCCGCCTTCGATCCATTTGTCGGGATACTTGGTGACCGCACAGAAACACGCTGGGGTAAATTCAGGCCTTACCTGCTCTGGATGGCAATACCATTTGGAATTATTGGCGTACTGACGTTTACAACACCGTCATTTGCCCCGTCAGGAAAGGTGATATATGCTTTTGTCACCTATTCCCTGATGATGATGATATATTCCATGATCAATGTACCCTACGCTTCCTTGATGGGGGTGATGACTGCCGACGGAAAAGAGAGGACCACCCTGGCTACTTTCAGGTTTATTTTTGCTTTTGGCGGAAGTCTTCTTGTGCTTGCACTGGCTGAACCACTGGTTGATATCTTCAGTAAGTTGGGGAAAGGAGGAGAAAACCTTCAGATGGGATGGCAACTGGCTGCAATGGTTTTTGCTGTAATTGCAATAATATTCTTCCTGTTCACTTTTTCGTGGACACGCGAACGCATTAAGCCTATAACGGTAAAAACATCACTGAAAAAGGATCTCAACGACCTGCTCCATAATTCTCCATGGTTTATACTCCTTGGTGCAGGGGTCTCAGCAATTTTCTTTAATTCTATCCGCGATGGAGCAGCAATCTATTATTTCAAATACTACATTCAGGGTCAAAGCGCATTTTCAATAAAGGCGATCAATCTTACCATCACTCTCAGCAGTCTCTATTTTGTCCTTGGACAGGCTGCCAATATACTCGGAGTAATTCTTGCTAAGCCTGTTTCCGACAGAATAGGGAAGAAATATACCTTTTTATATGCCATGCTTTTTGCTTCAGTGTTCAGTGTGGCCTTTTACTGGCTCGACAAGGGCAGTCTCAGCCTTATATTTGTTTTTCAGTTTCTGATCAGTATGAGTGCCGGCATAATCTTTCCTTTGGTCTGGTCAATGTACGCTGATGCTGCCGATTATTCTGAATGGAAAACAGGACGGCGGGCTACAGGTCTTGTCTTCTCAGCATCATCAATGTCGCAGAAATTCGGATGGACACTTGGTGGTGCACTGGCAGGCTGGCTCCTGGGTTACTACGGTTTTAAAGCAAATGTGGTTCAAACAGTTGAAGCTCAAACAGGTATAAGAATGATGCTGAGTTTCTTTCCCGCAATTGGAACTTTATTAGGGGCATTTTTTATGTTTATTTATCCCCTGAGTGAGAAAGCAATGGCAAAAATAAGCGGTGAACTGGCTGTAAGAAGAGAATCTTTAAAGAGTGAGTAATCTGGTCCAATTATTATTAAAGAGATGATAAGCAACAAATTGGAAATACTTAAATCTGAAGTTGAATCAGAACTTGTAAAAAACATATTGCCATTCTGGTCCGATAGGATGGTTGATTCTGAAAACGGGGGATTCTACGGAAGGATAGAGGGTAATGGTCATATTCATGCCGGTGCTGACAAAGGATGCGTCTTAAATGCCCGAATCCTATGGACCTTTTCATCAGCTTTCAGAATTCTGAAAAATCCTGATTATCTTAAAACTGCTGAAAGATCAAAAGATTATCTTCTTAATTATTTCTTTGATAAGAAGAATGGCGGAGTATTCTGGCTTCTCGATTATAAGGGCAATATGAAAGACGGCAAAAAACAGATCTATGCCCAGGCATTTGCAATATATGCACTCATTGAATATTACCGGATTACAAATGACAGGAATTGCCTTGACAAAGCAATTGACCTGTTCATGTTGATTGAGAAATATAGTTTTGATAATAAGCTTGAGGGATATTTTGAAGCATTCAGCAGGGAATGGGGTGCTCTTGACGATCTTCGTCTGAGTGCAAAAGATGCAAATGAAAAGAAGACCATGAATACTCATCTTCATATTCTCGAGGCTTACACAAATCTTTACAGGGTTTGGAAAGATGATTTTTTAAAACGGCAAATGAACAGACTAATCAAGGTTTTTACTGGTAAAATAGTTAATAACCAGACATTTAACCTCAATATGTTTTTTGATGAAGAGTGGAACGACAAAACTGATCTGGTTTCCTACGGACATAACATCGAATCATCGTGGTTACTTTACGAAGCTGCTCTTGTGCTTGGTGACAACCACATCCTTAATGATGTGATTAAGATATGTCTCAGAGTTGCAGAAGCATCAAAAGATGGGATAATGCCGGATGGAGGTATGATTTATGAAAAGTTTTTCAAATCTGAACGTATTGATTTTGACAGGCATTGGTGGGTACAGGCTGAAGCAGTTGTTGGTTTTATAAATGCTTTCAGCTTATCCGGCAAAAAGGAATTCCTGGAAATCAGTCTTGCTGCCTGGAAATTCATTTCTGATCACCTTGTTGACAGGCAAAACGGGGAATGGTTCTGGAGCGTTGATAAAAACCTGCAGCCGAATCTGAAAGATGATAAGGCCGGATTCTGGAAATGCCCATACCACAATAGCCGGATGTGCCTGGAAATTATTGAAAGGCACATTGATCCACAGATTAAAGTCAGGTGATCCGGACAAAAGATTAACTTCTTTTAACTATCAGTTCTTAATTCAAAATGACTTTTTACAGGTAACTTTATAATTGTTTTTTTGATATTCTATTCTCACTTATTTAATCATTAATAGAAATGAAAAACCGTTTATTCTTTGTTTTGAGTTTTATAGCTCTTTTTATGGCCGGACTCTCTGGCTATTCTCAGAAGATATCCCCCGGAGATTCTTTAGGCGGAGCTCCGGTACCACCAGAGATTGAAAATCCGGAGTGCATAGGTATTAATAAAGAGCCCGCCCACGCAACTCTTATGCCATATGCAAACCTTAACGAGGCTCTGGCTGCCAACAGACATGCTTCTTCATTTTGCAGAAGTCTGAACGGCATGTGGAAGTTCAACTGGGTATCCTGGCCACAGGCTCGTCCCGTCGATTTTTATAAAACAACATACGACATCTCATCCTGGAAAGAGATCCCGGTTCCTTCTAACTGGCAGGTACTTGGTTATGGGACTCCCTATTATCGTAATCTGGGTTATATAATCAAAAAGGATTTCCCATATGTTATGAGCATGCCTCCGAAAAATTTCACTGCTTATGAGGAACGCAATCCTGTTGGCAGTTATCGTCGTGACTTTGACCTTCCTGCAGACTGGGAAGGCCGTCAGATTTTTTTAACATTCGATGGGGTTGATGCCGGATTCTTTCTATGGGTTAACGGTGTGAAGGTCGGGTATAGCGTAAACAGTCGTAATTCTGCCGAGTTTGATATTACAAAGTATGTGAAACCTGGCAAAAACATGGTTGCAGTTGAAGTCTACAGATTTACTTCAGGTACTTATCTTGAAGACCAGGATATGTGGCGTCTGAGCGGTATATTCCGCAATGTAACGGTATGGAGCGCTCCGCAACAGCATATTCGCGACTTCTTTGTTAAAACAGATCTTGATGATCAGTACCGCGATGCAAGGGTTGAAGTTACAGCAAAAGTTAAAAACTATGGAACCAAAGCTGTTAAGGCAACAAAAATTTCAGCAATCTTATACGATGGTATTAATCCAGTTACTATTGCTCAGGTCGAAAGTGATGTTCCTGCTTTACAACCAGGCGGGGAAACAAATGTAAAACTGACATTCCAGGTTGCAAATCCGGAAAAATGGACTGCTGAAACTCCAAGGCTTTATACGACAGTTCTTACTTTAAAAGATGGAAAGAAAACCGTTGAAACACTCTCGGCCTGCACAGGTTTCAGGGAAGTTGAAATAAAAGGCAGACTTTTTCTTGTTAATGGTACCCCGGTTAAGCTTAAAGGAGTAAACCGTCATGAGAACTGGCCGGATGTTGGTCATGCTGTTACTGAGGCGCAGATGATACGAGACCTCGAACTGATCAAACAGGGGAACTGCAACCTTGTCCGTACTTCTCACTATTCAGATGATCCGCGCTGGTATGAGTTGTGTGATGAATACGGTATATTCCTGGTTGCCGAAGCAAATGTTGAATGTCATGGTCTGATGGGAAGGTTTGATGAGGAACCAAGAATGAAAGCTGCTATCATCGACAGGAATGTGGCAAACGTTGAGAACTTTAAAAATCATCCTTCAATCATTATCTGGTCGTTGGGAAATGAGAATGGAAGAGGTGGATCAAACTTTAGAACTGCCATGAGTACAATAAAAGGGATTGATGCATCCAGACCTGTCCATTATGAAGGTTTTGGCATCGGGGCAAACAACCCGGCCGATATCGACAGCCGTATGTACACCAACCCAGCTGAAGTTGAGCGTATTGCAAAAGATGCAACATTTACAAAGCCATTCTTCCTGTGCGAATATGCCCATGCAATGTTCAATTCAATGGGTGCTATCGGGGAATACAATGATCTTTTTGATAAATATCCCGAACTTTTAGGGGGGGCTATCTGGGAATGGCAGGATCAGGGCATATATAACCGACGTGATCCTAAACATCCAATTATTGCCTATGGTGGTGGTTTTGGCGAATTTCCGAATGACCGTTACTTTATTCATAAAGGAGTTGTGGCTTCCGACCGTTCTCTCAAACCTCATTACCCCGAAATGAAACATGTTTATCAGTGGATCAAAGTATCTGCCGAAGATCTTTCAAAAGGTCAGTTCCTGATACAGAATAAATACCAGTTTATTGACCTTAGTGGTTTTATCGGTTTGTGGACATTATCGGAAAATGGTACCGAGATTTCCCGCGGAGATATAAAACTACCTGTAATTGCTGCAGGGAAGGAAGCGCTGATAACAATTCCATTTAAAATTTCAAAAACAAATGGGGAAGCAGAGTATTTCCTGCGTGTATCATTCGATCTGGCAAACGATCAGATTTGGGCAAAGAAAGGATTTGAACTGGTTTCAGAGCAATTCCAACTACCTGTTGAGGCACTTGCAGTTAAACCAAATATTACCCTGAGTCCGGTTAAGCTGGTTCAGAACGATAAGGAGATCACAGTTAAAGGTTCAGGTTTTACGGTTGTTTTTGACAAGGTTGCAGGAACATTCTCAAGTCTTGAAAAAAATGGGATAAACATGCTTCTCAAAGATGGTGGTCCCAGGCTCCATTTGTGGCGGGCTCCTCACAAAAACGACGACATGTGGGCCGACAGAAGCTGGGTAACATCAGGTCTGCGTGAACTGAAATGGACAACACAGTCTGTTACTGCCGAACAGAAAACTCCTGCCTCGGTAACTATCACAGTTAAGCTCCTTGCAGAGGGTAAAAATAACTTCATGGTTAACCATGATGTAGTTTATACTATTTCCGGCGACGGTTCAATAAAAGCTGAAAACAGCATTAATTCAAGCAATCCCCAGCAGGTTGTGGCACGCATCGGGGTGAGGATGTTCCTGAATAAGCAATTTGACCAGGCTTCCTATTTCGGTCGCGGCCCGATGGAAAACTATGCTGACAGGAAACGCGGATTCGATGTTGGTGTATATAAAAGTACTGTAAAAGAGCAACTTACTCCATATGAGAGACCAATGGATTGTGGAAACCACGAGGATGTTCGTTGGGCAAAAGTGATCACCGCATCAGGGAACGGGATTATGGCGCAATCCGACAGCACACTCCTTCAGGTATCAATGCTTCCATATAGCGATGAAGAGATGGATAAGGTCGAGTACAGGATTGACCTTCCCCAGAGCAGTGCTACAGTTTTCTGCATCAGCCATCTGACTCTTGGCGTCGGAACAGCAGGCTGCGGTCCAAGACCTCTCCCTCAGTATATCGTATATGCTGCACCAACCAGATTCACTTATACACTCCGGTTGCTTTAGTAGCAGTAATTCAATCAGATTATGCGCAAAATGAATTTAAGTGTAATATTAAAATTCTGAAAACAATGAGGTTAACCGGTTTTCTCTTTCTATCCTTTCTGACCCTGGTGAGTTGTCAGAAAGGTTCAAATATAGTACTTCCCTCACTTATCAGTGACAATATGTTGCTGCAACAAAAAACAGATGCAAAAATCTGGGGCAAAGCAGCTCAGGGTCAAAAAATAAGTGTTACTGCCAGCTGGAACACTAATGGTCAGACCAAAGCCGGAAAAGATGGTAAATGGTCAGTAAGTTTACCTACTCCTGGAGCCGGAGGTCCTTATACAATAACAATATCAGCTAAAGACACCAGCATCACAATTAAAGATGTCCTGGTAGGTGAGGTTTGGTTTTGTTCAGGTCAGTCGAACATGGAGATGCCGATTGCCGGTTGGCCTCCTGTTGACACAATAATGCATTCAGCAAAAACCATTGCATCGTCATCGGTTCCAGAAATCCGTCTTTTTATTGTTCAGAGAAAGATATCCGGTGAACCTCTTGAAGATTGTACCGGGAGGTGGGAGGTGAGTAGTCCTTCAACTGTTCTGCAATTCAGCGCAACAGCATATTTCTTTGGAAAGAAGCTTTATGATGAAATGCATGTACCAATCGGATTAATTGAATCTGCCTGGGGCGGAACTCCGGCTGAATCGTGGATATCATCAGGATCTCTTGAAAACGCCGATGAGTTTGTGACCGATATTAATGCAATTAAGGATTCAGCTTTTCTGCTTAATGAATATCAGATATGGCTTAATGAGCATAAGCAACTTGAGATTAAACCCGGCGGAGAGGATCAGTGGAAGAATCTCAGCTTCAATGATAATAATGTCCCTTCTACTGAATTTAATGACAGTAAATGGCCTGCAATGACTCTTCCAAAACAATTTGAAAGCGCTGTGGGTGAATTTGACGGAGCCATCTGGTTCCGGAAAACGGTTGAAATACCTCAGAGTATGGCAGGAAAAGATCTGGTTCTTTCTTTGGGACCGATCGATGATATGGATCGTGCATATTTTAATGGAGAACTTGTCGGATCGAATGAAATTTCCGGTTTTTGGCAGGTTGACAGGAATTATAATATTCCTGCAGCGATAATAAAGGAAGGGAATAATACTATATCTGTCCGTGTTCTGGATAACCAGGGTGGTGGAGGTATTTGGGGTGTGCCAGGCAAAATGAAGCTCTCTCTGAAAAGTAATGCATCTGTCTCTATTCCCCTTGAGGGAGATTGGAAATATCAGCCTGTGGCAGAACTGATTGGCAATAAGTTTTTTATTTTCGATCTTTCTAAAAATGAGTTTTTTACAAGAAAAAGACCAAAGTCACTTGGCCCGACAACTCCAACGGTGTTATACAATGGGATGGTTAATCCTGTTCTTCCCTTTCAGATTAAAGGTGCAATCTGGTATCAGGGAGAAGGGAATGTTGGAAGAGCTGCGCAATATGCCAGGATATTCCCGATTATGATTCAAAACTGGAGGGAAGCCTGGGGGATAAAGGATTTTCCTTTCTATTTTGTTCAGATAGCTCCTTATGTCTATTCAAACGTTGATTCAGCAGAATCTGCATTTCTGCGTGAAGCACAGGAGAAAGCACTTCAGTTACCAAATACAGGAATGATTGTTACATCAGATATAGCAACTGTCATGAATATCCATCCCCCATTTAAAAAAGAGGTTGGGGAAAGACTGGCAAACCTGGCGCTGGCAAAAGACTATGGGATGAAAATTCCAATTTCCGGACCAGTTTACAAATCAATGTCAATAGATGGCAACGTTATAAAAATTTCGTTTGACAAAATCGAAGGAGGACTAGTTGCAAAAGAGACCAATTTATCAGAATTTGAAATTGCCGGCAAGGAGGGTAAATATGTCAAAGCATCTGCAAAGATTGTCAATAATGAAGTTATGGTCTCATCCATGGCTATCCGGGACCCAGTATCTGTTAGGTATTGCTGGCGCAACGGAGCTGTCGCTTCATTATTCAATAGTGCAGGACTGCCGGCATCACAATTCAGGATAAAAGAATAAGAAAAAATAAAACTCCTGACAGGAAAGTTTATTAATTTAGCAAAAATTAATCTTTATAAACGATGAAAAAAATTCTATTTTTATCACTAATTCTGGTTGTTGCCGGTATTTTATTTACTGGTTGCTACCAATCAGCAAAAAATAAAGAAATGGTTAAAAAAGAAGTTTTCGGCACTCATCAGGGGAAAGAGGTCTATCTTTTAACTCTGACAAACAAAGCAGGTAATGTTATAAGACTTACCAACTTCGGAGCTAAGGTAACCTGGATTGAAGTTCCGGATAAAAACGGGAAAAAGGATAATATTACTTTCGGTTACGACACTTTTGATGGTACAATTGCCGGTGATATGTCTTTCGGCTCAGTCGTGGGAAGATATGCCAACAGGATTGCAAAAGGTAAATTCACCCTGGATGGTGTTGAATATAATACCCCTCTGAATAACGGACCTAACACTCTACACGGTGGCCCTAAAGGATGGCATAGCGTTGTCTGGAATACAGAGGTTCTGAAAGAGAGTAAAGTTCCGGCTGTTAAATTCACCTATGTCAGCCCTGATATGGAGGAAGGCTTCCCGGGTACAATGAATGTTGAGGTAATCTATACATGGACAGACAACAATGAAATTGTTATGGATTATAAATGTACAACTGATAAAAAAACAGTACTAAATATAACTAACCATGCCTATTTCAATCTGCATGGAGCTGGTAATGGCGATGTCCTTGATCATGAGCTGGTAATCAAAGCTTCGGCTTTCACTCCTGTCGATTCCGTTATGATTCCAACAGGCGAGATTCGTCCGGTTGCTGGAACACCTTTTGATTTTACTACACCTCACACTATTGGAGAAAGAATTGGTGAAAATTATGAACAACTGATCCTCGGTCGTGGGTATGATCATAATTATGTGCTGGATAGCAAAGAACCTGTCGATGTGACAGTTTATGAGCCGACAAGCGGACGTGTTCTTGAGGTTATTACGGATCAGCCAGGGATGCAGCTTTATACCGGTAATTTCCTGGATGGAACCAAGATAGGTCACGGAGGAAAGCCATTTAATTTCAGGTCGGGCTTATGCCTTGAATCAGGTCACTATCCTGATAGTCCGAATCATCCGGATTTCCCGACTACTGTTCTGAATCCTGGTGAAACTTTTAAATCACAAACTATCTACAGATTCTCAGTCAGATAGAATTATTCTTTATAAATTCCTTTTAATTATGGCAACACGACGAGTATTTTTGAAGAACACTGCAATTACAGCCGCTGGTTTGAGTCTGGCACCCACTTTATCAGGTAAGATGTTCGGCTCCTCTGCCAGCGACAGGATTAATGTTGGGCTAATAGGTTGCAATGGCATGGGCTTTAGTGACCTGAGTGCATTTCTTGAACATCCTCAGGTAGAATGCATTGCTCTGTGCGATATTGACGAAAGTGTACTTAACCGCAGAGCCTCCAATGTTGAGAAAATACGTGGGAAAAAGCCTGCAAACCTGTACAAAGACTGGCGTAAGCTGATCGACAACAAAGATATTAACATTGTAATAGTGGGAACCCCTGACCATTGGCATTGTCTGCAGATGATTGCGGCATGTGAAGCAGGGAAAGATGTTTATTGTGAAAAGCCCATTGGAAGAACTATTGAAGAATGTAATTTGATGGTAAACGCTGCTAAACGATACAAAAGTGTTGTACAGGTTGGTCAGTGGCAAAGGAGCGATCCGCACTGGCTTGATGCAGTTAATTTTATCCGTTCCGGCAAGCTGGGTAAAATAAGGCTTGTCAGAGTGTTTTCATATCAGGGCTGGTGTCCCTCAATCCCGGTGCTGCCGGATGAACCGGTACCGGCAGGAGTTGATTATGATATGTGGCTCGGCCCTGCCACCAATCGACCTTTTAACCGAAACCGTTTTCACTTTACATTTCGCTGGTTCTGGGATTATGCTGGTGGTCTGATGACCGACTGGGGAGTTCATCTGCTCGATTATGCTCTGTTCGGTATGAATGTCACTGCTCCAAAATCCGTAATGGCTATGGGTGGTAAGTATGGTTATCCTGATGATGCCTGCGAAACCCCCGACAGTTTACAGACAATTTATGAATTCGACGGATTCAATGTTATGTGGGATCATGCCATTGGTATTAATGATGGTGCTTATGGCCGTAATCACGGGTTAGGTTTTGTCGGTGAAAACGGAACCCTGGTTGTGGACCGTGAAGGCTGGGAAGTAATCCCCGAAGTTGTTGACCGGAAAACCCGCATGGAAGCCGTACCCCTGAAAAAGGGAACCGGACAGGGTTTGAAGAACCATGTCAAAAATCATCTCGACTGTATCAGTAGCCGCAGTCCAAATACCAATGCGAGCGTTGAGATCGGTGCACATATCGCCAAATTCTCAGCTCTGGGTAATATTGCATACCGATCTGGGAAAAAACTAGTCTGGGATGGCGCAAAATTTACAAATGACATAGATGCCAACAATTATCTGATACCAAATTACAGGGAACCGTGGAAATTACCTGAGGTTTAACTGGTATTAAAGAGTTTTGAAAATTGACTAACTGACTTTAATCATAAATTGCTTAAAAATCACGATTCCATGAAACGTTTATTACTTTATTTCATTGCAATTCAAACAGTTTGCGTTTTAATTACAGCATGTCAGAACCACAAAACGGATAGGAAAATCGAGTCATATCCCTACAAATCTTTCAACATAATGAGAGGTACAAACATTGCTCACTGGTTATCGCAAAGTGAACGAAGGGGAGATGAACGAAAGGTATTTTTTACAGAAAAAGATATCCGTTTTATTGACTCCATTGGTTTTGATCATATCCGTTTACCAATCGATGAAGAACAAATGTGGGATGAAACAGGAAAGCGACATGAAGATGCTTTTGCCCTGCTCCAAAATAGTCTGGAGTGGTGCCAGAAAGCAGGTCTACGCGTGGTGGTTGATTTGCATATACTGCGTTCCCATCATTTTAATGCAAAAGAAAAACCATTGTGGACAGTACCTGCAGAACAGGATAAATTCATTTTTCTATGGAAAGACCTTTCCCAATTTCTGCATGAGTGGCCAAATGCCATGGTTGCCTATGAATTTATGAACGAACCAGTTGCGGATGATGCAGAACAATGGAACAGTTTACTTGCACGCGTGGTTGATTCCCTCCGTCAGTGGGAACCCGAACGTGTTTTAGTGATCGGCTCGAACCGCTGGCAATCCGCCAGTACCTTTGACCAGTTGAAAGTACCAAAAAATGATACCAATATTGTACTGAGCTTTCATTTTTATGAACCAATGTTTCTAACCCACTATCAGGCTTCCTGGACAGACCTTAAAGACTTTAAAGGGGAGGTAAATTATCCCGGACAGATTGTTTTAAACAGCAAATTGCCCGAGCATCAACGCGTATATAATCGTGATACATTATTAAAAATGATGCAGAAACCGCTGCATCTTGC
>JBGOZX010000110.1:0-14939 GCA_041480425.1 Bacteroidia bacterium
AATTATTCTTTTCATTTTAATCGAATCACGTCATATTTGTTTCCGGGAATAAATTCGATCTTTCCATTCCAGTTTATCTCAACTTTATTAATTTCAATCTTTATTTTTGTCGAGCCGGAAGAATTCTCAATTTCAATAATCCCGGGAAATAAAATATACCCCTGTGCAAAGAAGTTTCTAAAATATAACACAATTCCCTCTGTTTCAAAAGTATCTTCAAATAATGCTGAAACCGTTTTTTTCTTTTTACAATCAATTGCATATTCTATCTTTTTCCCTTTTGTAAAAAATTCATTCTCATAGATTCCGCTTAAACATTCAATTATTTCCTTTTCTTCATGATTTTCAGCCATAAAATCCCCCAGCAGAACATATAACAAAGTGGGCTCAATTCCATATTTTAAATTAATAAATCCAGGATCGCCGTATAAAAAATGCTTGTTTATCCTGTCGTTAATAAAAATAGTATCCTTTGTCATAAATAGTCTTACTGCTTCTAAACCAACCTTTGTTCTTATGCTTAAAAGCAATGTATCAGTAATTTTGTATTTTATACTCGCAATAAATCTTTGGATTTTACCATTTTCAGATAAGGAAATATCTGCTTTTTGGATATAAAAATTGTAATTTGAAATATTGTTTTTTCTGACCGATTCTAAAAAATCAGTTCCCATAGTTTCTTCTTCAGGCTTCATTCCGATGTTTTCTCTTTTCCGGACAACTGAGCATCCATCAAAAAGTACAGATAAAACAAATAATATAAATGCTATCTTTTGCAATTCTCTATCTCCTTAATAAGATATTCTTTAGATTTATCCAGTTTCAATGCTATTTCCCATTTCTCGGCTGCTTCCCGACACTTTCTCTGTTTCTTCAGAATATAACCAAAATGTTCATACCATTCTGCATCATCCTTTACTCCTGAATTAATTATTCTTTCCATTATTTTTGAAGCCTCTCTGTTCTTTCCCCGCTTATACAGTACCCATGCATATGTATCAAGAAATGTTGTATTATTCTTCTCCTTTTCTATTACCTTTTTTGCCATTACCTCTGCTTCTTTAAGCTTCATATTCTGCTCTGCCAGATAATATGCATAATTATTCAATACTGTAAGATCTTCGCTATTTGTCTTTAATGCTTCCTCAAACGCCTCAAAAGACTTTGAATAATCTTTCATTCTGTAATAAACATCAGCCCTCATAGTAAGTACCTGAAGTTGCATTTCTTTATTTTCTCCGGCTAATATATTAGCCTTTTGAAGTTCTTCAAGTGCAATTGAGAATTTTTTGTTTTCTATTGCACCGTTTGCATAAAGAATTTTCGCTAAAAATGACATGTTAAATTTTGTTGCACATTCTTCTCCTCTTTCCAGAAGCTTTTGGAAATCATGCATGTCGTAATAAATGAGCAAAAGTTTCTCCCATGCATAATAGTTTTCAGGTTTTTGTTTAATAATTTCCTCCAGCCGGCTACCTGCTTCTGTAAGTTTGTTCTCTTTCTGTAAAAGCTCAGGACGTAATAAAGCTATAACATCATCATTTTCATAGTTTGCTTCCAGAACCATAAGTGCCAATTCCAGTTCAGAAGCATGATTCTTCACCAAATCAACATTTTCCAGAAAGCTGGCAAAAAGGGAAACTTTATCTTCCCTTGAGATTTTATTATTTAATACTAAGGTATTGGTCAATAATAATAATTCATCAAAATTCTTTTCAACTAAAAGAAATTCACAAAGAGATAGTTGAATCTGAGGATTATCAGGATTTCGTTTAATAAGCTGATTATATACTTCCAGTGCTTTTCCATTTTCCCCTTCGCCCCTGTAAATCTCTGCAAGTAAACCATTATTAATAATTTCGTCCGGGCTCTGTTTCAGAAGCTGCTGTACTTTTGAAAGTGCTTCTTTATACTTTTTTTCAGCCATCAGATTTCTGATCAATGAAATTGTAGTACTTTCATTCACTCCGTACTTCTCATCAAATTTATCAAAGATTGACCTTGCTTTATCGTACTTTTTATTTTCGGTATATAGATTGCCAAGAGATAATTGCAAATCCTCTCTATCCGGAAAATATTTTACTGCTTTTTCATAACAGTAAATTGCACTATCCAGATTTTTTTCCTGATAATAAATTCCTGCCAGCATTATCAGATACCAAATATTTTCAGGTCGTAAATCAATTGCTCTGGTCACATATTTTTTCCCGCCTTTAAGATCTCCGTTACTTAAGACAATCTGAGCCATCTGATAATAAGAAGCATCACTTAAAGGATTTACACTTAAACATTGCTCAAAATACTTAAGTGCTTCACCTCCATTTCCCATAATTTTTTGCTTAACTGCTTCTACATATATATAATTAAAAGCAGCCTCATCATAAGATTTGTTCTGTTTCCCTGGATTGAGACCCGGAATAATTCTTTTATTGCATGAAAACAAAATTATTGCAATAAAAACAAGTATAAATATTAAAGAAATTTCCTTTTTCATAATCATTGTTTTCCAGTATGACCAAAACCTCCCGTTCCTCGATCTGTTTTAATAAGTTCTTCAACAACATCCCATTCAGCCCTTTCATGCCGGCCTATTACCATCTGACAAATTCTCTCCCCATCCTGTATAACGAATTTTTTCTTCGATAAGTTTACGAGAATTATGCAAATCTCTCCCCTGTAATCAGCATCAATAGTGCCTGGCGAATTTAAAACAGTTATTCCTTTGTTGATTGCCAGTCCGCTTCTTGGTCTTATCTGGGCCTCAAATCCAACAGGTAACTCCAGAAATAATCCTGTTTTTACTAATACTCTTTTCTGTGGCTCCAGGATTATGTCTTCATCAATGTTTGCCCGTAAATCCATACCGGCCGAAAACTCAGTACTATATTCTGGCACACCATGCTTTGATCTATTGATTATCCTGATTTTCATTATTTTGTCTTTCTTAAAAAAACTGTTAATAAATTATCTTTATACTGCGCATATCCAATAAAAATCAATATAAAACCAGTATTTATCAGAAGTTCCGTAAATAAGTTATGATAATTAAAATATGACCCGAAGATAACCATCCCGATTGCTATTAAAAAATATGGAATAAACTGTTTCATATCATAATTAACCTTATAATGTTTTTCTGCTAAAATAAAAGATATAATTATCATACTTCCATAAGAAGCAATATGAGCCCACGCTGAAGCCATATATCCGTAAACAGGAATAAAAATAACATTAATAATTATTGTAATAACAGCTCCAACGAAAGTTATATAGACAGCATAAATTGTCAAATCATTTAATTTATACCATATGCTGTGATTAATATAAATTCCGTAGAGGAGATATGCCATACTGATTATTGGTACAACTATAATTGCCTCACGATAATTGAAAGCCACAATATATTGAAAGCCTGATATATAAAGGTTAATTCCAAGAAACATCAATAGCATAACAATGATAAAATATTTCATTACATGGGCATAGGTTTCCCTTGCATCTGAATGCTTAGCCCTTTCAAAGAAGAATGGTTCGGCCGCAAACCTGAACATCTGAATAAAAAGTGCCATCAGTACTCCGATTTTATAGCCCGCACCATATTTTCCAACAGTAGAAAGTCCTGCTTCTTCACCTATCATTCTCCTTAATAATATTTTATCCACCGCATCATTTATTGTTCCACTTAACCCTGCTAACAACAGCGGGAAAGAATAACTGACCATTCGGTACCACAAACCGCTATCGAATCTGAATTTAGTCTTAACAATAAAAGGAACCAGCATTAAAAGTGTGACACTGCTGGAAACCAGGTTTGCTACAAAAACATATCCGACTTTATAATCCGGATTATAGGCAGTTCTGAACCAGCCGTTACTTTTTTCCCAGATACCTGGAGCGATTCTCAGAAGAAATACTACCAAACCAATCGTAAAAAATACATTCACAAGTTTTATAACACTGAAGATAACTGGCCTGTTTTCCTTCCTAAGCCTGGCAAAAGGGATTGCTGCAAATGCATCTATTGCCACAATTCCTGCGAACATCCTTATGT
Source organism: Bacteroidia bacterium (assembly GCA_041480425.1). GTDB lineage: Bacteria > Bacteroidota > Bacteroidia > Bacteroidales > VadinHA17 > LD21. The sequence goes on from JBGOZX010000110.1 coordinate 4,052, forward strand.
AGTCATGATTATTATTATAGTTCATAAGGGCTGAGACAGGGGTAATAAATATATTGACCAGAATGACAAACAGCATTGAGCTCGCAAAAAGACTTATCATTGCAGTGCTGTAAACTTTTTCGGAGTCTTCTCTTTTTTGTGCAAATCTGAAGAAGCCTGTTTCCATACCATACGTAAGTATAACAAGAAGAAGAACCATCCAGGCATACAATTCTGTAATGATCCCGTAATCGCCTGTATCAGTGAAAATCCTCGTATAGAAAGGAGTCATAACCGCATAATGCAGAAACCGTGGGATGATCGTCCCAAGTCCATAAATCATGGTCTGCCCAGCAAGTTTTCTTACCTCTTTCATCTTAAAAACCTGCTGACAAATATAGTTTTAAAGGAGCAATCTGTCACTGCTTCCGGTTGTTTCATTAAAAATTGGACAATTTGAAAAATAATAATATCGCGCATCGGCCAAAGTTAAATATCTTTGCACTCAGATTTGAAGAACGTTATTAACCAAATTTTAGTTTTCATGAACATATTTTTTAAACAATTTCTTTCGCTCTCTGCCCTTTTGTTTCTTATTTCATGTAATGAACCCGGTGGGAATGAAAATACAATTGTTTCAATCAGGACAACAATGGGAGAGATAAAAATTAAGCTTTACGACGGAACCCCTCTTCATAGGAATAATTTCATTAACCTTGTTAATTCAGGGTTATATGATGGAGTCTCATTCCATCGCGTAATTAAGGATTTTATGATACAGGCAGGAGACCCCGCAACCAGAACCGGTTTGACCAAGGAACAGATGGATACTCTTCATACTTACACAATACCTGCTGAATTGCGGAAAGAATATTTTCATAAAAAAGGAGCTCTTGCTGCTGCACGGGAGGGAAATAATGTGAACCCTGAAATGCGTTCTTCAGGTACTCAGTTTTATATAGTTCAGGGTATTAAGTATACCGATGAAGAGTTAATGGTTGCTGAAGGACGCATTAATAGTAGTATTAAGCAAAATCTTTTCAGCAAATTAATAAAAGAAACTGCTGACAGTGCCCGTCTATCAGGAGTGCCTCTTCAGGATAGTGAATTACAGGAACGCGCATCAATGAAAATGTTTAATTACCTTACTATTAACGGGGATTACAAATTTTCTGCAGATCAGATCAATGCTTATAAAACCATCGGTGGAACTCCCCGTCTTGACGGTACTTATACTGTCTTTGGTGAAGTAATCGAAGGTCTTGATATTGTTGACAGAATTGCTGCTTCAACGACAGATGGCAATGACACGCCGCTAACCGATATTAAAATCACTAAAATGAAAGTTGTCAGCAAATAAATCAGTACTGATTCTAAATGATACACAGATGCGTGATAAAATAAAAAGCCTGTTTAATGAAGTCTCTCATATAAAAGTTAAAACACCAGAGGAACTTGAAACATTTCGTCTTAAATACCTTAGCAAAAAAGGTCTTATTTCAGATCTTTTCGAACATTTCAGAAATATTTCACCTGATGAAAAAAAAGAGGTTGGACAGAAGCTCAATCAATTAAAACAAAAAGCCCTGGAGAGATATAATTCCCTTAAGGAAGAGCTTCTGTCGAACGAAGAGGTTTCACAGGAAAATGATCTTACAAAGCCTGCATTTCCTTATTCGATTGGGTCGCGTCATCCAATTTCCCTTGTAAGGAATGAAATAATCGACATCTTTTCAAGAATTGGATTTACTGTATCGGAAGGTCCTGAAATCGAGGATGATGATCATGTATTCACAAAACTCAATTTTGCTCCTGAGCATCCTGCCCGGGATATGCAGGATACTTTCTATATTTCAAGAATATCTGCAGAAGATTCCAATCCCGAGGATATTCTGCTTCGTACACACACATCCTCTGTTCAGGTAAGAGTTATGCAGAGTCAGAAACCACCCATCCGAACAATTTCTCCCGGGAGGGTTTTCCGCAATGAGGCCATCTCTGCCAGGGCACATTGTATTTTTCACCAGATAGAAGGATTGTATATTGATGAAAATGTATCATTTGCCAATCTTAAACAGACATTATTATTTTTTGCCAGGGAGTTATATGGCAGAGAGACAGAAATACGGTTACGACCCTCATATTTCCCATTCACCGAACCTTCGGCTGAAATGGATGTAAGTTGCAAGATCTGCAATGGTAAAGGTTGTAATGTATGCAAATATACCGGTTGGCTTGAAGTTTTAGGGTGTGGTATGGTTCATCCTAATGTACTTGAAGCATGTAATATTGATAGTAAAAAATATACCGGCTTTGCTTTTGGGATGGGGATAGAGAGGGCTGCTATGCTTAAATATCAGGTTAATGATTTGCGCCTTTATTTTGAAAATGATTTAAGGTTTCTTGACCAGTTTAAAACAGCTTTTTAGGATAATTTGAACAATAATATTACAGGTATTGTTAATTTTTGTGATGTAATTAGTTAAGGAAATGAAACAGAATGATATTCATATTCCACTATGTGATAAATGTGCCCTTGAGACCGGTTCAATTTTTAAAAATCTTACTCCTGATGAAGTTGAGACGATCAATTTTGAAAAGGATTTCCGGCAATATAAACGTGGCGATGTCCTTTATCAGGAAGGTAACCGGATAAGTGGTTTTTATTGCATTAACAGCGGAATAATTAAAGTTTATAAAACCGGATTTGACGGAAAAGAACAGATAATCCGGTTTGCAAAGGCAGGCGAAATAATTGCATACCGAAGTGTTCTCAGCAATGAAGTAGCATGCACTTCTGCAAAAGTTATTGAAGATTGCAAGGTTTGTTTTATCCCATCTGAAATCCTGGTTTCTTTTATAAAAACTAATCCCAATTATGCTCTTGAATTAATGAAATTTGCCTGTCATGAGTTGGGTGAGTCAAATTCATTTATTACCGATATTGCCCAAAAGACCGTAAGAGAACGACTTGCTGAGATACTTATTTTTCTTGTCAATGATTTTGGTCTTGACGAACAGAATTATCTCAAGATCTCTCTTACCCGTGAGGAACTTGCCAATATAGTCGGGACAGCTACTGAATCTGTAATAAGGTTATTATCAGAATTCAAAACTGATAAACTTGTTGAGCTGAACGGAAGAAAAATTAAGATAATAAATTCAAAAGGCCTTGAGAAAATAAGTAACGTTTTTAATTAGTTTTAGCTTTTCAGAATATCGCTAAGACAGTTTTAAAATTCAAAATAGATTTCCTGTTATATTCCGGTTAAATTGTTTTCCGAGATGTTTATAGGCGTGTTCTGTAGCTTCTCTTCCCCGTGGTGTTCTTTTCAGGTAACCCTCTTTAATCAGGAATGGTTCATACACTTCCTCAATAGTTCCGCTTTCTTCTCCGACAGCAGTGGAAATTGTGTTTAAACCAACAGGTCCGCCACTAAATTTGTCAATTATTACAGAAAGTATTCTGTTGTCCATTTCATCAAGACCCTGCTGATCAATATTCAGAGCCTTAAGACCATATTTTGTTATCTCAATATCTATTTTTCCTGTTCCCTTTACCTGGGCAAAATCCCTAATCCGTCTTAGCAGGGCGTTTGCAATTCTTGGTGTTCCTCTGCTTCGTTTTGCAATTTCAACAGCGGCTTCTTCATTTATTTTGATATTAAGAATGCCGGCTGATCTTTTTACTATTCCGGTAAGAACGTCATGATCGTAATACTCAAGATGAAATTTAATGCCGAACCTTGCTCTGAGTGGACTGGTAAGAAGACCTGATCGCGTTGTTGCACCTATAAGTGTGAAATTATTCAGGGTTAACTGAACGGATCTTGCACTGGGTCCCTTATCGATCATAATATCTATCTGGAAATCTTCCATTGCGGAATAAAGATATTCCTCAACCACAGGGCTCAGTCTGTGTATTTCATCAATAAAGAGCACGTCACCTTCCTGAAGGTTTGTCAGCAATCCTGCCAGATCACCTGGTTTATCAAGAACAGGACCTGAAGTAACCCTCATATTTACCTGCATTTCATTTGATATTATTGCGGCAAGAGTAGTTTTTCCCAAACCCGGCGGTCCATGCAAAAGTACATGATCCAGTGATTCGCCTCTCTGTTTTGCAGCAGTCACAAAGACAACCAGATTATCAATAATCTGTTTTTGTCCTTTAAAGTCAGCAAAGTTTAACGGGCGAAGCTGTTTTTCGAATTCTTTATCACCAACTATAATATTTTCTTTCCTGATATTGAAATTATCTTCCATAAAGCAAAGTAACTATTTTATCAGTCTGACATCACTTTCGGGAAGATTTATTCTAACCCCGTTTATGCTGATTTCAATATCATCCTTATAAGTTATCATAAGTAGAGGATTGCCGTCTTCATCAAATTTTTTCCAGGTTTTCTGGCGTATACCCATTCTAAAGTATTGCTCCTCTTTCGTTTGACCGTTTTCATAGTAATAAGTCTGCTGGCCATCCGGATTTCCCTGGATAAAATTCCCTTTAAACCTGAGTTTTCCATCCGGATAGAATGATTTCCATACACCATCTTTTAATCCGACAATATATTTTCCCTCCTCAGTATTATCGCCTGATTTGTATTTCCATTCCCCATTTTTCTCACCATCAGTAAACTGACCCTGTGCAATTATATCACCCGTTTCAGAGTATTCGGTATAAGATCCGTCGCGTTGTCCCTGGAAATACTCTTCTTCTCTCAGTATAGTACCGTTATCATAATACCATTTCCATAATCCATCGGGTCTTCCGTTGTTAAATGAACCAGTTTGTTCTACTTTTTCCAAAATATTATAAAATTTCCATATGCCTGAACGCCTGTTATCAGTGAATTGTCCTTCAGCCTGAATGTTACCATTTATAAAAAGATCTTTCCATTTTCCATTCCTATTACCGGCTTCATCCACTATTCCTTCAGATAATAGTAATCCGTTATCATTATAAACAAAGGCATTGCTGACTTTACCATCCGGTCCGTACTCCCTGTGGATACCAACAGGAATTTTGTTCCGATAAGGTCCGCTGTAGATTAATTTGTTATTCTGATCGTATTTATTTTCTATTTCAATATCCGGCTCGTCTTCAACTCTTGATTTTACAATTGATCCATTATCGTATAACATTGTTAGTACCAGGTTACCTCTGTTATCATATTCCTTATAATAACCGTGCAACTGGTCGTCCTTAAAAGTTTTTTCTGATTTCACCCCTCCTTTTGTATAAAATTCTTTCCATACACCTTGTTTTAAGCCCTTATTATCTGTTCTGTTTACTCTTTCCCTGCTGATCAGAAAATCGTTGTTGTATTCGAGGAGTGTAATAATATTTCCGTTTTTGTCAAATTCCTTTGACAAACCTTCTTTCTTCCCTCCATTACATGATGTTGTCTGTTGAATTTTACCATCAGGATAATAGATTAATACTATTCCTTCCTTCCTGTCACCTGCAAAAAGCTCTTTTGACCATAAATAAAGGCCCTCTGCCGGATCTTTCTTGTATGTATAATAATATCCGTTCTTCTTTCCAAATAAATAATTTATTTTTTCAGTTGTATCTCCTGCCTGATCAAAAAATACCCATACGCTATCAAGCAGAAAATTTGTTCTTTTTCCTTCTGACTTTATAATTCCTGTTACATAATAACTTTTCCAGAATCCTTCAGGTTTGCCATTTTTAATAATGCCTTCACCTGACACTGTTCCATTAGGATATTTAAACACATGGTAACCATCTTGCAGATTCTGTTCTGCCTGACCAAAGACAAATATTCCTGTAAATAAAAAAACAATGATTATTAGTAATTTTTTCATGATTTAAAGACCAAGTTTTTTAGATATTTCCATCATTCTTTTTATAGGTTTCTGAGCTTTTATCAGAATATCGTGATCAATTAAAATCTCAGGGACCTCAGTTCTAAGACAATAATAAATTTTTTCCAATGTTATCAGCTTCATAAAGCTGCATTCACTGCAGCCACATGTTGAATCTTTTGGAGGTACCGGTATATAAATCTTTGAAGGATTTTCCTTTTTCATCTGGTGAATAATACCTGGCTCTGTAGCAACAATATAACCTAATGCTTTGTCTTTTCTTGTGAATTGCAGCAAGGCAGAAGTAGAACCAATAAAATCTGCAACCATTCGAACCGGAAGTTCACATTCAGGGTGAACAATTATCTTTGTATCAGGATTTTCTTTCTTCAAGTTTAAAATTGCTTCGAGCGAAAACTCTTCATGAACATGGCATGTGCCATTCCATATAACAATATCACGTCCTGTTTTATTAAGAACATAATTTCCAAGATTCCGATCCGGAGCAAAAATTATTTTTTCGTCAGCCGGAAGTGATTCAATTATATTAACAGCATTTGATGAGGTACAAATGATATCCGATAATGCTTTTATATCTATATTAGTGTTTATGTAAGTAACTACTGTTCGGCCTGGATTTTCTTTAATGAATTTTTCAAAATCTTCTGCTTTGCATGAATCAGCAAGAGAGCATCCGGCATTTATATCAGGCAGAAGAACCTTTTTTTCAGGTGAAAGTATCTTAGCTGTCTCAGCCATAAATTTAACACCTGCAAAAATAATTATTTCAGCATTATTTGAAGCTGCTTTCTGCGATAATGCTAAGCTGTCGCCAACGAAATCAGCAATATCCTGTATATCACCTGTCTGGTAATAATGGGCAAGAATAATTGCATTCTTCTCTGCTTTTATCCGTTTTATTTCAGAAATATAATCTATATGTGGTTTCTTTACCATCCTGTTTGTGATTTAATCACACTCAATCTCTCCCTTTTTTGTTGGGTTTAAAATTGGTTTTCTAATCATTTCGCTTCTTTCTTAACATCATAATATTTTATATTATTGAATATTTAACTACTTATAATGGTAATAATATCCTGTTAATTGTGTTGAAATAAAAAACAGAATTTTCTTTCTTTTTTCATATTCATTATCCGGCAAACACTTTTTCAACAACTCAAAAAACATACCATTTTTGAAAATCAGTTAATTAGCTAAATAATTAACAATTGTTAAGACATTGTTGTTGATAGTGGCAACAAAACAAAAGTATAAGTTTTACTGTTCATTTCTGGTTTATAGTATGACTTTATTTTCTAAAAACTTTACAAAAAATTTACGGATCCGATCCAAAACAATATGAAAGTTAAAAAAACACGATTTTATGAATTTTAATTATATGATATTTACAGGTTATTAACAATCTTCTTTTTCTATTTTGAAGATTAAAAATTGAGTATTGAAAACCCGAAATAAAACAATAAGGTTTAAGATTTGTTTATTCTATGTCTTTATAAAAGATAAAAGCATATTTTTTTCTTTTATTTAATAAATTATTTTAATTTGCAAAGAATTAACCGTTCCTGAATATTATAAAAGCAAAAATGGTGGAAAAGAAAAAAATAGCAATAGTGTCAGATCATGCTGGTTATTTCCTGAAAAAAAAGATCTTGAGTTTTCTGATCAAAGAAAAAGAAGATGTAAAAGATCTGGGTCCTTTTTCTGAAGAAAATTCTGATGACTATCCTGATTTTGGCCATATACTTGCCAAAGCAGTATCAACAGGAGATTATGATCTTGGAATCTCAATATGTGGTACAGGGAATGGAATGAATATGACCTCAAATAAACATCCCGGAATACGAAGTGCCCTATGCTGGAATGAAGAAATAAGCCGTTTGGCCAGGGCACATAACGATGCCAATGTATGTGCTTTACCAGGAAGGTTCATAAATGAATCGGAAGCATACCTGATTATAAAAACTTTTATTAACACACCATTTGAAGATGGGCGTCATAAAAGGCGGATTGACAAGATATCTTTAAAAATGTATTAATATGCTTTCAAACTCATGCAGATATGGTATAAGGGCAGTGATTTACATAGCCAGCCAAACTCATGAAAAGGGCATGATCGGAATAAAGAAAATTTCCGAGGACCTGGGACTTCCGACGCCTTTTCTGGCAAAAATTCTGCAGCAGCTTGCAAAACAAAAAATCCTCAGTTCCTCAAAAGGACCTCATGGCGGTTTTTCTCTTTTGATGGATGCAAAATCAATAACATTATTGGATATTGTGAAAACAATTGACGGTGAAGAGCTTTTTACAAGCTGTGTTATACACAATGAAACATGTATAAGCGTTGAAAAAGATAAAAAAACATGCCCTGTTCATGAAGATTATTCAAAGCAAAGGAACAATTTGATCACTTTATTCCAAAGTACAACTATAGCAGACCTTGTTAAGAGAGCCAATAATTCTGAGGAGATCTCTATCTGACTTTCTGTTTATAGAATGGTTTGATTATCAGCCATAACAGAAGAGAAAATATAATACCGGCCGAATTAAAAAGAACATCTTTAAGATCAGCATTACGATCGGAGGTAAGGATAAATTGGAAAACTTCCATCAGAATTCCGAAAAAAAATGGAATTAGAGACATTAAAAATAATTGTTCAGTATTCTTTATTGATTTTCTGTGTTCAAATACGATAACCGACATCAACAGAAAGTACATTCCAAGGTGAGCAATTTTATCAATATAAGGAATATCGGAAAGACTGCTGTTTTCAAAAGTACCCGAACTGGTCAGACTTAAAAACACAATCAACAGGCCAACTAAAATTGAAAAAATATTCTTTTTGATCATTTTTTTTGTTTGGTGCAAATTTAGGTATAAGAATGATATTTTCTTTATAAATTTAAAAATTGCAACTTTATAGTATGGCAGGCATTTATATCCATATACCGTTTTGTAAAAAGTTATGTTCCTATTGTGATTTTTATCACATTATAACATCTTCCGATAACCAGACTTTTATAAATGCACTTATAAAAGAGGCAGCTATCCGCAAAGAATACCTTGGAAGTGAAATAATTTCAACCATTTATTTTGGAGGTGGTACTCCGTCAGTTTTATCCTTAAATGAAATCAGTAATGTTCTGAATACCATAAAAGCGTTATATAAAATTGAAGAGAACTGTGAAATTACAATTGAAGTAAATCCTGATGATATAAACCGGGAATTTTTGCTGGGTCTTAAAGAGCTTAATGTGGACAGGATAAGTCTGGGGATACAATCATGGAGAGATTCTGATCTTAAATTCCTTAACAGGCGGCATGATGCTGCTCAGGCCATCCAGGCACTCGAGGAAACTCTTAAAGCCGGGTTTGTAAATGTTACAATAGATCTTATTTACGGGATACCAGGAATGACAACCAAAGAGTGGTCTTCAAATCTGGATATTACATTCTCATATGAATTAAAGCATTTATCAGCTTACCATCTTACTTTTGAACCGGGAACTGTTTTCTGGAAGATGAAAGAAAAGGGTTTGATTGTCGAAATTGATGAAGATGAAAGCAACGCACAGTTTAGCATGCTGATAGAAAAAGCCGGGTCAGCCGGATATATACATTATGAAATATCAAATTTCGGGAAGCCTGGATATTTTTCGGTTCATAATATAAATTACTGGAGACAGATCAGTTATCTTGGTCTGGGACCATCGGCACATTCATTTAACGGCTATTCAAGGCAATGGAACATGAAGGATCTGAAAGGATATATAAAGGCTATTAATTCAGGCAATATATCTTTTGAAAGAGAAGAACTTGATAACAGGATCCGTTTTAACGAGTATATAATGACCTCATTAAGAACAATGTGGGGCATTGATCTGGATTATGTTGAAAGGGCATTTGATAAAGAGGGCTATGATTATATTGTGAATTTAGCCGGGAAATTTATTGATTATGGTCTTATGAAACAGGACAAAAAAAACCTGGTTCTCACGAACCAGGGTAAAATGATATCCGACAACATAATATCAGAGCTTATGCTACCCGGAGAGGGTTAGCTATCTCTTTGTAAGGATAAAAGTTGTACGACCGATTATATTATTTTCAAGATAAAGTTCGACACTATAATTTCCGATTATAAAATCACCGGTATTATCAAGGAATATACACATTTCGATATCCTGATTCATATAGTCAACAAGCCGGCTTGCAGAATAAATCATTTTATTGCTTTTATAATCAAAGAGATTATCTGGACCGCTGGTGATTACGAGTGAATCGGGTCTTATAACTCTCATAAATACTTCTTTTTCACCTGCTGTCGCTATCGGGTTTTCACGAAGTGTAAAGCAGATCCTAAGCTTGTCAAGGAGGTTGATCCTCGTTGTTTCTTTTTTCTTTTTATTCAGAGAGACAGCAGCTATATCTTTTGCTTGAATGATTGAGGCAACTTCCACCTTGGCGTTTAATTCTTCCTTTACCTTAGTAAGTTCAGTATTTGTAGTTTGAACCTGAGTAATCTGTTGCTTGATGTCGGTATTTTCCGCAACCAGCTGCTTATTCCGTGAATTAAGTGAATCGATCTGAACAATATAGCTTTTCATGATCTCTCTCATCGTTGTTATCTCGCTCTTGTATTTCTTTATCAACTGAATATTTGTTGCAGAAATGGACAATAACTGAACGATCCTTGTTCTTTCTTTTTGCAGATTTGCATTAAGGGTATCATTGTCCGTTCTCAATGTATCATAACCATGAACCATAAGCCTTAATTCATTTGCCAGAGAATCTTTTTCCTGTGTAAGTACTGTTTCCATCTCGACCATTTTGTTTTTCTGATCGAAATACATAACAACCAGAAAAATTAGGGCTGCAGCCAGAATTACAGTTGTAAAAATCATGGCAATAGGAGCGCTTTTTTTCTTCGGTTGTTCAACCGGTGTAATTGTGTTTGTGTCTGTCATTTATTTGCTTGTATTTAAAATAATTAATAGTACAAAATTAATAAAATCCTGATAATATTAATATATCCAATTCAATGATTAAATTTACATA
>JBGOZX010000111.1:0-14832 GCA_041480425.1 Bacteroidia bacterium
ACAACCATGCAGGTAATTACTTCAATTTCAATATGATAAATTTTATTACCATGAAGGGAATGGTTGAGACTGAAAACAGCAACAGTTTTGCCTTTGCAGAAGTTTACCATAATAAGATACTTATCAGGGGTTACGGACGTGAAAAGAATCAGATTCTTACCTTTTAATCAGTGATTATAATAAAATCTCCCAAAAATCATTTATGACAAACCTGGCAAAAGAACTCACGCTATATGGACTGATTATGGTGGCTATCGGTTCATGTATAGGTTCGGGAATCTTCGTCACTCCATCACAAATTGCCGGATTGATACCATCATCAACACTCATTTTGCTTGTATGGGCTCTTGGTGGAATAATAACACTGACAGGAGCTCTCACATTCGGTGAGTTGGGTTCTATATTTCCTAAGGCGGGAGGAATTTATGTTTTCCTCAAGGAGGCGTATGGAGGATGGCTTGGTTTTCTTTATGGCTGGGCTTATCTTCTTATTATTACCTCCGGATCGATAGCGGTTCTTTCCCTGGCTTTCTCTTATTATCTCAGTTTTTTTATTCCTATGGATAACACGTGGAGAATGTTAACCAGTATTATCGCAATCACCATTCTTACAACACTTAATGTATTCAGGGCAAAATTCGGTGAGATATTTTCAAATATTTTTACAGGGTTGAAAATACTGGGTATACTTATAATTATTGGTTTTGGATTTTTCTTCGGAAATACTGATCTATCATTTAAAAGCATAAGTTTATCAACCTCATCCCATGCTGGTCTTTCCAGCTTTGGTGTAGCACTTACAGGTGTACTCTTTTCATATGGAGGTTGGCAGCATGCATCTTTCCTGGCAGGTGAAACAAAAAACCCTGCCAGGAATGTACCGGTTGCTATGATTACCGGTGCCATAGTTGTAACTTTGATTTACCTGCTCGTTAACACCGGTTATATGTTGCTTCTTCCGGTAGATACAGTCATTTCATCCCGGAAAGTTGCTGCAGAAGCAGTCAGTACGGTCCTGCCTTTTGGTGGCATGCTGGTTGCAGGAATTATCGCAATAAGCACAATCGGCACAATCGGTATTTATACTCTCTCAGCGCCACGTATCTATTATGCAATGGCATCAGATGGACTCTTCTTCAAGGGTATTGCAAAAGTGCATCCAACTTTTAAAACTCCGGTAAATGCAATTATTATTCAATCAGTATGGTCAATTGTTCTTCTGCTATTCTGGGGGACATTAGAAAATCTCATAACATACACTGTATCTGTGGAATGGATATTTTTTACACTCGCAGCTGCGGGGATATTTATATTCAGAACAAGGTTGAAAAATGTTGAAAGACCTTATAGAACATTCGGGTACCCTTTCACGCCATTGATTTTCATAATTATTAACACCTGGTTTGTTATTAATATAATGATCAACAAACCATTACATATGGCAATAGGATTTGGCTTCCTGCTTCTTGGAGTACCTGTATTTCTCTTCTTTAAAAGAAAAAATTGCACTTTATCAAAATAATTATAACGATCGGCAATCTTTAACAAAAAATATGGTATGCTTGAAAATCAATTATTTGCCCCGCCCCTAATTTGCTTCGCTGACCTTGCTGCGCCGAAGCGGCTACGCAAAGGCGCAGAGCTACGCGCAGCGCCGTCGGCGCTCCGTCGCTGAAGCTTTGGAGCGTAGGCGACAAGCCTTACGCTTGCGCTGAAGCTTCAGCGTAGAAGCATGGCGGCCGATGGAAAGCGAAGAAGAGAGTAATTGATTTTGACTGCGTCGAGCTCCACCGCTGAAGCGGGGTTCGGTTCTTCGCTCCCCTGCCTGCCGGCATGCAGGCTTTAGGGTAAGGGGCAAATGAAGAACCGGAGCGAAGCGGAGCTTGACGCAGTCAAAATCAGATTAATAATGTTAATGATTCCAGATACTTATTATAATTTATATTTAAAATGAAAGATATTTCTTACATAATTAATCATCTTGGTGAAGAACGTGAAAAGTATTTTAATGCTATCACTCCTCCCATATTCCAGACAAGCAATTTTGCTTTCAGGAATGTTGAGGCATTAAGAAAGGCAATTGCCAATGAAAAAGAGAGTCACATCTATTCCAGAGGAAATAATCCGACTATAGATATCCTGTGCAAGAAAATTGCTGCTCTTGAAGAGACCGATGAAGCACTTGCATTTGCAAGTGGTATGGCTGCCATCTCTTCAGCCGTTATTTCATTTGTCAAATCAGGTGATCATATAGTGTGTGTTAGAAATAATTACAGCTGGACAAATATCCTGATGACCAGGTTTCTGACCAGGTTTGGGGTTGAAACAACTTTTGTCGATGGACGGCAAACAGATAATTTTAAAAAAGCGTTCCGAAAAAATACGAAGCTCTTCTATCTGGAAAGCCCCAATTCTCTGACATTTGAATTGCAGGATATTGAAGCAGTTGCAGCAATAGCTAAATCAGAAGGCATAACAACACTTATTGACAATAGCTATTCTTCGCCATTAACCCAGTCTCCTGCTGCAATGGGTATAGATATTGTACTCCACTCTGCCAGCAAATACCTCGGCGGTCACAGTGATATTGTTGCCGGAATGATTTGCGGATCATCAGAAAACATTTTAAGGATCTTCAATAACGAATACCTGGGGCTTGGAGGAATAATTTCTCCGTTCAATGCATGGCTGATGCTCAGAGGATTAAGAACTCTTCCCGCCAGGATCGATCGGATTTCTGAAACAACCAAACTGGTAGTAGCTTATCTTGAAAATCATCCAATGGTTGCTGAAGTCCTTTATCCGCTGTCACCCAGGCATCCCCAGTATGAACTGGCAGTAAGACAGATGCTTAAACCAACAGGTCTTTTTTCAGTAAAGTTATTGGTATCTGATAATAAAAAAATAGAGCTTTTTGTTAACAGCCTCAGACAATTCATAATCGGCGTTTCATGGGGTGGTCATGAGTCACTGGTTTTTCCAGCCATGTCATTCGATGAGGAGAGAACAAAAGAAGGTTATTCAAACAACCTTATCAGATTTTATATAGGTCTTGATGAGCCAGACTCATTAATAAATGATCTCGAACAGGCATTTATTAAGATAAGGGGATTTTGATAAAATTGAAAGGTATATCAAGGATAGAAGAAAAATACTCACCACGTTCCAGAATATCTTCATCACCATCCTCATAATACCAGTTGATAATGAATTTTTTATGCTTCAGCTGGACATATGTGATTTTTTGAAAAAGATGAACAAACACCTTGGCACTGGCACTGTTAAAATATTCAAGATTAATATCTACACAGGTAACATCAGCCGGTATTTTTATATATTCACTTACCCAATTCTCAACCGGTTTGAAAAAGTCAATCACGTTCTCATGAATTGAACGTCCCCTGATCTTAATTATCCCCTCAGGATTTAAAATGACCTCCGGTGAGTTTCTTGTCGGTGAAATCCTTAACTCCTTCATATTCGTCATATTTACAGACGATTTCGACATTATAACCATTATTTTTCAGTAACGCAGCCGCTATTCCCCGGATCGCGCCTGCATCTAATACAAGAAATGACAGATCTGTACTTTTCATTTAAAAACTTTATCTGTTAAGATCAAAATCTGGCAAGTGGAATCACATCCTGACCGGTAAATTCACCACTAAGATACTTATAATATCCTGTAATTCCAATCATGGCTGCATTATCTGTTGTGTAACTGAATGGGGGGATAAACAGATTCCATTTTCTTTTTTCCCCTTCTTTCAAAATTGCATTCCGTAGACCTGAATTTGCTGATACTCCGCCTGCAATTCCCACTTCCTTAATTCCTGTATGAATAGAAGCCTTTACCAGTTTTCCAATAAGGATGCTTACTATTGTATGCTGGAGAGATGCACAAAGATCAGCTTTGTTATTTGGGATAAAATCCGGGTCATCTTTTAATCTGTCTCTGAGAAAATAGAGAAAACTTGTTTTTAATCCACTGAAACTGAAATCAAGTCCTTTTACCGAAGGCTTTGAAAAACTGAAAGCGTTCTTATTCCCTTCATCAGCCAGTTTATCAATTAACGGACCTGCAGGATAAGGAAAACCTATTATTTTTCCGCACTTGTCAAAAGCTTCACCTGCCGCATCATCAATTGTATTTCCAATAACCTCCATCTCAAGGTGACTTTTCATAACAACTATCCGGGTATGACCCCCGGAAACCAGCAGACAAAGAAATGGGAAAGAGGGTATCCTGTTCTTCTTCTCTTTTTCCAGAATAAAATGAGCAAGCACATGAGCATGAAGATGGTTTACTTCAATTAACGGTATACCGCTGGCTAATGCAAATCCTTTTGCAAAAGAGGTACCCACAAGAAGAGAACCAAGCAATCCCGGACCACGTGTAAAAGCAACTGCGTTAATCTCATTAATCTTAATACCGGCCTTTTTGAGAGCCAGGTCTGTAACAGGCACAATATTAGCCTGGTGGGCTCTTGAAGCAAGCTCCGGCACAACACCTCCATAAGACATATGAATTTCCTGGTTTGCTATTAGATTTGAAAGAATGTACCCATCCCTTAACACTGCAACAGAGGTATCATCACATGATGATTCTATAGCTAATATGGTAACTGCCATCTATTCTTTGATTTTCCGTATATTTTAGGTTATTTTGACATATTATTTTTCAACCCGCTTTTAATGCTCAAAAGTATTAAAAAATCATTTAAGTATTTGTCCATTATGGCCGGTATCATAATAGTGGTACCGACATTTCTATACCTTATTATTCGCATTCCTGAGGTCCAGACTTTTGTAATAAACAGAATAACAAGTCATTTTTCGAAAGAAATAAAATCAACAATTAATGTTGGGAAAATTGAATACTCTTTTTTTAATAAGCTAACAATCAATGATTTGATTATTAAGGATAAGAATAATGATACCCTGCTTTATTCACAAAAGATTACAGCCGGGATCAGGAAGCTGGACTTTAGAAACATGATAATTAAACTTGGACAGGTCGAATTAACAAAACCTTTTATTGCTTTGATCACCGATTCCGCTGGAATGATGAATCTCACATCGTATCTCGATATGTTCGCAACGCCACAAGGCACTGCTAAAAAGTCTAAAAGCACATTTTCAATTAATCAGATTAAGATAATAGACGCAAAATTTTCCCTCATCAACAAGACCGGTACCGAAAACAAAATGATGATCGATTTAAATAATCTCCATCTTTCGGAAATAAACGGTAATCTTGAAGACATTAAAATACAAAATGATTCCACGAATTTCCACATTAATAACCTGGGATTCATCGAATCAAGTGGTTTCAGGGTAAACAGTATGAACAGCAATGTCGTCCTTGCCGGGCGTAATATAGCTTTTAACACCGTTTTTCTGAACTGCGACAGCACTATAATCAATGCTGATCATATCAGCATTAAAGCTGATTCTTCAACCTCCTTTAAAAGATTTACAGAAGAGGTAAAACTTGATATTCTGCTGCAAAAATCTCTGATAAGCAGTTCCGACCTCCAGTATTTTCTGCCATTTTTAAAAGGATCATATGAATCGATATGGTTATCCGGCAGGGTATTTGGAACCATCTCGGAACTAAAGGGGCGAAATATTGAGTTAACTTACAGGGATTATAGTTATCTCAATTGCGATTTTGACTTTTCCGGACTTCCGAAGATTGAAAATGTCTTTATATACATCGGGGTTAATAGCCTTAAAACCAATGCAAAAGACATTGAACAGATAAGTATTCCAGGGAAAGGCAGGATTATTGTACCTGAGGTTCTGTACAAGCTGGAAAATATCTCATTTGATGGCAGCTTTACAGGTTTTACAACTGATTTCGTGACTTATGGAAAGATCACGACCGGAATAGGAAACCTGCGTACCGATATTTCACTTCGTCCGGATGAAAAGAACATATACAGGATAAAAGGATTGGTTACGGGGAGCAACATTGACCTTGGTGAGATAACAGGTAATCATGATATGTTTGGGGAGCTCAGTATGGAAACAAATGTTGACGGATATGCTTCTTCATTTGAAAAGTTTAATGGTAATCTGACAGGTAAAATCGACAGTATTGAGATAAATAAATATGTGTACCGGAATGTTACATTGGATGGCGTTTTTACTGAAAAGACCTGGGATGGGAGTATAAAAATAGCCGATAAGAATATAAAGACTGATCTTCTGGGGAGGTTTGATTTCAGCAATGTGCTCCCTGAATTTGACTTTACCCTGAATCTTGCCGAAGCCAATCTGTATAAGCTTAATTTTGACAAAGCTGACACTACATCACTCCTGTCAATGCTTCTGACAGCTAATTTTAAAGGTAATAATATTGATAACCTTGATGGTGAAATAAAATTACTGAATTCAACATTAAGAAAATATAACAATAAGCTTGAGCTTTATGACTTTTCAATAAAAACTTTCACGGAAAAGAATAAACCTGCTATAAGCATCAGAACGGATTTTGTTGATGCTGATCTCAGAGGTTATTATAATTTTGCAGAAATTAGGACTGTTTTAAAATCAACACTTGCTAAACTTATGCCATCCAGGTTTCCTGCTCCCGTTCCTGTTAAGAACCAGATAAGAAACAATTTCACTTTTACTCTTAATTTTAAAAACACCGATAAAATAAATAACTTCTTCAGGACAGGTATTTTATTATCGGAACAAAGCACTGTAAACGGAGCTATCTTCCCTGACAGTATTATCCGGATTGGTTTAATAGCAAAAACGCTTAATATTAAAAACAATATTTTAACGGACTTATCGGTTGCCGCAACTGTTTCAGGACAAGAAATGTCAGCTGATCTGAACAGTTCATCACTCTCAATCCTCGGGCAATCAGACCTTAAAGAATTTTCGGCGGGTTTCAGTACAAAACCTGATAATTTTATTTTTGATTTCAATTGGGATAATAAAGACAAAGTGCTGAACAAAGGGAATTTCATTGCAAGGGGGTCAATCAGTAAGAGTAATGATGAGAGTAAAGGGACTATATTGAAAATCGAAATTGATTCTTCTGAAATTTATACCAGGAATAACCTTTGGAAAATCAGTCAGTCAGCTATTCTTGTCGATTCAAATAGAGTTAATATTAATAAACTCTATATAGGGAATAAAGCCAATCATTATCTTATCGACGGTACCGTTTCGGAGAATCCTAAAGATACATTGCATCTTATATTCAAAGGCATTGATCTTAGTCCGCTTAATTACATTGGAAAAAATAACAATAAAGCTAATGATTCAAGTTTCCCTATTCAACTAAAAGGCATTCTCAATGGTAATATTCTTCTTACTAATATTTTAAAGAACCCGTTGATCGTAAATAATATTAAAATCAACAGCTTTTCACTTCTTGGAAGCGAATATGGAGATATATCATTGGAGTCAGATTGGAATGCTTCAAGGAAAGTAGTAGATATAAGCGCCAGCAATAATCTAGAAGGTGTCAGAATGCTGGATATGGGAGGATTTTATGATCCGGTTACAAAGAGGATCAATCTTAATGCAAAAGCTGCTAAACTTCCAATTGATGCACTTAATCCGTTATTAAAGTTTTTTGCCTCCAATATTACCGGGACGGTTTCAGGAAAAGTAAATTTAACCGGAGAAATTAATAAACTTGTTCTTACGGGAGCTCTTATGGCAGAAAATGCATCAATGAAAATTGATTACCTGCAGACAAAGTACAAACTTAATGATACGATCAGGTTTGATAAAAGCGGTATTAAATTCAATAAGATCAGGCTGACAGATGAAAAAGGTAATTATGCAACTCTTTCAGGCTCAATTAATCACAAGTATTTTAAGGATTACGCTGCAGATCTTATATTAAATACGAACGAGTGTCTGGTACTTAACACACAAGCAAAAGATAATGAATTATTCTACGGTACAGCCTACGGAAGAGACGTTACAGCAACGATTAAGAGCGGACCAAATTCGCTCTCTTTTGACATATCTGCAAAGACCGGTAAGAATACCAAATTATTCATTCCTCTGAATTCCGGGCTTTCGGTATCGGAGTATTCTTTTATAACCTTTGTTGATTCAGATACAACTGGAAAGGAAGAGGAAAGAAAAGGTGATGGAGGTCCTGTCCCGGTTACCAGAACCGGACTCGATCTGAATTTCGATCTTGAGATCACTCCTGATGCTGAGGTTCAGCTCCTCATCGATCCTAAGGCAGGTGATGTTATTAAAGGACGCGGATCAGGAAAACTTAACATTAACCTGAACAGAAAAGGTGATTTTAAAATATATGGCGATTATATTATTGAGGACGGAGAATATCTTTTTACCCTGGGTAACATTTTAAATAAGAGATTTGATGTGGAAAGTGGCGGTAAGATAATGTTTAACGGAAATGTTAAAGATGCCGAAATTGATTTAAAAGCCACCTATAAAAACTTAAAAGCTTCACTTTATCCAATACTTCAGGATCCAAGATATAGTGAAAGAATACAAGTCGAACCTCAGCTTAATTTATCGGGCAAACTATTTAATCCAATAGTTGGATTCAGTATTTATCTTCCGAATGCTGATGAAGGGACAAGAACATACCTGAAAAATGCCATTACAACCGAGGAGGAATTGAGCCGTCAGTTTCTTTACCTGCTTGTTATGAATAGTTTCTATTCGGATCCCACGTACGCTTCGTCCTTAAGTACAGCACCTACAGGAACTTCAGCAATGGCTGTGACGACTACCGAGATGCTTTCAAATCAGCTGAGTAACTGGTTATCACAGATCAGCAAGGATTTCGATATCGGTTTCGTTTACAGACCCGGAAATAAAGAAATTAATTCCCAGGAGGTTCAGGTTGCTCTTTCAACACAGCTTATGAACGATAAAGTATTGATTAATGGGAATTTTGATGTCAGAGGATCTGGCAATAATTATGGTAATCCCATCACTGGGGATTTCGATATTGAATATAAAATTGCCGAAAAAATTCGTTTTAAGGTATTCAACAGATTCAATAATCCTTATACTGGTAAGGGTGTTCCATACACCCAGGGTTTCGGTCTTTTCTTCAAACAGGATTTTAATAAATTTTCGGACCTTTTGAAGAAAAAAAATAAAGCTGATATGAAAAAAGAGGACGAATTAATCGTCAAATAACAAGAGTTAATAAATATTTTAACATTGTTATTAACCCTGCATAATAGACCATGATATTTTTACGTTTCTTAATATCTTCGCCCGTGGAAAAATCCGTGTGATGATAATAACTTGTACTTAAAATAATTAAAAGAAAAAAGATGACATTTTTACAGTTCATTATACAAACAGGACCTGGCAATGTTGATAAAGTAAGTGATAAACTGACCCTCCTTGACCTGACTATTAAAGGAGGATGGGTAATGATTCCTATCATTCTTTTATCTTTTGTAGCAGCATATATCTTTATTGAAAGATATTATGTGATCAGAAAAGCCACAAAAGAAGATGCAAATTTCATGAACAGGATAAAAGACTATATTCATGATGGAAAGCTGGAAGCAGCTCTGGCTCTTTGCAGGGCAACTGATAGTCCATCTGCACGAATGATTGAGAAGGGTATCAGTAGGTTAGGTAGACCTCTGCAGGATATTAGTACAGCAATCGAAAATATTGGTAAACTCGAAATTTCCAAACTGGAAAAAAGCTTCCCAACACTTGCTACAATTACCGGAGCAGAACCGATGCTGGGATTCCTGGGAACTGTTATCGGAATGGTCAAGTCGTTCTATGCAATGTCTCAGGCAGGAAATAATATTGAAGTCTCATTGCTTTCTGATGGGATTTATACAGCTCTTATCACCACCGTAGCAGGATTGATTGTAGGTATATTAGGATACTTTGCATACAACATACTGGTAGTCAGGGTTGAGAGAGTGGTTTTCAATCTTGAAGCCACACTCACTGAATTTATGGATATTTTAAATGAACCCTTAAAAAAAGGACATTAATATGGCAATCTCTTCAAGAAATAAGGTGAGTGTCAACTTCAGTTCCGTCGGGATGACTGATGTTGTTTTTAACCTTCTTATTTTCTTTATGTTAACTTCTACACTGGTTCATCCTACAGCTCTTAAACTGCTTTTGCCAAAAGGGTCCACTCAAACCTCTGCAAAACCACAAATGACTGTTTCAATTACAAGCGATCTTAAATATTATGTCGGACAACAACAGGTTAACTTCGATGATCTGGAGGGAATCCTGAAACAAAAACTGGGTGCCACTCCCGAAACCTACATTGCGCTCCACGTTGATAAAAGTGTTCCCTTTGAGAATGCTGTCAAAATTATGAATATTGCTCAGGCAAATAATTATAAATTAATAATTGCAACCTCACCCAAATAACGATCTTCGCAAATTTCCTTCCGAAAGAAGGAAAGGAATTGTCGGCACTTCAGTGATCCATTTGTCATTGCTGGCATTGCTTATTATTATTGCTTTTTCTGCTCCCAAGCCACCTGAAATGGAAGAAGGTATTCTAGTGAATTTCGGAACTGATGAAACCGGTATGGGTTTAATTGAACCTTCACCACCTGCTGTGCAGGAAGAGGTATCACCTCCACCGCCGGCAAATCCTGTAAAAACCCAAACCGGAGAGTCATTGCTAACTCAGAATACGGAAGAGGCACCTGAAGTCAAGAAAGTCGATCCTGAGGCTGAAAAGAAAAGACTTGAAAAAATAGAAGCTGACAAAAAACTAAGGGAACAAATAGAGGCTGAGAGGATAAGAAAAGCTCAGGAAGAGATTGAAAGAAAAAGGATTGAGGCGGAACAGAAAAGACAATCGGATATAATGAACCGGACTAAGAATGCTCTTGCGAACTCTAAAAACTCCGGGACAAATTCCACAGGAGAAGGTGTGGCAGGAGGTCCGGGAAACCAGGGTGTACAATCCGGATCGGTTGATTCAAAAGTCAGGGGCGATGGCAGTGGTCTTGGCAATAAGGGGGTCTCCTATAATCTCCAGGGACGTGGTTCTCAGTCTCTTCCACCTCCAAAATATGATTACCAGGGCGAAGGACGGGTTGTAGTCGAGGTAAGTGTTGACAGATCAGGTAAAGTGACACAGGCAGTACCTGGTACAAAAGGGTCCACAACACTTGATGAATACCTTTTAAAAGTTGCAAAAGATGCAGCCCTGCTGGCACGATTCGATCCCAAACCTGATGCTCCTGTTATTCAAAAGGGAACAATAACCTATAATTTTATTCTTAAATAGTTCTTAAATATCCCTTTCAAGCAATTCTTTTATTGCAACAGCCAGGTTGTCAATAATATTGTTGTCCTTAATAACGTAGGCATCAATGCCCCTTCTTGCCAGTTCAAGAACAATCTCTCCCTTATCCTGGCCGGAAAGAATAATAACAGGGGTATCTGGTTTTAATTCTTTTATTCTGTCATAAACCTCCAAACCATTCATTACCTCACGGTTTTCATTAACAAAGTAATAGTCAAGTATTATAAGATCCGGATTTCTATGTATTGCTTTAAGACAATCCTCCCCGTATCCAAATGATTCAAGAAGATAATCTTCTGATGCAAACCGCTTATTAACTAAAGTGTTTATTAACGGATCGTCATCAACTATAAAAATCAGCTTCTGTTTTTTCATCTGTAAAATGGTTGATCTAAAGTCGGTATTAAGAAATCAATAAGTAATTGTTAAGTTAAGCACAGGAACACGGCTATTTTCTGATTACATTGAAAAAAGAGGAAAGGATTTCATCATGCTGGTGACCTTTTCTCCAACTTGTTTAATAACAGTCTCGTTTTCAATATTCGAAATTATTTCATCAATAAAGTCAACTATAATTCCCATATGTTCTTCCTTAAGACCTCTGGTGGTAATGGCCGGTGTACCAACCCTGAGACCTGAAGTCAGGAATGGGGATCGGCTGTCAAATGGCACCATGTTTTTGTTAGCCGTAATATGGGAGAGTACAAGTGTGTTCTCAACCTTTTTCCCTGAGATATCAGGAAATTTTGTTCTGAGATCAATAAGCATGAGGTGATTGTCGGTACCTCCCGAAATAACCTTATATCCCTTGTTAATAAAAGCATTTGCCATAACTGAGGCATTCTTTTTGACCTGTACCTGGTATACTTTGAACATAGGATCGAGAGCCTCGCCAAAAGATACTGCTTTTGAAGCAATAACATGTTCCAGCGGACCACCCTGAACACCGGGAAATACTGCTGAATTAAGGAGTGACGACATCATCCTTAACTCACCTTTAGGGGATGTTATTCCCCATGGATTAACGAAATCCTTACCCATCAGTATGACTCCACCTCTGGGTCCTCTTAGAGTCTTATGCGTTGTTGAAGTTACTATATGCGCATATTTGAGTGGATTCTTCAGTAATCCTGCTGCAATAAGCCCTGCAGGATGTGCCATATCGACCATTAATATTGCTCCGATACTGTCAGCTATCTTCCTCATTCTTTCATAGTCCCATTCACGGGAATAGGCTGAGGCGCCACCAATTATCATCTTTGGCTTTTCCTCCAGGGCAATCTCCTCCATCCTATCATAATCAACCAGACCAGTATCCTCTTTAACACAATAGGCAACAGGATGGTAAAGAATCCCTGATGAATTAACAGGTGATCCATGTGATAAATGTCCCCCATGTGCCAGGTTCAGACCCATGAAGGTATCACCTGGTTTAAGCACAGTCATAAAAACAGCCATATTTGCCTGAGCTCCTGAATGAGGCTGTACATTTGAATATTCTGCGTCAAATAATTGATTCAGCCGGTCAATTGCAATCTGCTCTGACTGATCAACCACTTCACATCCCCCATAATAACGATTTCCAGGATACCCTTCAGCATATTTATTTGTCATTACCGATCCCATAGCCTCAAGTACTTGCGGACTTACAAAATTTTCCGATGCTATTAACTCAATACCATTTAACTGGCGCTGACGTTCTTTTTCAATAAGGTCAAATATTAAAGTATCTTTCTCCATATCTAAATTGTATTTATTTTTGATTAAGAGGAGCTTAACACGACAAAATTTTTCGTTGCCATCGAAATCTATAATCGTCTAATACAGACAAATA
This sequence comes from Bacteroidia bacterium, assembly GCA_041480425.1. GTDB lineage: Bacteria > Bacteroidota > Bacteroidia > Bacteroidales > VadinHA17 > LD21. The sequence continues at coordinate 13,116 of JBGOZX010000111.1, forward strand.
TACTGTTATTAAATCAAAAAAGTGCTTAAAAACAACAATTTAACTATTCTTCAGAAAACTGTATAAGCAAATCACGATATGTCGAATAAATCCTTGATTTGGAAATAAAACCCACATAATATCCCTTATCAAGAACAGGAAGGTTCCATGCACCTGTTTTTCCGAATGTTTCCATCACAGTTTCTATATTTTCTTTTTTGTCGATATAAGATGGGGGTATGGTCATCAAGTCCCTTATAAAGGTTGTTTCATATAATTCATTGTTGAACATTATCTCCCTGACATCATCAAGCGACACAACCCCCTCGAGAATATTATACTCATCAACAACAGGAAAGATGTTTCTTTTTGATTTGGAAATAATCTTGATCAGATCACCAAGCGTATCTGTCGATTTTACTTTATATAAATCTGTTTCAATCTCCTTCCTCCAGTCCATAAAAGTCAGTACAGCTTTATCTTTATCATGGGTAATTAGTTCTCCTCTCTTCGCCAGCTGAACATGGTAAATTGAATGGCGTTCAAAGCTTCGTGTCGTGATAAATGCTACCGTTGAAGTGATTATTAGCGGAATAAGCAAATCATAGCCACCGGTAATCTCGGCAATAAGGAAGATTGAGGTAAGAGGGGCATGCATTACCCCGGCCATCATACCTGCCATTCCGACCAGAACAAAACGGTTATCCGGAAGATCAACATGGGCAAATTTGTTTAAAAGACTTGCAACAAGGAATCCATTGACCCCTCCGATAAATAGTGTCGGAGCAAAAATACCCCCGACACCTCCTGCACCGTTTGTAGAACTGCTGGCAATCACTTTAAGCATTATCAGACAGAACAGAAACAAGATATAAACCAGGTAATTATCTGCAAATTGCTGAAATATACAATTGCCAAAAACAATATCGGTATTGCCCTGGAGGAGAGCCATTATAGTATCATATCCTTCGCCATAAAAGGGGGGAAACAGATAAATCAATCCTCCAAGAATGATTCCTCCGACAGCAAGTCGTAAAAATGAATTCCTGATTTTCTCATACCAACCTTCAAGAAATAAAGTCATTTTTGAGAAATAGAGGGAGATCAAACCCGAAACAACACCAAGAACAATATACCACGGGATATTCTTTATATTAAAAGCTTCGGTAATGTTAAAAGAGAAAAGGACCTTATCCCCCATCAGAAAATAGGCAACTGTCGCTGCAGTTACAGATGATATCAATAATGGAACTATCGAAGAGATTGTCAGATCAAGCATCAGAATCTCAAGGGTGAACACAATTCCGGCAATGGGTGCTTTAAATATTCCTGCCACTGCTCCCGCTGCACCGCAACCCATTAAAAGTGTAATATTTCTGTAATTAAGTTTAAAGAACCTCCCAACACTTGATCCAATTGATGAGCCAGTAAGAACTATTGGCGCCTCAGCGCCAACTGACCCTCCAAAGCCTATAGTAAGGGTGCTTGCAATAATTGAAGTCCAGTTATTATGTGCCCTCAAACGGCTTTTTTTCTTTGAAATTGCATACAATACCCTGCTTATGCCATGGCCAATATTATCTCTGACAATGTATTTTATAAATAATAATGTCAGAAACATCCCAATTATCGGATATGCCAGATAGAGGTAGTTCCCTGACTCTTTGGTTATGCCTTCCGTAAGAATTTTATTAGTGTAATGAATTGTATTCTTAAGTATTACAGCCGCTAATGCACT
>JBGOZX010000112.1:0-14774 GCA_041480425.1 Bacteroidia bacterium
AGCATATTGTTATTAGGGCAAAACTGAATAAATCAGACAAAAAAAATCCACGGAGCTGATCCGAGGGAAGTCAATTAATTGAAAGATTTATTGATTGATATGAGTTTTTGGTATAAATTTGATAAAAGCATGATTTAGAAGTACTAACTTAAACTTTAATTTATGAAAGCATTAATAAAAGCATTAAACTGGCTTGAGTGGATTTCTGCTGTAGCTGGAGGTGTATTACTATTACTTGCACTAATTTCATTAATTGTTGGACATGCTATTGCTGGAGGAAGTATATCAAGCTTTTTTCATGCTGCTAATAGCTGTTTCCTTTTAACAATTGTACTGTTTCTTTTTATTCATTTAGGTCAGTTTAAAAAAGAATAAGTCATCTTTAAAGAAGTAGAATTTTATTCTGATCCTTACTTCTGTATTTGCCATTTTATAGGAATATAAAGCCCCCGGATGCTGATTCCGAGGGCAACATTAAGATGATGCTCTGATTATACAACAGATTATACTATAATTTGCTATAAATATCAATCAGGCTTTTAATACTGTTAACAAGTTCATTATAACAAGGATAATCTTTCCAGGAAAGTTCGTTTGAAGTGATTGTATTAAGGCTCGATTTTGCTAATGTCAAAGGTGTATCATCATTTTCTGAACATTTAGTCATCTTAGCTCCTTTTGATAATAACAATTTTGCGATTTCGGGTGAGTTTTTATATGGATAGGAAACAGGATAAGGAAGTCCCAATAAATGAAGTGCTGTAAATCCGGCATAATCCCTGGTATTAGGATCGGCTTTGAAATCAAGAAGGATCCTAATGATTTCAATATCATGGCACTTGGCTGCAAGAAGGAATGGATTATCCTCAAAAGATAATTCAGACGAAACAGTAGCCTTTGCACCTTTTTGCAATAGAAACCTGATGATCGCAATATAGTCGCGGCGTAAATCACTAAGTGACCGGCCCGAGTAAACAGCAGATCCTTCGTCACGTATCTGATTTGCCATAATACTTTCTTCAGCCGGGAGGACCGCACTAACTGCCCCGGTTATTGCCGAGCAAAGTGGAAAGGTTCCGTTAATTTCAGGTTTGTAATTAATGTCAGCTCCTTTTGTAATTGCTGATTTGATAAGTTCAAGATCACAATTACCTATTCCAAAACCCAGCAAGTCCTGAGGAGGAATATCTACCCCCATACTCGTTAGCTGCTTGATATCAGTATAAATCTGACCAGAGGCTTCTAGTGTTAAGAGGATAATAAAAATAAAGGTGAAAAGTTGTTTCATTTTATTAACTAATTAATTATTAATAATATATTCTAATACCATGAGCTACAATTGTAAATAACTTACGACTATCTGAATAAACCAAGGACCGCCTATTTTTTTACTAAAGTTACACCCTGTTTAAGCCAAAGTCAATTTTATTTATGAAAAAACCCCCGACTTTTACACCGGGGTCGTCTCGTTACGTCTCCAGTGATGGAGACAGTCCTCGTGCTAGGAGACTATGCAATATAAATATAACTTGATTGTATCAACAATCAATCTCGTTTTAAAACCATATACTCTACCAACCTGTAAACATCACTGCCAGAAGTCAGCTCGATGGCTGTGTTTAAAGTCATCGTATCTCCGTTTACTATGCACTTAAGTGATATTGGATCCTGACCTGTAATAATTACAACGAGACTGTCTCCATTTTGTGACCAGGTAAAAGTATCGTTTAAAACGCCATTCTCATATTCATTACCTATTCCATTAACTAAAAACTCAATGGCCATTTCACCTACTGTATAATACGCAGTGGTATCTTGAATTATTACATTATTTTTATATACGGTAACCTTCTGAGAAAATACATTCCATCTGTCCACGACGAGCTCCTCAGTGCTTAGTGTTGAAAATGATATTGCCATGCCGTAACCAGTCCCTGCGTCATTTGTTGCATAAGCTCTAACATAATATGTTGTTGCCATAGTCATTTCAGAAATGTTACTTATAAAAGTCCCAGCACCGGAACCATTTATAGTCTTATTGTCTGTAATTGTCGGTGGTGTCTCCGTACTCCAGCAAACACCCCTTTCGAGTACCGTTCCTGAACCTTCATCGGTTATAGTTCCTCCACTTGTAGCTGAAGCTCCAGTTATATCAGTTATTTCCGAAGTTGTCACAGTCGGTACTTCATCTTTCTTACATGAATGTAAAATAATTGAAAGTACAAGGAACCCTAAACCAATGTGCTTTGCTAATTTTTTCATATGTGACAATTTAGATTTAACTGCAGTTTAATAATTAGTTTATCAAAGTTACACTTTGTCTAAACCAAAGTCAAGTCTATTAAATGAAAAGCCCCCGAAGCTAATTCCGAGGACTATGACTAATAAACTGTCTGAAGACACCCATTTCAAGAGTCAGAATTACATTAATGAAAATCTGAAATTGATTTATGAAATACTTTAAACTATCTTTGAATAACTACACCTTAACTTTTAACCTTAAATGGTGCAAATTGGTCTGACGACATACATATCAAAGTGTATTGCATAAGGAATATTTAAATATCTGGATTATATGCAGAGGTTACCAAACATATTCAAAATGAAAAAACTGATAACTCTGAATTTGTTATTAATGATAAGCATTACTATTCTTCCTCAAAGCTGGAAGACATACCCTTATGCACCTGCTGGCAGCTTATTATCCTTTCCTGCTGATGAAGGAAGACATTCGTCAGAACCAATAGAATGGTGGTACACCAGTGGGCATCTTACCGGAATTACAACAGGAAAACCTTACAGTTATATGCTCAGTTACTTTTATAGCCCGTTAAGTATATTTGATGGATTTAGAATTTTGAATTTAAGTGATGATGACCTGGGTTTGTTCTATACTGAAACTAAAGCACTCAATTACAATATTATGGCAAGTGATTGTCTTAATATTAAAGCTAAGATATTTTCAGGTGGAACTGAAACCTGGCATAATAAAACAGATATACTGGGAAATTCATTGCCTTTTGAGTATGAAATATCTGCGGTATCTTCCAGCGGAGCAATTAACCTGGAGTACGATGCATTAAAACCACCACTAATTTTAGCAGATAGTGGATATTTTTATGAAGGTGCAACAGATTATACATATTATTATTCTCAGACAAAAAATGAAGTAACCGGAACAATAACGCTTAATGGTATTACCGAAAATGTAAGTGGATCATCATGGATTGACAGGCAATATGGTACTTTTGATCCTTGGAATGGACAAGAATATGAGTGGTTCTGTATTCAACTTTCTAATGGTATGGATATTAATATTACTAATCTCTTTACAGTCAAAGACGAAATACCAGATAATTTAAAATATAGACTTCTTTCAGCATACGTTGATGAGACAACTCAATACACCACATCAGACTTTCAAATAGTGCGCCTGAAATATAGCTATATGCCAGATAGAGTAAGGTGTTATTCTCAAAAATGGAGGATTACCTCTTCAATTCTTAATGTTGATATTATTGTTTCAACATTGCATTCAAACTGTGAGGTCAGTTTACCATTCAGATTTTACGAAGGTTCAACAAACGTTACAGGAACAGTTAATGGTGCTAATGTCACAGGTGTTGGTTTCGTGGAATTATTGCATTCTTATGAAAACCCTGATATCTCTATAACAGATACGACTAATCTGGGGGATGTCTCATCTTTATTAACATGGAAACTTAACAATCCTGATGATGGGAACCCATTGAAATATGATCTGGAGTATAGTATTGATAGTCTTAAAACATTTTTACCAATAATAACGAATGTTGCTGACACTTTTTATTACTGGAATACCCAAGCTCTATCAGAGGAAAAAAATATCTGGTTAAAAGTTACAGGGTATTCTATTGATAGTACGTTAAATAATATTAGTGTTAAAAAATTAAAATCAAATCTTACCGCTGTAACTGAAACTGAATATCAAGAACATATTATTATTTACCCCAATCCATCGGCAGGACAATTTATTGTTGAAGGGGAAAATATCCGGAAGATTGAAATTATCGATATTATTGGAAGAACAGTTTATTCATCATTGATAAATCAAACAAGGCAATCTATTGATTTAAGTACTCAGCAAAGAGGTATTTATTTTGTGGAGGTTACTACAAACAGAGGTACAACAATAAATAAACTAATACTTGAGTAGAATACTTGTCAGTACAATACAATACAGTTCAGTACAGTACGCATTGCGTTAGTAATGTTTCTTATAGACTCGTACTTATCAACATAATCATTAACTTTCGTGTATAATCAAGGAATTAAGCAGAAATGGAATATACTGATCTGATCCGTACCCGTGAAAGTGTTCGTAATTATGATCCGAACCGACCTGTACCAAAAGAGATTCTGGAAAAAATCCTCGAAGCCGGAAGGCTCGCACCTTCCGCATGTAACTACCAGCCATGGAAATTCATAGTAATATCTTCACCTGCTGTACTCGAAAAAGTAAAGTCTTGTTACAACCGTGATTGGCTGAAGGACGCTCCACACATCCTTGTTGCACTTGGATTAAAAAATCAGGCATGGAATCGTAGTTACGATGGTTATAACTCAGTTGAAACTGATGTTGCAATTGCCATGACACATATTATTCTTGCCGCTGAAAATGAAGGCGTTAGAACTTGCTGGATTGCGGCTTATAATCCCGGATTACTTAAAAAAGTAATTAATCCTGACGAAAACCAATTGATATTTGGAATTACACCGCTGGGTTATCCTAAACTTGGATTTCAGAAAACCTTAATAAAAAAAAGGAAATCGCTGGTAGATATTGTTGAGTTTCTGTAAACATGAATTTTTTAACCGAGAACTTTATAATTAATTTTAAATAACTAATTCTTATTAATCCCCCTATATATTGTAAAAGCCGGTCATCCTGACCACATTTAGCCGGTTAGATTACAATTAACATACATAACTTAACAACAAGCATTTAACTCCGGCCAAGGATGGTCAATTTACTCCGGCCAAAGGTGGTCAAGGCTACTGGTTTTCCCACGATCAACCAGCTATGTATTCTTTGTTTTTTTCAGGTCTATAGGCACTATTCCTGCCATCTCACCTATAATGTTAACCAGTTCGGTCCCGGTTGGGATCACAATTTTCGCATTATTCCCCAGTGATGTTTCTAGAGCTTCCAGTTTTCTTAATAATTGGGCATTCCCAACAAAGTATTTATCTGCTGCTTCATTTACCAGTTTAATGGCTTCAGCTTCTCCTTCAGCATGCAATATTTTCGATTGCTTATAACCTTCAGCTTCTTTAATCTTGGCGCGTTTTATGCCATCGGCAACAGTTTCTGCGGCTGTAGCAGAGTCTATGGCCGCTATTTTTTCATTTTCTGCTTTTACCACTTTATTCATAGTATCCTGCACATCACTTGGCGGGTCAATTTCTTTTAACTCTGTCCGGACAATTTCAATACCCCAGGTCTGGGTTTCATTATGAAGTGTCCTATATAGTTCAGAATTAATTTTTCCTCGTTCGCTGTTGGCCGATTTAAGTGTGAGAGTGCCGATAATATTACGCAGCGTAGTGCGTGCCAGATTAACTATCTGCAATCTGTAATTATTAACGTTGTAAATTGATCCTTTAACGCTATCCTCATCGGCTTTCACCCTGAAATAAACCTGTGCATCCACACTTGCATTCAGATTATCGTTTGTGATTATTTCCTGGGGCTGTGCATCTACCATCTGTTCGGTCACATTTACCGGGTATAGTTTATCAATGATCGGAATAATCCAATGAAATCCGGGATTTGCAAAATTATGGTACTTCCCAAGTCTCTCAATTAAACCTCTATGAGTTGGTCTTACAATTCTGATTCCTGCAAAAAATATCAGTACAATCGGAATAATTAAATACAAATAGTTCATTTCAGTTTCCTTTCTTTTTTTAGTAATTATGTTAATTTCAACAATTTAAACAAAATTATTTTAAATGGCTATATTTAGCATTACATAATTCAGGAGAATATTTACATTATTCACACATTTTTAATAAATGCAGGCACATTTAATACAAAAAAATCACTTAACTTTGATCATGGCTTTGGATATTTAAGTAAAATAAATACTGAAACTGTACATCCAAAATATGGTTTGCATCCGGTGCAAGATGGTAGTGAAATCAGAGCTTGAAAAGCTTGGATTGCATTACATCACTGTCGATTTGGGTGAAGCTGTAATCAAGGAAGAAATCTCAGCAGAACAACTGGATAGTCTGAGCATAGCCCTTAAACAATCCGGGCTTGAATTAATGGACAATAAAAAAAGTATTCTGATTGAGAAAATAAAGACGATTATCATTGAACTTGTCCATTATAATGATGAACAGATCAAAATAAACCTTTCCGATTACTTAACCGAAAAGCTAAACTACAATTACACATACCTCGCAAATCTTTTCTCCGAAGTTAAAGGTACTACCATTGAGCAGTTTTACCTGGCCCATAAAATAGAAAAAGTAAAAGAGCTTTTAGTTTATGATGAGCTCAATCTCACCGAAATAGCCTGGAAGTTGCATTACAGCAGTGTAGCACATCTGTCGAACCAATTTAAGAAATTGACAGGGCTTACGCCTACCCACTTTAAAAACCTTAAGCATAAAAGGCGCCTCGCTCTGGGTGATGTGTGAATAATGTAACTTATTTCTAAAATTATGTAACGGTTCTCGAAAAAAAGGATTGCACCTTTGTTATGTAATTTGATATTTCTATGAAGCCGGCTTTATTAAAGATCGGATGAGAAATCAGCTTTTTGATTTTCATTAAAGACAATTTAATTGTCAAACAGAATGGAAAAGATGGAAAAAAACTGGGTTAAAAAGGGGAAAGCGCACATTATTGTCGAAATCATTGAATATGTTCCTGATTCAGTTGTTATTAAATCAATTATACAAAAAACAACAGGTAGCATCCGTGCGGTTTCATTTGATGCCGGTAAAGCTTTGGCAGAAAAGATAATCCCATTCGACACTTTTGTACAGATCATTGCGGGTAAAGCTGAGATTATAATTAACGGAGTATCGAATTTGCTTAATACAGGCCAGTCAATTATTATACCGGCTCATTCATCAAATACTGTAAAAGCCAATGAACGTTTCAAGATGATTTCGACCATTATAAAAAGCGGATACGAATAAAATGCAGATGTTAATTCCTATAAAATTATAATAGAAAAAACTTTCAAATAATTTGATAATAATAATTAAAAACTAAAATCATGGGAAATCTACTTTACGTAATTGCAGTTATCCTGCTCGTCGCCTGGGCAATCGGATTTTTGGGCTTCCACGTTGGAGGCATTATCCACGTTCTGCTTGTTATCGCAGTAATTGCTGTATTATTCAGGATCATTCAGGGAAGAAAAATTTTTTAAAATTATTGTATTATTAACAATAAGTTCGTCCACTCTGGGAGGTCATTTTGAAGTGGCAAAGCGGAAAGTTATAAACTACGAAATGGATAGGAATGATATGCTTCAAATTGAACTTTTCAGAGTGGACTTTTCATTAAAAAGATAAAATTATGAGTACAGGAAAAGTATTACTAGGTTTATTGGCTGGCATTGCTGCCGGTGCATTATTAGGGGTTTTATTTGCCCCCGATAAAGGTTCGGTTACCCGCAAAAAATTATCTAAAAAGGGTGAGGATTATACGGAATCATTAAAAGAAAAGTTCAATGAATTCCTTGACAATATTTCTGAGAAATTTGAAGAAGTAAAAGAAGAAGTTACTGATGCCGCTGAACAGAATAAGGCCAAATCAGAAAAAGTTAAAAAAGATATGAAAACTGCCACAGGGTGAAATGGCTTCAAGGTAAATTAATCATTGCAAATGGGATTAAAAGATAAACATGAAAAATAAAGTACTCCGTGACATCCATGGAAGATACGGTGTTCCTTTTGACCATTTCAAACGGCATCTTGAAACCTGCTGAAAATTAATTCCACTGGTGTGAATAGAATGTAATCAATACTGAATTTATGGAAGACAATGCGAAGCTGATTGAATCACTGTTTGAAAGAGCTACTGAATATGGGAAGACAAGCTATGAACTGGTAAAGCTTAAAGTCATTGATAAAACATCGGATGTCGTTTCCTCATTCGTACCTCATTCAATAGTAGTTATTTTAATTGTTTCTTTCCTGATATTTTTAAACCTGGGATTAGCTTTCTGGCTTGGAGAAATCTTAGGGAAAATATTTTACGGATTCTTTATTGTCGCCGGCTTTTATGGAATTGCAGGGATTATTATGCATTTCTTTATGCATAAATGGCTTAAAAAGCGTATCTCTGATTATATCATTAAACTGCTGATTAAATAAAATCACATGGAAAACATTAGTTGCACTGCTGATATTAAGAACGCCATTCAATTATTGGAAGCTGAGCATGCCGTTAAGGAAAAACTATTGAAAGACCAATTCCACCTTACCTATGAGAGTTTAAAGCCTGTGAACCTGCTGAAAAGCTCCATAAAAGATATATCTTCATCGCCCTATCTGATAGAAAACATCATAGGAACTGCCACGGGTTTAGCTACCGGTTTTATCTCGAGAAAAATAGTTGTCGGTGCATCAGGGAATCTGTTCAGAAAACTTTTCGGCGCTATTTTGCAGATTGGTGTTACAAATCTGGTTGCCAGCCATTCTGACGGGATTAGGTCGTTAACCCAGTCTCTCTTTCAACATATTTTTCACAAAAGAAATGCGAATCCTGAGAAGCCGTGACAGATGATAAAATAAAATTACCATTATTCACAAAAGCATCAATTTTTTTCATTGGTTTATTTGCTTTGTTAACGATATTGTATGTTGCTAGGGGTATTATCATTCCTGTCATTTTTGCAATTATTATTTCCATAGTACTGCACCCGGTTGTAAATTTTTTTGTACGGATGAAAATAAACAGGGTAGTAGCTATTTTAATTACTATATTCCTGACTTTTCTTGTTCTTGCTGCGATTGGTACTCTTATAGTATCACAGGTAAGCCGGTTTAGCGATTCATTACCTGTACTGGGCGATAAATTTACCGGGTTTATCGATCATACCATCGCCTGGGCTTCCGGCTATTTCGATATAAACCCCCACAAAATTCATGCATGGATTACAAAAACCCAGGGTGAACTTATCAACACCAGCAGCGCTGCAATAGGGAAAACACTTGTTATCCTGGGCAATGGATTGGTGATATTGTTTTTACTTCCCGTTTACATTTTTTTGATATTATTTTACCAACCTATCTTAATTGAGTTTGTTCACAGGATCTTTAGCAAAAGCGACCAGAGTCAGGTAAGCGAAATAGTCACTCAGATTAAAACTGTTATTCAAAGATATCTTGTAGGACTGGTTATTGAAGCTGTCATAATGGCAACACTAAATACAACTGCTCTTTTGATAATTGGAATTCCTTATGCTATCCTGCTTGGCCTTATTAGTGCATTGGTCAACGTCATTCCATATATCGGGGGACTTATAGGAGTAGCATTGCCTATGATGGTTGCTCTGGCCACCAAACCGACAGGCTGGTACGCCATCTACGTTCTGGCAGCCTTTTATTTTATCCAACTGATAGACAATAACTACATCGTCCCCAAAATAGTTGCCTCCAAAGTAAAAATCAATGCTCTTTTCTCTATAATAGTGATATTTATCGGGAATGCTTTATGGGGCATACCCGGTATGTTTCTTTCAATACCACTGCTTGCCATAGTAAAACTAATTTTCGATCATATTGAACCTCTAAAACCCTGGGGCTTTTTATTGGGCGACACCATGCCACCATTAATAAAAATTAAAGAGATTTTTAAGAAGAAAGTAAATAAATCTACATGACAGAGGTAAAAAAGGAAGGCATTTATTAATCAGATGATCTTCGTTTTTACCTTCAGGATATGTGTAAATTATGTAATCTATTATCGGAATTATGTAACTCTTTTACTGCAACTTAACATATCTTTCCAGAAGGATTATTCATAAACAAAGCGAAATGAATCCAGAAAATGGGAAACAACACTCCCTCTTGAACGGGTCTGTTTATTCCAAATAAAACATCACCGGTTTTAAAATGGTTTCCTCTCAATATTAAAAAACGGTAAATGCAAATGTGGTTCAAAAATATTTTCATGCTTTTTCTTATTTCAATTTCAATAAGTGATTTTGCAATTGCACAACAAACTACTGTCAAAAGAGATTCAACCAAACTTTATAAGACTATTGAATCCTTTTCCGGCCGAAGTAAGTTTACCAAGTTTATGTACCATATGGTTTTTAAACCGGCCACATCCGTTAAAAAAAAGAAAGTATATAAAAAACTGATACAAAAACCATATAAGACTTTTGAAGGGAAAATTATCAGGAATATCGACATTATTACCCTGGATCCATTTGGTTACTCGGCCATTGACACGACTGTTGCAAAAAGGAATTTTTTTACAAATGCAGGGAATAAGGTCCATATTAAAACACAAAGTATTGCGATCCGAAACTTGTTGCTTATCCATAAAAATGACCCGTTCAATTCTTTGCTTGTAAAAGAGTCGGAGCGTTTAATCCGTGCACAAAAATATGTCACTGATGTTTATTTTTATGTTGTGTCTGCCGGAGGAAAATCAGATTCGGTCGATATTTTTATTCGTGAACTGGATAAATGGAGCATGATTCCGGGAGGGTCCGTTTCAGCTTCAAAATTCAGGGTTGCGATGATCGACGAAAATATTATAGGATTAGGTCATGAATTTCGAACTGCTTATTCGAGAAATTATACAGTTGGAAATGATTCTATAAGTACAAATTATTTTATCCCAAACATCCGTAGCACCCATGTAAACGTAAATTTTCACTTTGGAATTGACTGGTACGGAAATTATTTAGGGGGCATAGCTATTAACCGTCCGTTTTTTTCTCCACTGGCAAAGTGGGCAGCAGGTGCATCTTTTTATACTCAATGTAAAATAGATTCAATGAAGGATATATATCTGACTTATGTTCCTATTACTTTGAAATTTAACACACACAATTATTGGGCAGGCAAAGCAATACGGATTTTAAAAAGTAATGAGGAAGACGAACGTGTAACCAATTTAATCTTGGCTTTACGATATCTGCGTATCCGGTTTTCTGAAAAACCATCAGAACTTCTTATTGACACGTCACATATTTATTCCAACGAAGATTTTTATTTAGCCGGCATTGGAATTTCAAGCCGGAAATATGTTCAGGATAAATATATCTTTAAATTTGGTGTTATCGAAGATGTGCCGGAAGGGAAAGTTTATGGATTGACAGGCGGTTATCAGGTAAGAAATAATTCCTGGCGGCTGTATTTAGGAATGCGTTTTTCCTATGGACACTATTACAAACTGGGATACCTGAGTTCCAACCTCGAATACGGAACTTTCTTTCGTGGATCACGTGCCGAACAGGGTATTTTTACAGCGAGTATAAATTATTTTACAGGGTTATTTGAAATTGGGAAATGGAAATTCAGGGAATTTTTAAAACCTCAGGTTACTATTGGCACAAACCGGTTCTCTTACGATAGTTTAACTCTTAATGATGGTTATGGACTGGATGGATTTAACAGTCCGGCATTGTCAGGTACTAAACGCCTGTTATTTACTTTGCAAACACAATCATACGCTCCATGGAATTTAATCGGATTCCATTTTGGACCCTTTCTTATTTGTTCTCTTGGTATGATTGGGGATACCGAGAACGGGTTAAAGAAAAGCAAAGTATATTCACAATTAGGATTGGGCGTTTTAATTAAAAATGAAAACCTGGTTTTTAAATCATTTCAAATATCCATTGCATTTTATCCATTAATCCCCGGCATTGGACAAGATGTTTTTAAAATGAACTCATTTAGAACAACTGATTTCGGTTTCAGAGATTTTGAAATTGAAAAACCATCAATAGTTCCTTATTATTAGGGAAAAAATACTCACCCTTCACCCGTCAGGTGTTCCTTTAAAATGTATGAATTATGTAACTCTTTTATAAAGTTATGTAACGTAAAGGATAATGATTGACTCTAACTTTGTGCTTTATAAGAGATAATCAGGTTAACCACAGGTTATTGTTTGTTAAAAATTACATTTTTAAAATATCAGATAATTTAATTCTAATCATTATGAAATCAAAAATTAAAATTCTGGGAGTATTGCTTGCAGTGATAATATCATCAGTAATATTTACCAAACAGGTATCAGCGCAACAAGGTAATGTCAGTTTCCAGGTCTTCTATGATCAGTTAAGCCCTTATGGTCAATGGGTGGACCATCCCAATTATGGTTATGTATGGTTCCCGGATGCCGGGCAGGACTTTTTCCCTTATTCGTCAAACGGTCATTGGATACTGACAGACTATGGCTGGACATGGGTGTCAAATTACAATTGGGGATGGGCGCCTTTTCATTATGGTCGTTGGGATTATGATAATAATTACGGCTGGTTCTGGGTACCGGATAATGAATGGGGTCCTGCATGGGTAACGTGGAGAAGATCCAATGGTTATTATGGATGGGCACCAATGGAACCGGGTATCAGTATCAATATTAGTTTTGGCCCTGAATACAGGGGTCACAACGATCGCTGGATGTTCGTAAGAGACAGGTATATCGACAGACCCGATATCAACCATTATTATGTCAATCGAAATTCTCGCGACAGGATCATTAGAAATTCCCAGGTGATAAATAATGCTTATGTTGATAACAGACGGAATACTACATATGTCTCAGGTCCAAGAAGAGAGGACGTACAACAGATTACCGGCAGAAGAGTCAATCCTGTTGCTATTCACGAAAATGACAGACCAGGACAAGATATGAGTAATGGCCAGTTGCATATATACAGGCCGCAAGTGGTGAGGAACAATGAAATGGGACAAAAACCTGCTCCATCAAGAGTAGTTAACACAAATGATGTTAAACGCCCATCAGAAAGAAATGCTGCTAATCAGCCACGAAATGTAAATAGGCCGCAGAATGCAAATCAACCTGATAATAAAAGACAGGGACAACAGCAGAATACTGCAAATCCGCAGAAAAGCAATAATAAGTCACAAGCTGTGAAGCAGCAGAATGCAAATACTTCCAAAAATGACAGAAGTAAAAAGCAAACGAATGCTGTTAAACCTTCGGACAAAAACAAGAACGTGCAACAGAAGAAATCCGAATCTGAACAAGTTAAAAAGTAAACGGATTAACATCTTTACAGAGGAAACTTCGCCTAAAACTTAAATCAACATTATGAATACTAATTCAACAGGATACTGGAATAAAACAAAAGAAAAACTCAAACAAAAATATCCAATTATCATCGAAGAAGATTTGTGTTTTCGCGAAGGCAAGGAAAAAGAAATGATAGAAATGCTTGGCTATAAGCTAGGGAAAACAAAAGTAGAACTCCTTTACATTATTGCAGAACTGTAACGGAGCTTCTTCATTGGCAAAGATATCAGGCAGGAATCGTTCAGGCAATACCTGCACTCACTTCCTATAAGCAGTTTCTGAAAACAACGTGCTACACACTATTATAATGTGTGAATGATGTAACTTATTCCTAAAGTTATGTAATAGTTCCCGGAATTAATAGAATCACCTTTGTGTTGTGAAATTTTTTTCTCAATTAAAAGTTTAAAGATGAAGAAAAATGAAGACTTAGAAAAAGACGTTCAAAACGCTATCAAACGGGAACCGTTATTGAATGCAGCAGAAACCAGTGTTAATACAAAAGGCTGTAGCCACCTGAAAAAGTTCATTTATTTAGTCAGTTTGGCAGGAATAGGATTATTCTTCAATGCCTGTATGGCCGGTTATGTTGCAACGGAACCTGCTTATGTGTCATATTCCGTACCACCACGTCCAAGCAATGTCTCTATCTGGATAGAAGGCGGTTGGGGCTGGAACAATCAATCCCATATGTACGTGCAAAGGTCTGGCTATTGGACGAATCCGAGACAAGGAAGGACATATGTATCGGGTCAATGGAAGTCTACTCCTCACGGTAAATCCTGGTCTAAAGGTTATTGGCAATCTAACGGCAGCCAAAAACAATCTAAGGGTAACCAAAGGCAATCTAACGGTAACCAAAATAGAAATCACAATCGGTAATGTAATGGTTATTCATCATTCAAACATCAGGAGAATTATTCCCTAATGGTACACCACATAGACTTGTGTTGGTGTCAATCGAATAAACCTGATGTATGAATGATTTAACATTTTGCCAAAGATTTTCATCAAATCAGGTAACGGAATTCAATTCTTTTATAACATAATAATCAAAACCAATGAAAATTCTGATAATTGGATTTCTTGTATTTTTTGGCTGGTCTGCATTATCTACTCATCTCTATGTATGTAAGATAAAAGGATTATGCAATGAACCGGTACCTATGCAAATTGAAATGGTCAACAACAAAGATACCATTGCTGTGGACACCTTACGTAAGCCTTTAGCCGCTGAAGAGGCTGTATTACCCGGGAACCTGAATATCTACTTTGCATTTGACAAATCTGAATTCAATTATGATGCAGGGATAGACAAGTACTTTAATGAATCAAATACATATCTGAATCAAAACTCACAAGCCAGGCTCAGCATCACGGGCCACACCGATGCAATTGGATCCAATGAGTACAACCAGGCCCTGGGCTACAGGCGCGCTCAAAGTGTGCAGCGTTATTTTGAAAGCAAAGGAATATCTGC
>JBGOZX010000113.1:0-14756 GCA_041480425.1 Bacteroidia bacterium
AGCAAAATTACAACAATCAACCCCGTTCTCCAAAGGAATGGGGAAAAAAGTAGTTACATGCTCATTATCAACGCGTTATTATTTTTAGGTTGACGGCTATGCCCCTGATCCCCTCTCTCTACTTCCTAAAGAGGGGGAAATCAACAGATGATATGTTATTGAATATTAAGATATTATATTTTGTATTTTGTCATATTAAATTTAATTCATAATTGCATAATTAATAAATCTATGACAATGAGTTCTCCCTCTTTGTGAAACAGAGAGGGGATTAGGGGGTGAGTTCATTGGATTTGCAGAGGGGACTGGGGGATGAGTTCATGAAATATATAAAGAAGCAAATGGGAAATTTTTATCCTTGCTTTTTATGGCGTCTGAGAAGCACTTCTTCAATCTCTGACAACCAGGTCCCTTTGGCTTTTAATAAAATAAGCAGATGATATAAAAGGTCAGCAGCTTCTTTTTTGAATAATTCCATGTTCTCATCTTTGGCTTCGATCACTAACTCGACAGCCTCTTCTCCGACTTTTTGAGCGACTTTGTTTATGCCCTTTCTGAAAAGCTTATTTGTATAAGAATTAATGGTGTTTTCGTCAATTCTTTGATTAATAATCTGTTCCAGTTCATAAATGAAGCCCTTTGAAGTCTCATCATTAAAACATGATTTATTACCAGTGTGACAAACAGGTCCGGCAGGATTTACTTTAATAAGTAAAGAATCATTGTCACAGTCATTTTTTATTTCTTTAACATACAGGAAGTTACCTGAAGTTTCGCCTTTTGTCCAGAGCCGGTTTTTAGATCTGCTGAAGAATGTGATTTTTCCATCATTCCGAGTTTTCTTAAAAGCTTCCTCATTCATATAGCCGACCATAAGCACCTGCAAAGTATCATTATCCTGTATAACTACAGGAACCAGTCCATTGCCTTTAGTGAAATCAATATTCATATTAAAATTTGTTTCTTATTATTCATTTTTTAAAATCACCCATTCCCCTGAAGCTTGGTTTTACCCCCCATCCCCCCTAAAGGGGGGCTATTTTCTGGAAGTTTTTGCCATCACTGCAGACTGGGGCCTCCCTAAAATTGCCCACAGGGCAGTTTATTAACGGTCGGCCCCCTTTAGGGGGTTTGAGGGCGGTTAATCTTCAACATCTTACATTTATATTTTTATTTGTTAAATATTTTTTAAGATCGGGGATTGAAATTTCCCCGAAGTGAAAAATACTTGCTGCCAGGGCGGCACTGCATGCGGTTTTAGTAAAAACTTCTCTAAAGTGCTCCATGGAACCTGCTCCACCAGATGCGATTACCGGTATATTTAATCGTTTGCTGACCTCCCTGGTAATTTCTATAGAGTACCCCGATTTTGTACCATCTGTGTTCATAGAGGTCAGAAGTATTTCTCCGGCACCATGTTTTTCTGCAACGGTTGCCCATTCAACTGTCCTGAGGGCTGTAGGAGTCCGTCCGCCATCAATAAAAACAATCCATTCGCTGTTGATAAAACAGGTATCAATAGCAACAACAACACACTGGCTCCCAAACTGTCTGGCAATTTCAGATACGAGTTTAGGATTTTTAACAGCCGATGTGTTAATAGTGACTTTATCGGCACCGGCTTTAATAAGTACAGCTACATCATCAATCGTTTCTATACCGCCTCCAACGGTAAAAGGTATATTTATTTCTGCTGCTATTTTTTCGACAAGTTCCGCAAATGTTTTCCGTTTTTCGATTGTGGCGGTTATATCAAGGAAAACCAGCTCATCAGCTCGTTGTTCAACATACATTTTTGCCAGTTCCACCGGGTCCCCAGCATCCCGGATATCAACAAAATTGACTCCTTTGACTGTTCTTCCGTCTTTTATATCCAGACATGGTATAATTCTTTTCTTTAACATAGCTGGCTCAATTCTTTTAAATTCAGAATCCCTTCATATAACGCCTTTCCGATAATGGCTCCCTCGCAACCAATTTCCTTCAGTTCCTCAATATCCTTTGCTGAGGAGATCCCGCCACTGGCAATTAGATTGAGCCCGGGTATTTCAAGGATCTCTTTGTACAAATTTATCGAGGGTCCCTGAAGCATACCATCTTTTTCTACATCAGTGCAAATTGCATATTTTATATCTTGTAACCGATAACTGCTTATAAAGCTGATTATATCTCTATCCGTACTTTCCGTCCATCCTTCCGTAGCGACTTTACGATTGATACAGTCAGCTCCGAGGATTATCTTTTCGGGGCCCCATTTTACAAGCCATTCAAGGAATAGTGAAGTATTAGTTACAGAAATGCTTCCGCATGTAACCTGGCTGGCACCGCAATCAAAAGCTATCTTAAGATCATCATAAGACCTTATTCCGCCTCCGAAATCAACGCTTAATGCTGTTTTTGCCACGATGTTCTCCAGGACTTTCTGGTTGATTACCCGCTTGCTCTTTGCGCCGTCAAGGTCAACCAGATGTATGAAATTTATACCATGATCCTCAACCTGTCTGGCAACTTCAAGTGGATTTTCGCTGTAGATTCTTTTTGTCGAATAATCTCCCCTGGTAAGCCGGACACATTTCCCGCCTATAATGTCGATTGCAACAATAATTCTCATAACTCTAAAAAGTTCTTCAGGATTTTAACACCTGTATCAGCCGATTTCTCGGGATGAAACTGGACAGAATAAAAATTATCCTTTTTCATAGCAGCGCTGAAAGGTAAAACGTAGTCACAGATAGCTGAAGTACACGATGTTATTTCAGCATAATAACTATGGACATAATAAACATCATCATCAATCCTTATTCCTTTGAAAAGATTTCCTTTCAGGGCTGAGAAATTGTTCCAGCCCATATGGGGAACTTTTTCGAAGGGAGGAAATTTTTTAACGATTGCATCAAATATTCCAAGGCATTTGGTATTACCCTCATCCGAAAACCGGCACATCAATTGCAATCCCAGGCAGATTCCCAGAACAGGTTGTTTCAGGGAGATAATTAAACGGTCCAATCCTTTCTCTTTAAGATATTTCATTGCAGAACTTGCTTCCCCGACTCCGGGAATTATTACTTTCTCTGCAGATTGAATCTCTTCCCTGTCATCTGTTACCATACTATCGTAACCCAGACGGTTGAGTGCGTTCTGTACTGATAGGATATTACCGGCATTATATTTCACAATCGCGATCATAATTTGCCCTTTGTAGTTGGTAAGTCAAAATTATCTGTCTTTTTTACAGCCATTCTGACTGCTTTGGCAAATGCCTTAAAAATAGCTTCAATTTTATGGTGTTCATTTTCACCATCTGCTTTAATATTCAGATTACATTTTGCACTGTCACTGAACGACTTAAAGAAATGAAAGAACATTTCTGAGGGCATTTCTCCGATTTTTTCGCGGGTAAAACCGACATCCCAAACCAGCCATGGTCGGCCGCTGAAATCAAGAGCAACCTGCGCCAGACAATCATCCATTGGCAATAAAAAGCCATATCTTTCAATTCCTTTTTTACTTCCGAGAGCATGTAAAATCCCTTCACCAATGGCAATTGCCACATCTTCAATAGTATGATGTTCATCAACCTTAAGATCACCTTTTGCATTTACTGTAAGATCGATTTCTCCATGCCTGGCTATCTGTTCGAGCATGTGATCGAAGAAACAGATTCCGGTGTTTATATTGCTCTTTCCTGAACCATCAAGGTTCAATTCAACAACAATTCCTGTCTCCTTGGTATTCCTTTCTATGTTTACTTTTCTGGGAATTGCTTTAAGATATTTATAGATTTCGTTCCAGTCTGTTGTATTGAACAGAGCTAAAGGATTTTTTTCTTTACTGATGAAAATAGCTTTGCAGCCAAGGTTTCTGGCCATCTGCAAATCTGTCACCCTGTCACCTATTACAAATGAAGTCTCAAGGTCGACACCCTGTGCAAGATATCGTGTGAGCATAGCTGTGCCGGGCTTCCTGGTCGGTGCATTCTCTTCCGGAAAGGTTCTGTCAATAAATATTTCAGTAAACTCTATGCCCTCACCCTTAAGGATTTGAAGGATTTTATTGTGAGCAGGCCAGAAGGTACTTTCCGGAAACGAATCAGTCCCAAGTCCATCCTGATTAGTCGCCATCACAAGCTCATAATCAGTCTCTTTTACGATTTTTGAAAGAGCGGAAATAACTCCCGGAAGAAATTGAACCTCTTCAATACTATCAACCTGTTCATCACCAGGTTCGGTGATGATCGTTCCGTCCCTGTCAATAAATAGCACCTTCTTCATAAATTAACTCTCTTTAAAGTCTGTATCAGTTTATTATTTTCACTTCTGGTTCCGACAGTTATCCGAATGCAATCCGGAACTATTTTGTTTCGGTTCCTCACTATAATTTTATTATCAATCAGCGTTGTATAAATTAAATCAGCATTTTTGGTCCTGACTAAAAGGAAGTTTGCATCCGAAGGATAGACCTCCTCAATTATAGTCAATTTTTTAAGATTAG
This sequence comes from Bacteroidia bacterium, assembly GCA_041480425.1. GTDB lineage: Bacteria > Bacteroidota > Bacteroidia > Bacteroidales > VadinHA17 > LD21. The sequence continues at coordinate 4,492 of JBGOZX010000113.1, forward strand.
TTGCAAGCCTGGCTCTTTCGTTTTTAATTCTTTTGACCTGATCTTTGGACTTTTCAATTTGAGTAAGTTTTATCAAAGCTGCTTTTTGATTGATGGTGCTGATATTGTAAGGAGGCTTCAACTTATTAAAATACCGAACAACAGAAGGATTTGTAAAAGCTACACCAACCCTTGCTGCGGCCAGTCCAAGAGCTTTGCTGAATGTCTGCATCACAATCAGATTGGAATACCGGTCAATTTTTTTATTAAATGATGGTTTATCAGAAAAGTCAATATAAGCTTCATCAATTACGACAATGCCATTGAAATGCGATATGATGTATTCAATATCGGAAATCTTCATCGAATTTCCGGTCGGATTGTTTGGTGAACAGATAAATAACAGTTTGATGTTTGGGTCTGTAAACAAAGGAGTTACATTCTCAACCTCAATTTGGAAATTCTTATTCAGCGGAATTTTAATAATCCGGATATCATTTATTGCAGCGGATACTTCGTACATTCCATAAGTAGGGGAGAAAGTGAGAGCTTTATCAATCCCGGGTTTGCAGAATATCCTGAAACTGAGATCGATTATTTCATCGCTGCCATTCCCCAGAAAGATATTCTCTACAGGTATCCCTTTAAACCTGCTGATGGAAATTTTCAGCTCCCTCTGATAAGGATCTGGATACCTGTTAAGGTTGCCAAAAGGATTTTCATTGGCATCCATAAAGATCCCTTCCTTTCCCTGAAATTCATCCCTGGCACAGGAGTAAGGGACAAGTGTTCTAACGTTGTCTCTTACTAATTTACCGATATCATACATTTTTTAAAGTTTTAAGTCTTATAGTAACAGCATTTTTATGACCATTCAGGAGTTCGGCTTCAGCCATAATCTCGATAACAGGACCAAGATTTTTCAGACCTTCAGCAGTAACTTCCTGGAAAGATATTTTTTTCATAAAACTATCAGTTGAAACGCCACTGAAGCTTCTGGCAAAACCGTTTGTCGGGAGGGTGTGGTTTGTCCCCGTCGCGTAATCACCTGCACTTTCGCAACTGTATTTGCCCAGGAATACAGATCCTGCATTAATAACTTTTTCTGCAAGTTTAGCCGGATCAAAAGTTGCGATAATAAGGTGTTCCGGAGCATACAGGTTGCTGAAATCAATACATTCATCCGGTGAACTGAATTGAATTGAAATACTGGTTTCCAGAGCTTTAAGCGCAATCTCCTTCCTGGATAAAAGCTTAACCTGCTTTTCAATCTCTGCTATTACCAGGGAAATTATTACTGAACTATCTGTCAGGAGAATCACCTGGCTGTCAGCTCCGTGCTCTGCCTGGGAAAGCAGGTCGGCTGCAATGAATTCAGGATTGGCTGTTTCATCAGCGATTACCAGAACTTCACTCGGACCGGCGGGTATATCTATAGGTATGCCATCAAGTTGAACCAATTCTTTGGCCTTTGTAACATATTGATTCCCCGGACCAAATATTTTATTGACTTTTGGTACACTCTCTGTACCAAAGGCCATTGCTGCAATTGCCTGTGCACCGCCAATTCTGTAAATATTGGTCACCCCGGCCAGATGGGCTGCATACAAAATCAACGGATTAACTTTTCCCTCCCTGTCAGGCGGGGTGCATAATATAATTTCTCTGCATCCGGCTATTTTAGCCGGGGTTGCCAACATAAGTACAGTTGAAAAGAGTGGTGCAGTTCCTCCCGGAATATATAAACCGACCTTCTCAATCGGTACATTTTTTCTCCAGCATCTAACCCCTGTAATGGTTTCAATTACTTGTTCCTCAATTAATTGTGCCGAATGAAATTTTTCAATATTATCTTTTGCGATTTTAATTGCATTTTTAAGGTTCACGGGAACAAGTTTTTCTGATCCTGAGATTTCAGAGGGAGATATTTTTAAACTCTCCGGAACAACACCATCAAATTTTTCAGAGTACCCGTAAAGCGCCTTGTCGCCATCATGTTTTACTCTGCTGATGACGTTTTTCACAATTTCTTCGAGACCAGATCTGTCCATTTCAGGACGTTTGCAGAGCGATTCCCAGGTATCACGTGGTGGAAAAAGTATAATTTTCATCATAATATCATTTTTTCGATTGGTATCACCAGGATGCCTTCGGCACCTGCATTTTTTAACTGATTGATTCTTTCCCAGAATTCATCTTCCTTTACAACTGAGTGCAGGCTGCACCAGCCTTTTTCCACCAATGGGAGGATAGTCGGGCTTTTCATTCCGGGCAGAATTTCGCAGATTGCCGGAATTGCATCTTCCGGTGCATTGAGCAGAATATATTTGTTCTCTTTAGCATTTTTTACTGCCCTGATCCTGAAAAGAAGCTTATTCAGGATATCCTGCTTATTGCTGTCAAGATTTTTATTTGAAATAATTACTGCCTGACTTTTCAGGATGGTTACCACTTCCCGTAATCCATTGGTCATCAGAGTGCTGCCTGAACTGACAATGTCACAGACTGCATCGGCCAATCCGATCCCCGGAGCTATCTCAACGCTTCCGCTGATCTCTTCAATCTCGGCAAAAATGTTGTTTTTGGCTAAATAGTCGGTGAGTAGCCTGGGGTAACTGGTTGCGACTTTCTTGTTATTGAAATATTCTGGTCCGGGGAAGTTTTCTTCTTTCGGGATTGCAAGGCTCAGCCGGCAGTGAGCAAAACCAAGCTGCTCAAGGATTTTGACATCCTTATTCTTCTCGAAAACCATATTTTCCCCCAGAATCCCGATATCTGTCACCTGCTGTTCCACATATTGCGGGATATCATCATCTCTCAGGAAAAGAACTTCAATAGGGAAATTTCCTGCAGTGGTTTTAAGAACATTAGCCCCGTTTGAGAATTTTATCCCGCACTCTTCAAGTAATTTACGGGAGTTTTCGCTTAATCGTCCGGTTTTTTGAATCGCAATTTTAAGTTCACTCATTTTACTTTTTCCGATGTGCCTGAGCAAACCTTTGGGAAATGAAAAACCCGCCTGATCTGCTCAGACGGGTTTATGATATTTTATTTTACACACATATCACTATTTCCTCGCCTGAGAGCAAGTATGAAAATGATGATTATGCGATGTTTTATAACTCATTTCTTAATAATATAAATGCAAAGATAATATTATTTACATGATTACAATAAAATTCTATAAAAAGCGAATAAATGTTTTGAGCATTGACTTTTCATGCAAGTAGTTTCTCCAATTTCATTTTCCATTTTTCCCAGTCCTGCATTTCTTTTGTTTGTAAGTCAATAAACTTTTGTGTGTGGTCGTGATAAACTAAATGGCAGAGTTCATGAATGATTACATATTCAATACAACCTTTAGGTGCTTTAATCAATTCAGGATTCAGGATAATTTTCCCTTTTGGTGTGCAGCTCCCCCAACGAGTGGGCATTTCCCGCAGTATTATAGATGAGAGTTCGATTTTGTACTTCTTAAATTGATCGATTAGTGGTTGAGCAATGGATTGAAACTTTATTTTTGCATTTTGTAAATACCATTCGCTGACTAATTGCTTTACTCTTGATTTGTCAGCTGTTGCTACTTCAATAAACCTTCCTTTAAGCTTCACGGATTCAATTTTACATTGCACAATTTTTAAACGGTATTGCCTGCCGTGATACAAGTGTGTTTCGCCCCCGATAAATTTTTTAGCAGGGGTCTTTGGGTGGAAAGAAAGAAAGAAACTTTGTTGTTTGATTATCCATGGTGCTTTCTTCCTGAGTTTATCTTTCACCTTTTCAAGCGATGTGTCAACCGGGGCTTTTACTAAAACATATAAGTCTGGTGTAACAGTAATGCCCAGAGATTTCCGATTGGAATATTCCAAACGAAAATCTATGTGCTTTGAACCGAATTGAATTGATGATGTCATTACTTGTAACGGATCTTAGCAACCTCAATACACTTGTTTGCAATGTCATCCATCTCACCAAATGAAAGGACGATGTGGTACTTATCTCTCACCTCATCAATCAGATAATCTCCAATTTCAATTTGCAGTTTTCCGGTGATGTTCGTTTTGTATTGCCAGTCAATAATTGGTTTGCCATTATCCAAAACAGCTTGTTGAATCAATTCGTCAATATTTAATGCTGTTTGTGTTGAAATTTCTTTTCTGACAATAGTATCCAGAATTTTTTCGCTGAGTGATTCAACAGTTAAGCCATAAAATGCTTTCGCAACATCTTTGTCTTTTAATGCTTCGGGAATATCACTGTCGGTGTGCGCTAAAACATTGTTCATGATTTCCTGAACCCTGTTTAAGTATTGAACTTCGTTAATGCGTTTCGCTTCATACTCCGCAATTGTTTCCTGCAACATCTGCGAAAACTTTTTGTAGAAGGCAGGGTCTTCATCCATTTTCTCAGAAATGTGTTTTGAAGTTCTGCTTGCAATCTTATCTGCCTTTGCTGCTTTGCCTATTGTCTTCTCAACTTCCTCCTGAAATTTATCTGTTTCGAATATGTTTACCAATTCTGTAATTACTTCTACTTTATCAGTAGTGATGTGTGTGTCAATCAGTTTTTGAATTTGTCCTTCGTATTGTTTGTAGTCAATTTCATCAGAGTACCTTTCAACAACTGCAACACGAAGTTTCAGATACATGGTCAGATCTTCTTTATAACGATTAATTGTTTTTTCATCTGCCTCTTTATAAAATTGTATAGAAGAAAGTGCCAGCTTCAAACCTTTTGCAAATGCTGCCAGCTTATCGTAAAACAAAACACGGATCGCTTCATCCTTCAGCAATAACTGATATGCTTCTGCATCCCGTTTGTTTGAAACGGTTTTGAAAAGATCCCACAACTCCGAATTTTTCTGAGGCAACTTTTTTATTTCTTCGTTGATGTTTGTAAGAGTTCCTATCAAATCATCATTGTCAAAATCTTCAAATGAAGAATACATTTGCAAAGCATCATCCAGATTTTCAATTACACCATAATAGTCAATAATATACCCAAATTCTTTATCGGAATAAATACGATTCACCCGTGCAATTGCCTGTAAAAGTTTATGTCCCCGCAAATTTCTGGTGAGATATAAAACTGTGTTCCTTGGTTCGTCAAAACCTGTAAGCAGCTTATCTACCACAACAATTATTTCCGGGTCTTTCTGATTTTTGAAACGGCTGATAATGTTCTTTTCATAGGTTTTTGAATTGCCATGTTCGTCCATCATCTTCTTCCAGAAACGATTTTCTTTATCTGTGGATTTTTCATAAGCACTTTCCTCACCCTCTCTTTCATCCAATGGAGAAATCAAAACTTCAGTGGATACCAGTCCTATTTCATCTAATAAATCTTTGTAACGGATAGCATTTATTTTTTTATCGCAAACCAATTGTGCCTTGAATGGTGTGCCCTGCCAGTTGTCGCGAAAGTGCAAGCTGATGTTCCAGGCAATAGCATAAATCTTCTGTTCAGCACTATTCAGCTGGTCAGCATGACTGAATTTCTTTTTAAAATCGGCTTTTTGATATTCCGTTAATGGTTCTGAAACCATTTCAAAAAATGTATCCAGCGGACTTGCATTAACAATTTGTCTGGCCAGCCTTCCTTCATACAATAATGGTACAACTGCCTTATCTTTTACCGCCTGGTCAACGGTATAAGCATCAATAATGCCTCCGAATTTTGCTGCAGTATTTTTGTCTTTTTTAAAGAGTGGAGTACCGGTCATTGCAATAAAACAAGCGTTGGGCAAAGCTTTTTGCATCTCAATATTAAAGATGCCATGCTGTGTCCGGTGTCCTTCATCAACAAGAACAAAAATGTCGTGGCTTTCCAATGGCCTGGTTATTTTTTTCATAGCTGCCACAAACTTATTGATGATGGTAGTAACCACCGAATCACTTTTACTTTCTAACAGTTCAACCAATCGTTGCCCTGTTGTAGCATTCTCAACAAACTTTCCGCACTTCCGGAATGTGCCTGTAATCTGATTATCCAGATCAGTCCGGTCAGTTACCAGAACTATTTTTGGATTGCGGATTGATTTTTCCATTGCAATGGCTTGAGCAAGCATTACCATTGTCAGTGATTTTCCACTGCCTTGTGTGTGCCATATCACTCCGCCTTTTCTCCTTCCTCCATCAACCTGAAGGATTCGTTGCATAGATTTCTTAACAGCAAAAAACTGTTGGTATCGTGCAATCTTTTTTTCTCCATTATCGAATAGAATGAAGTTGAAAATAATATCCATCAACCGTTCCGGTCTGCATAAACCGAATAGATACTTATCCTGAACAGTAGGGAGAATATTTTCTTTTTCCAGATCATCAAAATATTGCCTCACATATTTAAACCGTTCACTAAACAATTTCTCTTTCTGTTCTATCGATAAAGGTTGATTTTTTAATTCCTGTAGGTCGTTTCTGTATTTATTTTCTTCTTCATCGGTTGTGAATTTTTCTTCCCATTTTGACCAGAATTTTTCAGTTGTTGCGTTGGTCGCATAAGCTGCTTCCTGAGTAGCAACACTCATAATCAACTGTGCATAAACATACAAAGCACGGATACCGTCTTTCTGCTGGCTACGCAAGTGCTGGCTTATTGCTTGTACTAACGGTTCCTTCATATCAGGTCGCTTACACTCAATCACACACAAGGGAATTCCGTTCATGAATAAAACCAGATCGGGACGGTAATGCTCTTTGCTGTTGCTACGCATTACGTTGTATTCTTCGGTTATATGAAATACGTTATTGGTTAAAAATGTTTCAGGGTTCCAATCAATGTAGTGAAGCGTTATGCTTTTTTTATCTCCGTCAAAATTCTGTTCAAATGCTTTTCCCAATGTAATAAGGTCGTAAACCGTTTCGCAGGCGGCAATGTAACCTTCGTTCATCGGCAATTCTTTTAATGCACGAATTCCGTTTTCAATATTGGCATCGCTGATATAAGTTGTTTTTGTTGAACTGATCCTTTTATCTGAATTGATTTCTTTCAACGACTTCCGCAGAATATCATCCAGCAAAACGTTACTCGTTTTACCGCCACGTAATTTTTCGGCTTCTGCCGGACTGAGATAAATATAACCCAACTTTTGCAATAACTGCAAGGCAGGTATCTGACTTATATGGTCTTCTTTGAAACTTGGGGTTTCCATAGTTATTTTTACTTTTTGCCTTTCAGTTTTTTGGCTTCCAATTTTTTCATTACGTTGTCCAAATCGTCTTCAGCTTGTTCCAATTGTTTTTTATGTTTCACTTCTTTATCAAAATCGCTTACAAAATTTGCATCCTGAATCACTCTGTATTTTTCAAATTCTTTTTCGGCTAATTGCAATGCAATTTCATGACTTATTCTTCCTGCATCTTTCAGAACTTTGTAATCATTAAACTGTAAGAAGCCGTTTAATTTTTCCACCCATCCTTTCATGCTCATGGCTATTTGCCGCTTCGCCTGATTTTCTGCATAGTCCAGATACATCACCACAATCCGGTTGAGTTTATCTATTTCCTCTAATTGCAAATAATTTTTTGCAATACTCGTATCGGTTTTCATAATTTTTCCATCAGGAGAATTTTTCCAGGTGGTTAAACCCATGTTTGGCTTTTCGGCTTTTGCTCTTTCTGCAATAATCTCGGCAGCAGTATGCCCGGTAATTGCCCAATGCAATTTGTTCTGCACCGTTTTATAAAAAAGCAAAGTGATTTCGGCTTTAGGGTCATAATCAATGCTGCATTGGGCATAGATGTCGGTAATCTTCTGGTAGAACCTGCGTTCACTTGCCCGAATCTCACGAATGCGTTCAAGCAGTTCTTCAAAATAATCTTTCCCGAAATGCTTGCCTTGTTTCAGTCGTTCATCATCCAACACAAAACCTTTGATTATAAATTCCTTCAAAGTTCTGGTAGCCCAAATACGAAAACGTGTAGCTTCGTGTGAGTTTACCCGGTAACCAACAGCAATTATGGCATCCAGGTTAAAACAATCAAGATCTCTACTTACATCACGACTGCCTTCTTTTTGAACTATCCGGAATTTCCGGATAGTTGACTCTCGTTCCAGTTCACCTGTTACAAAGATATTTTTGAGGTGTTCATTAATAGTGCGTACATCTACATTAAAAAGCTCCGACATTTTTTTTTGCGAAAGCCAAAAGGTTTCATTCTCAAAAAAAACTTCTATAATGGTTCTGCTTTCAGGTGTGGCATAAAGAAGTATTTCAAATTGTTTCATGCTTTAATTTTTAATCGATGATTATTTTTCTCACTGATATGGTCTTCTTTGAAACTTGGTGTGTTCATTTCTTTACTTTTGTTGATTTTCTGTACATAAACTATTTCTTTTTTAATTTATATTTGCATTTATTAAAACTTTATTCTTATCTTTACCTTGTTCTTTACCCTCGGTAGGGAATCTACAAAGGTCTCGAACGCTGAACCAACTAATCAGCGTTTAAAATAAAAAATTGGACCGGGGTGTCCCCGATCGGCAGAGAGCTAAGCGTAAGTTTAGCTCTCTGTTTTTTATGGAAATATTTTAAGACCATAACGTTTTCCTCTTTTTGAATAAATTTTTTGCTCAACCATGTCATATGCCGGATTGGCTCTTTTTGGTATTATTACATATCGGGCAATTGGGTAAGCAACCAAATCTGCCAACTGTAGTCCATTAATGTTTTCCTTTTTGCTTTTAAAAGTGATTTTAAGTGCGTAATCTGTTAATCTATATGAGGTTACAATTCCGGTACCTCTTGCAATTAAGCGTTGGAAATGTTCGTCTAAATTTTTGTCTTCTCTTTTGCCTCTTTTCTCAATAACTATTTCCAGTTCCTTATCTGTTTGCTTTACATCATCCAAAAAGAATACAGCTCTTTCTATGATAAAAGACAGAGCCAGTTCATAAACATCATTTGATAATCTGCCGAACCGTTGAATGTAAGTCTCTTTTTTTATGGCAGAAGCTATCACTGTGAAGGCATGATTAACTATAGCTGTATTTACATTATCATAAAACCACTTTTTCTTTTCCAAATCAAATAGAACGGAAAATTCCTTTTCGCACTTTCGAATATCACGGCTATGAAAAATTACTTCTTTACAGCCCCAAAGTGTTTGCTTGATTTTATTGAACGATTGCCGAATATTTTTATATTCGTCTGCAACAATTAAAACACCACACAATAGAAAAACAGGAAAGTCAGGGTTAACAGTACTTAATCCGTGATCACCACTTTCGTCTATGAATAGGTAGTATTTCATCCTTTAATTCTCTTCTTCCCCATCAGCAACACTTGCATTAACCCCTTTTTCTGCTCTTTCAGTTTCTCCGCCTTGGCTTTTAGTACTTGAATTTCTTTATCGGCTGTTTGCAATAACTGCAAAGCAACTATCTGACTGATATGGTCTTCTTTGAAACTTGGTGTATTCATTTTAAATTTTTCTTAAACTTTCAGGTAAAAACTTATCAATTTCAGCATCCGAGAAAGTGAATTCTTCATTTTCTTTAAGTGCTTTAGAAGCTATTGCATATGCTTTGTTTATTGTTTTAGGAGCTCCTCTGTATGAATTAATAAGCTTTTCATTTAGATCATCTCTTGATTGTTGAAGCTGACGTATTTCTTTATTGCCAATTCTAATATCAACCAATAAGGACAATAGCTTTTCTCTAACTTCAAGGATATTTAAGGCAGCTTGTTTGTGTTTCTCTGCAATCGCCAACAAGTTAAAATCTTTGGAATACAGTGTTAACCCGAGTAAGATAGTAGAGAATAATGCTGCTAATAATTGAAAAGTTTTTCCTTCTCCAAATAATACTACTAAAATGCTTGTGGTTGTGGCTGCTGAAAGAATAATTTCAGCAAGCTTCAAATAATCACTTCTTCCTTTGAGAACATCTGCACATTTTTCATGCGTCTTGTGAGTATAAATTACTCTACCATAAATTTCCCTAATTTGGGATTCTATTAATTTATGAGGGGAATTTGGTTCCATATATTTCTCTCCATTTTGATTTTGCTGTTACATGATATTCTTTATTGTAAGCTTCAATTGCTTCCAAGGCAAGATTGTATGCCTTTTTTGCTTTAGCTTCAAATAAGCCTTTCCTGTAAATTAACTGGTTGCTACCAATTGCATACCAATAATTTTGTTCTTTATTCTGCTCACTTAAAAACTTAAAAAAATCTCTGGTCATAAAATCATAATACAGATAGCCTTTATCATTATATATCCAATCTTTTATGAAATTGTGAGCAAGCGTATCAATTAATAAACCTCCCATTGGAACGTCACAAT
>JBGOZX010000114.1:0-14748 GCA_041480425.1 Bacteroidia bacterium
CATGGTAATGGGCAAAGAAAAGACTATTGAGTTCCTTCGCAATCACCCTGAGTTTGAGGCCTTTCTTGTTTATTCAGATGATAATGGCAACTTTAAAACATGGTTCTCGGAGAAGCTGAAAAGTTATGTTTTGGAAACTGAAAATAACTAAGCCCTGTTGCCTGCTGCCCGTAGCCCAAAAACTGAAGCCTTCAGAATACATAGAAGAGGATAATAATTGGTTGAAAGTTCTTAATGCCTCAACAGTCTCCCTTCACTACATGTGGCGCAACCTTGAAAAACATCTGATGGTTGGCACCCCACATCAGTATACTGAGCACACGTAATACCCGGTTTTCTCATCTCTTTATTCCTGCTGATATGTGTTTCCGGAAATCTTCCATTATCCTTTAACAGCATTCGTATTCCAAAAAAGGCAAATGATAAGAGAAGAAGTATAGCGCTTATTATCAGTAGTTTTATAAACATCGTAAGTTATTCTTTTATAATAATGTATCTTTACAAATAACAACTACCTGCCGGGAAATAAAAATTGTCTTTAAATATAGTCATCATTTCTTCATTTTATAATTAAACAACCGCCAGTTTAGTTTGTTTAATCTCTGAAAGAATAAAAGAATTATTACAGTCAAATATGGATCAGAATATCAAACCATCAGATCATAAATTGAACAAAGAAAGTATCCTTTCCGACTTCAGACTGGCAAATCTGAGCCGCAACCTCAGCATTATCGGCCGACGGGAAGTGCTGTCAGGGAAAGCAAAATTCGGCATTTTCGGCGACGGGAAAGAGATAATACAGATTGCCATGGCAAAACAATTTCGGGAGGGAGACTGGCGATCGGGATATTACAGGGATCAGACCTGGATGATGGCAATGGGACTATATAATTCACTTGAATTTTTTCATCAGCTTTATGGGAACACCAACAGGGATATAAATCCCGGAAGCGGGGGAAGAGTATTCAATAACCATTTTTCAGTCCCGAATATTTATCCTGATGGTAAATGGCGTGATCTTACAAAACAAAAAAACTCATCTTCAGATATCTCACCTACTGCGGGTCAGATGCCAAGGTTACTGGGATTAGCATATGCATCAAAGCTTTTCAGGCAAAATAAAGATCTTCACCAATTTACGACACTATCGTTGCAGGGGAATGAAGTTGCATTCGGATCAATCGGCGATGCAAGTACATCAGAAGGATATTTCTGGGAAACAATAAATGCGGCAGGTGTTCTTCAGGTTCCAATGGCTCTTTCGGTTTATGATGATGGATATGGGATTTCAGTTCCAAAAAAATACCAGACAACAAAAGAAAGTATTTCTGATATACTTAAAGGTTTTGAAGATGAGCCCGGCAAACCGGGAATTTTGATTTTTAAAGCTAAAGGATGGGACTATGAAGGCCTTATTAAACTTTATGAGAAAGGTATCGAGATATGCCGCAGGGATCATAAACCTGTTGTTTTTCATATTGAAGATGTGACACAACCTTTGGGACATTCCACCTCCGGTTCGCATGAAAGATATAAAAGTGAAGAGAGATTGAAATGGGAAGAGGACTTTGATCCAATCAAAAAAATGAGTGAATGGATTATAAATGAAGGAATTGCATCTTCTGCTGAACTTGACAGTCTGGCTGCTGAGGCTGAAGAAGAGGCGAAAGAATCGAGAAAAAAAGGGTGGGAGATGTTCCAGGGCCCGATTAAGATTGAAAGAGATGCATTAGTAAAAATAATCGATGATCGCAGCTGCAGATGTGTCGAGGAGGTTAAAGAAGCAACTGTTGATGATATTAATGAAGATCTTAGAAAAGTTCTGGCCCCAATCAGGAAAGACAACTTTATGGCCGCCCGTAAAATATTAAGAAATGTATGCGACACCTGTCTGAAATCCGATAACCTTAAAGAGGAACTGCATGGTTGGCTGGAGCGTAACTATAAAGATGCAGAAAAAAGCTATGATACTTTCCTTTATAACGAAACACCAACATCAGTACTTAATGTAAAACCGGTTCCCCCGAGGTATTCTGAAAACTCACCCGAAGTGCCTGGCCGGCAGATCCTCAGAGATAACTATGATAAACTATTCTCAAAGTACCCTCTCCTGGTTACTTTCGGTGAAGACTCCGGTAAAATTGGAGGGGTGAACCAGTCACTTGAGGGGTTACAGAAAAAATTTGGTGAATTACGGATTACTGATACAGGAATCAGGGAGGCAACAATTCTTGGACAAGGTATTGGATTGGCACTCAGAGGAATGAGACCGATCGCTGAAATCCAGTATCTCGACTATCTTATGTATGCCCTTCAGCTCCTGAGTGATGACCTGGCAACGACTCATTACAGGACAGTAGGAAGAATGATCGCCCCTCTGATAATAAGTACACGCGGGCACCGGCTTGAGGGCATTTGGCATTCAGGATCACCGATGAGCATGCTTATTAATTCAGTCAGAGGGGTATATGTTTGTTCCCCGAGGGATATGACAAGAGCAGCAGGTTTTTATAATACCCTGCTTGAAGGAAATGATCCTGCAATTGTTATTGAACCCCTTAATGGGTACAGGCTTAAGGAAAAGATGCCGGATAATATCGGAGAGTATAAGATCCAGCTGGGTATTCCTGAAATAATTAATGAAGGAAGCGATTTAACTCTGGTAACATATGGATCGACAGTGAAGATCGCAATTGAAGCTGTAAAACAACTTGCTGCACATGACATTTCTGTTGAATTGATTGATGTTCAAACTCTTGTGCCTTTTGACAAAAACAGGATGATACTGGATTCAATTAAAAAGACCGGCAGGGTTTTATTCCTTGATGAGGATGTTCCAGGGGGCACTACCGCCTTCATGATGCAGGAAGTTCTTGAGAAACAGGGTGGATGGAATTATCTTGACAGCCCACCTAAATCCCTTACAGGAAAGGAACATCGTCCGGCATACACAACCGATGGCGACTATTTCTCAAAACCAAGTGCTGAAGATATTTTTGATGCGGTTTATTCAATGATGAAAGAGGCCGTACCTGAAAAATATTGAAGCCACAGAGTTCTTCATATGTTTTGCCCCCATCCCCCCTAAAGGGAGGCTATAGATTCTATCCGATAAGAAAGGCCTCCGCTCAATCTGGCTCTTCGCTAAATTTGCCCACCGGGCAAAGACTTAACGCTCAGCCCCTTTTAGGGGGTTGGGGGTGAGACTCCGATAATCTTGAGTAATTCCATTGCCGCTTCGTGTGGACCGCTTGATTCATAACCCGGAATCCCAAGCCTTGTACGCATCTGTCCAACAAAAACATTATTCTTAAAGAAGGATGCGAAGTATTTTACGGCAATGTTTTCATGAATCGATTTATACTCAGGAGGTCCGAATATATTGGCAAAATATGAGTGAACAAGACCGCTGGATGTGGTTGTCCCTTTGCTCATTACGGCACCGTCACGGAAAATATCCAGAGCCCATTCTGCAGAATCAAACCTTTCAATAACAGGATGTTCATTATCTATCTCCTCATAATTATTGGCATACAGGATATAGTCAATTTTATGTCCCTGAATTATTGTTTCGAACTTTGTTACAGGGAATACAATCCTTGCATTTACCTGGCTGGGATTCATGATTATTGATCTGTCGAGATGGCCAAAGGCATAACCCGGTTGCAGGTCATCCAACCGGAGAAATGCACCTATCTCAGTGCCATAACCTATTGGGTTACCTTCAGGATCAAGTTCGATTGATCCCATATCGTCTGCAATAATTGTAAGTTCACGTATATGTTTTTCACCAAGGACACGGAATGCTTCCAGAGTTTCTGATTTCCCTGCCCCGGTATCTCCCATCATCAGTATTGTAGCTTCCTTATTACCTTGCAGGAGTATCTTCACCATTGCACCATGAAATGGCATATTACCTGCTTTCATAACTATTGAATTATGAAGTGTCAGTATCATCTTTTTCAGGTAGCCGAAATATCCGAATTCAGGCCTGTTTGGGATAGCACCGATAAACAAGTCATTTTCTTCATCATGGCAGAAAACAGTCGGGTATTTTGACAGGCCATCCAGCACGTTGCCTGGTACTCCATATATGAAGAGCGCATCAGGTTTTTTCTCCAGATCTATATCATCAGCAAGCTGGAAAAGGTTACACATCGAAAGACCCAGTTCAAAGAATGACAGGTGGAAATAAACCATAATGACCATCTTTCCCACTTTTGCGGGATAACATAACCAATCTTCAGAGTTTAATTCCACCAGATCAACCGGGTTCTGCTGGATCAGTTTGAACTGCCCCGTCCGCTTATTCATAGGTTGCTGAATAACCAGCGGAGGATAGATAAGTATCTGGCGGATTACAGGTACGCTATTCAGCTTTCTGTATTTCTCCTCAGGATAGGCTATTTCTTTAGGTAATGAGATTACTGCCATTTCAGCTCCGGCAGGAACCTGCCTGTAAACATTCGGATGGCTGCCTGTAATATTTTCCTGGATATGCCGGTAGACTGTCCGTATAAGGTGCGTAAGATGCTCAATTGTCTCATTAAAAGTGCGATATGGTCTCTTGTCAAGACGATCCCCTTCGGAGTCATTAATAATAAAGCGGTCAAAATGGCGCCAGTAATCATAAAGGTATTCTACGAAATTATTCAGGAGATGCGAGTCTCTCAGAAATATTGAAGACTTTTCAAAAATATGAGGGACAACATTGCTTTCATATTTTACTAACAGCAAAAGAGTTTTTACAAGATCATCAGTAGCTTTCTCATCTGTATTTCCGTTCTCATATATTTCCAGAAGAGGTGAATTTTTAGATTGTAAATGTTTAATACAATGGTTCAGTACCAATCTGAACTTTTCACTTGCCAGCAACTCTTCAGCATTTTCACACATCCGTTCACGGATATTCAAAACTGCTTTATTTCCAATTATTCGAAGTATACTTTTTTGCATCAGACTAATTAACAAAACGGGTTAAAAATATGACATTATTTAATTGGTAATAAGTTTTTACTTAAATTTTTTTACAATTCATTTAACATTTTTAACATATCTGAATAATAAAAATTTGTAAATTGTCGATATTATTTAAATGGTATGAAACCAGAACTCGATTTATTTACGATACAGCCTGAAGATAAGATACCGGAAAAAGGGAAGGTACTTATTTCTGAACCCTTCCTGCCCGATACATTCTTCAACCGCAGTATTGTCTATCTTACTGACCACAATTCTAAAGGATCGGTCGGATTTATTCTCAATAAAAAACTGGACATAAAAATAAGCGATGCTGTTACAGGTTTTGAAGGTTGGAATGAAAACCTGAACATGGGAGGACCAGTAGCCCCGGATACGCTACATTATATTCACAAACTGGGCCATTTGATTCCAAAAAGTGTCTGGGTTGATGGAGATATTTACTGGGGTGGGAATATTGATGCAATCAGAGATTTGATACAATCAGGCACAATTAATCAGAGCCAGATAAGATTCTTTCTGGGCTACTCAGGCTGGTCGGCCGGGCAATTGGAACGTGAACTTAAAGAAAACTCATGGGTTATCTTAAAGGTCACGTCAGATACAATTATGAACAGCAGAGGGGTAGATAGCTGGAAAAGAGTACTCCGAAGCTTTAAAAATAAATACCGTATGTGGGCTGATTTCCCGGAATCGCCGGAAATGAATTAGAAGTGTAGTATCTTATAAACCAGCTCTTTCAGCAAGTCCCCTGGCTCAGTACTTAAATCCCCATAACCCTTTGATTTCATATCGTAAGTGCGTAACAGGCTGATTATCTGTGCTGTTTTTGACACATTATATTTCATTGCTGAAGTTTCATAATCCTTTACAAAAAAAGGATTGACCATAAGAACCGCAGCAACATTGTTTTTCGATTTATCAGTGAGATAATGGTAAGTTAGAAGCTTGCTGAAATAACCGAAAAGCGATGATATTGTCAGAGTTATCGGATTGTCTTTCGGATTGTTGGCAAAATAATGAACTATCATGTTGGCCTTTAGTATATTTTTCTCCCCAACTGCCTTCTGTAACTCAAAATTATTATAATCTTTACTTATTCCGATATTCTTCTCGATCAACGAGGTTGTTATGACAGGTTTTGCTGCCGGGAGTGTTATTATCAGCTTATTAAGCTCATTTACAATCTTATGGAGATCAGTCCCCAGAAATTCAGTAAGCATGGCAGCAGCACTGGGATCGGTCTTAATCCCTTTTGTCATAAGATATCTTTCTATCCATGGCGGAACCTGATAATCGCGCAACCTTACTGACTCAAAGTAAACAGCATGGGTCTCAAGGGCTTTGAATAGTTTAGTCCTTTTATCAATCACCTTGTATTTATAATTGAATACAAGAATTGTTGATAATAGAGGTTTCTCAAGATAAAAGATAAGATCCTCAATCTTCTTTAACGACTGGGCTTCCTTAATTATAACAACCTGATGACTTGCCATCATCGGGAAACGTCGTGCAGTCTCTATGATGGCAGGTATACTGGTATCTTCCCCATAAATAATGATCTGGTTGAATGCTTTTTCGGCATCGGGAAGTACTTTTTCCTCAATGTATTCGGTGATAAGGTCAATATAGTATGGTTCTTCACCAGCGAGAAAGTAAAGTGGCTTAAATATCCGTTTTTTAAGATCTGAGATTATTTCTTCGTAGTTGACTACCATTTTCAGAATCTAAGATGTTTTACCGAAATCCCGTTCTCCTTTATTTCCCTTAGTGCCTCTAATCCGATCATAAGATGCATTTCAACATATTTATCGGTCACCTGGCGGTCGCTGGCTTCCGTTTTGATACCAGTCGAAATCATAGGCTGATCTGAAACCAAAAGCAACGCTCCTGTTGGTATTTCATTGGCAAAACCAACTGTAAAAATAGTTGCAGTTTCCATATCTATTGCCATAGCCCGGGTCTTTACGAGGTATTTCTTAAACCTGGCATCATACTCCCAAACCCTTCTGTTTGTGGTATATACGGTGCCTGTCCAGTACTCCTTATTATGCCTGGTTATTGCTGCAGAGATTGCACTCTGAAGTTTAAATGCCGGGAGCGCTGGTACCTCAAGCGGAAGATAATCGTTCGAAGTACCATCGCTTCTGATGGCAGCGATTGGAAGAATAAGATCCCCAAGTGTGTTCTTCTTTTTCAGTCCGCCGCATTTACCAAGAAACAGTACCGCATTCGGACTTATTGCACTCAGCAGGTCCATCGCTGTTGCGGCATTGGGACTTCCCATACCGAAGTTAATGATCGTGATCCCTTCTGCAGTTGCACTTGGCATGTTTTTATTCCGTCCTTCTACCTGGACATTATTCCACTTTGCGAAAAGCTCAACATAATATAGGTAGTTGGTAAGAAGGAAATATTTACCGAAAGTATCAAGAGATTTGCCTGTATATCTTGGGAGCCAGTTATTAACAATTTCTTCTTTGGTTTTCATCTTGTCAGATCAATTAAAAATTATCTAAATATATTTGTAAAGGAGTCTGTAAAAACAGGCATTTTATCCTTTTCGGCTCTCAAAAATACAAAACTAAGTTGAAACAGTTAAATCTGCCTCCATATTCGTTCAAAATCAGCATGAAAGAGGGATCTGAGATGATCTTCGATCCGGTGAGGAGAAGATATGTGAAGCTTACACCCGAGGAATGGGTACGCCAGAATTTCGTTCAGTATCTGATCAGGGAAGGCAGATACCCTGCCGGTCTTCTCGGAATTGAAGTTATGTTCAGATTTAATAAACTGAAAAGGAGGGTCGACATTCTTGTTCATAACAGGGCCGGTGAACCTGTAATGATTATTGAATGTAAATCCCCGGATGTGAAAATTGACGATAAGGTATTTGACCAGATTGTCTGTTACTATATGAAATTCAAAGTACCTTATCTTATAGTGACCAACGGTATTTATCACTATGCATGCAAGATTGATACTGAGCAGAATAAGTATGAATTCCTGCTTGTGATACCCCTTTATGAAGACCTGCTAAGTTAATTGCTATATGATAGATGTAACCTGTGCTGTTATCAGGAATGAAGATAATGAAGTGCTTGTAGTCCAAAGGGGAGAGAAAACAAGTCACCCTTATAAATGGGAATTTCCTGGTGGTAAGATTGCGCCCGGAGAAACCGGAGAGGAATGTATAATTCGTGAAATAGCAGAGGAATTATCAATGGAAATAGTCATTTGCGGAAAACTTATACCTGTTGAGTACGACTATGGGCATAAACAGATCAGGCTTGTACCGTTTATCTGTGATACTCTCGATGAATTACCAATTATGTCTGAGCATGCTGCTTACAAATGGCTTAAACCGGAGGAACTGATTTCTGTGGATTATTCTGAAGCAGATGTTTTTGTGGCAAACCAGTATATAGAGAGTGTCAGGGGAGCAAAAGTAACTGACAAAAAAATCCCCGACAATGAACAGACTCCGGGTGACGACAAAGAACTTCAGCGGACGGTTAACAGCATGATGAGCATGAAAGAGGCAGAATGGGTAGCTACTTCAGCTATTGAAAACCCTGCTATCTTCCGGAAGCTTCTTGAGTACTCTTTTTTATCAGATAGAAAACTCGCCTTCAGGGCATCATGGACACTTACAAAAGTTTGTGATAAATACTCTGAACTGATCTATCCTTTTATGGTTGAGATAATTGAAGGATTAGATAAAATTGATAACGAGAGCGTACAGCGTTCATTTCTCAGGATAATTTCTTTAAGCAACCTTGAGAAAATCAGTCAGCGACATCATGGGATGCTTGCTGATCATTGCTTCAATGCCCTGAATTCCGGCTTTTCAGCTATTGCAGTTAAAGCCTATTCTATGGAAATTATTTACAGACTTGCATTAATCTATCCTGAGCTGGCAAATGAACTCTCCGCTTCAATAAATATGTTGCAGAGCGAAGGATCTGCCGGAATTATTGCCAGGGGACGCATAATTCTAAAGAAGCTGGCAGATATAACTACAGGGCCAAAATCCAGTCAGTGATTATTTTAAGAACCTCAGGAGAAAATGTCTCCTCTATTTTACCATATTCAGCCGGAAGACCTGTTTTACAATGCTGGAAAAGATGATTTAATTCCGGGAGTTTGACTGTCTTAACCGATTTGTTTCCACCCGATTTCAGGGCTTTCTCAATTGCAGGGAGGTTCTCGATTGCAGCAACCTGCAGATCTTTTTCACCATTTAGCGCCAGCACCGGGCATTTTACCTTTCTCCAGAAAATGGCCGGATCGGTCATTATAAAAAATCTGAACCATGTATATGAGGCAGCACCAAATGTGGCTTTAAGCTGATTAACTGCATTTTCAGTATCTTCTTTCGAAGTCTTTTTCTTTTCCAGAATCTCTTTATAAAGAGCAAGAATTTTTACTTCTGCCTTTTTATTATCTTTTTCTTTTCTGAGAACTGAATAGAGTTTTTTATTTGTCTCTGTAGATTCCTTAATTTGATCCTCACTCACTCCGAAAAGTCTGTTGATAACCTGTGACTGCCTGATAATAATCTGCTGTCCGGTAACACCCGGCCCTGAAAGAGAAACAATAAATGCTATGTCCGGGTTTGAGGCGGCAACAATTGGTGCAATTAATCCGCCTTCACTGTGCCCTATCAGACCTATCTCTCTGGGATTAATCTTCTTCTTATTCTTCAAAAAATTAAATGCTGCTTCAGTGTCAGTTGCCAGATCGGCAGAGGTTGCTGTTGCATAATTGCCTTGTGATTTTCCGACACCTCTGTCATCATATCTTAAAACTGCAATCCCATTTCTGCTGAGATAATCAGCTATTACCATAAATGGTTTATGACCCATAAGTTCTTCGTTCCTGTTCTGGGCGCCTGATCCGGTTATCATAATAACTGCAGGAAAAGGACCTGTTCCGGCAGGAATTGTTAATGTTCCTGCAAGGTTAATATTAAACTTATCGTTCATAAATGTCACATCTTCAAATGTATAAGGGAAAGGCGGTTTTGGCTCCTGGGGTCTGTTAAGGGAGAATGCAGTTTTAAGCTTTACAATATTAAGAACAGATGAAGTTCCGGCTTGCTTCCAGGTTCCTTCAATAAGGGTGTCGTTTTTTATGGTCCCGTTATACTCGGCAAGCAGAGCACCTGCAGAAATCTTTATAGTTTCTCCGGTAAAAGTTACGGGTCCAAGCTTAATATCCTTCACCCCCTGGTCGGGACTGTCAAGTGTTGCGATCAGACTGTCTTTTTCAACAACCGATAAATTAAAGACAATCCTTAATTCAATTGCACCGGCAGCTACCTTCCCAAGCCATGAACCGGTAATGGATCTCTTATTAATGTTCTGTGCTGATAATAAATATGTTAAAGACATAATTATTATCAGGAATGATATTGCAAATGCTCTTTTCATGTAGAATTTATTTTAATCCTTAGATTGAGTCTCAAAGATATTTATTTTAATCCTCTTCAACCCTTTCACCTTTTAAACATTTCAGCTTTTCTTTCGTACTTTTGCGGTTCATATATTTTTCAAATTGATGAGAATTGTAGATACAAAAGGCCAACCCTGCCCGGGACCGCTGATTGCTGCCCGTAGAGCTTTGAAGGAAGTTGCAGTCGCAGAATCATTTATGGTTATTACTGATAATCAGACCTCTTTTGACAACCTTGCTCGTTTTCTGAAAGATAATAAGACAGGTTTTTCGGTTGAGGTAGGGGATGGAGAATGGACCCTGACAATAACAAAAAGTGCTGGTGAGGTTTCACAAACCAGAGCTGAGGATTATTGTACCACTAATGTTCCCCATTTCTCCAAGGGAAATTTTATAGTTGTTTTTACTTCTGATAAAATGGGAGATGGTGATGATGAACTAGGGCATCTTCTTATTGCAAATTTCATTAAAGCAATTAAAGACCTTGATGTTTTACCCGGGAAAATAGTATTTTATAATAAAGGAGTGACTCTTGGATCAAATGATTCACCAGTTGTCGATCACCTGAAGGAACTTGAGTCAATGGGAATAGAAATGCTGTTTTGTGCTACCTGTGTCAAATACTACTCACTTGAAGAAAAGATCGGATTAGGTACTTTAAGTAATATGTTTGTTATTGCACAAACCATGGCTTCTGCCGGAAATATTGTAAAACCATGACTAAAACTGGTGTCAGATAATGAAAATTGATCTTCTTCAGATGGTTGAAAATGGCGGATGTTCTGCCAAAATCTCACCAAAGCAGCTTGAGGAGATATTGAAATTCCTGCCATTACCGGAAGATCCTAATATTCTTGTAGATATTGATACTCACGATGATGCAGGTGTTTACAAGGTAAATGACGAACTTGCTCTTGTCCTGACTACAGACTTTTTTCCACCGGTTTGCAGCGACCCTTATGAATTCGGCCAGATTGCTGCAGCTAACTCAATCAGTGATGTTTATGCCATGGGTGGTACACCTGTTGTTGCTCTTAATATCATGATGTTCCCGGCCTCAAAACTGCCGATGGAAGTTTATGCTGAAATTCTGAAGGGAGGTTCTAATATGGCATCTGAAGCCGGTGTAAGAATAATCGGTGGGCATACAATCGATGATTTTCCTCCGAAATACGGACTTGCAGTTGTAGGTTATATCCATCCGGAAAAGATAATCACAAATTCTGGTGCCGGAGCTGGTGATTCTCTGATACTTACTAAACCAATCGGGACCGGGGTAATACTTGCAGGTCAAAGACTTGGAATGGCATCGGATAATGATATAGAAGAAGCTAAAAGATTGATGAAGCTGCTTAACAAATCAGGTGCAGAGGTGATGAAGAAACATAATATCAGAGGTGCAACCGATATCACTGGCTTTGGACTTGCCGGTCATGCCCTTAAAATGGCAAAAGCAAGCAAAGTATCATTAAATATAAATATGAAGAGTGTTCCACTTATTGGTAATACCTGGAGCCTCGTTGATGCTGGCTGTATTCCTGGAGCTGCTTTCCGTAATCTTGAGTTTGCAGAAAATGATACTCTTTTTGCTCCTGATCTCGATTATAATCTTAAAATGATCGCATTTGATGCACAGACTTCAGGTGGCCTTCTTATCTGTGCTCCGGCTGTTATTGAAGATAAAATTGTTCATGAACTAAAAAATGCTGGTCTGGCAACCACTTCTGTAATTGGTAATGTCATGGAGTTCCAGGGGAAATATATAAATTTATACAGCTAAAAGATATATATGATTGAAAACAATCTCAAAAGAACCGGAATAAGCGACAGTATACAGGGTTTGACAAGTCTTATTGGCAATACCCCTCTTTTCGAAATAGAGTTTTTATATAAGGGTAAACCCGGAAAGGTTTATGCGAAAGCAGAGCATCTTAATATGACAGGCAGCATTAAGGACAGAATGGCCCTGAATATAATGCGTGAAGCTTACAGGAAGAATTTAATTAAGCCGGGAGCCAGAGTAATTGAAGCTACAAGCGGAAATACCGGAATTGCATTCTCAGCGGTCGGCAGAGCATTGGGTCATCCAGTGACTATTTTTATGCCCGACTGGATGAGTGATGAGCGAAAGAACCTTATCAGGAGCTTTGGAGCTGAAATAGTACTGATAAGCAAAGAGGAGGGTGGATTTTTAGGTAGTATAAGACGAACTCAGGAGATGGCCGCAGAAGATAAAGACACTTTCCTTCCCAGGCAATTCGAAAACGACGATAATGCTTTGGCCCATTATACTACTACCGGACCTGAAATATGGTGGCAGCTGAAGATGCATGGTAAAACTACCGATGCATTTGTTGCAGGCGTCGGGACCGGCGGAACTATAATGGGTACCGGACGTTATCTGAAAGAAATGAATCCTTCAGTCAGATTATATCCTCTGGAACCATCCAATTCACCAACGATGTCAACCGGATATAAAGTCGGGGCACACCGTATTCAGGGTATCTCAGATGAGTTCATCCCTGCAATAGTTAAACTGGATGAACTTGATGAGATTGTAGCTGTTGATGATGGTGATTCTATAATTATGGCACAGAAGCTGGCAAGTGAACTTGGAATAGCTGTCGGTATTTCTTCGGGGGCAAATTTCCTTGGAGCTCTTATGAAACTGGAAGATCTTGGAAATGATGCCAATGTGGTCACAGTATTCCCGGACGATAATAAAAAATACTTAAGCACGGATCTGATGAAAACAGAACCTGTAAATAAAGGCTTTTTATCAACAGACGTAAAGCTTAAATCATTTAAAGCACTAAAACGTAACTGTATAACTTGCTGTAATCCTGATGAATGCAGGGCAGTGGTCGATCCTGAAGTTGCCAACGAAATCAACTTCCCCGCCTGCTACTTACGAAGCCTTAAAGTCTGAAAGTCGAAAGTTGTACAGACGTTGCATGCAACGTCTCTACAACTAGTCTATCAATTATTCAATTGATGGATCGTAATCGCGGAAGTTCCTTCTTTTATCTTTTTCATTGATTGGGTTAGCATCCATTATCCATATTCCTCGTCCGTGGGTAGCTATGATGATCATGTTATCCCGTGGATGGATCGCAAGATCATGAACATAAGAAAATGGTAAAACTCCCAGAACATCCCACTTTTTCCCACCATCTTTTGATACAAAAACACCACCATCGGTCCCGGCATACAGTATTTCCCTGTTAACAGGATCTTCACGAATAGTATTGACTGGTCCAACAGGAATATTCGCCGAAATATCCTGCCATGTATCGCCAAAGTCAGTTGATTTCCATATATATACCTGAAAATCATCATCTCTTCTTCCGGATTGGGTCATATACACAGTTCCAATGTCGTATTTTGATGCAACAATACGTGAAACAAATTTCTGAGGAACAGCACCATTTCTAATTTCTGTCCAGGTTTTTCCAACATCTATTGTTCTCCACATCCGGCCATCATCTGTGCCTGCATATAGAAGTCCGAAACGAAGAGGAGATTCATCGAAAACCGAAATGGTCTGATAACTTATATCACCCACCCTGTTCTGATCATTATACGAAAGGTCAGGACTGATAAATTCCCAGGTATCGCCCCTGTCTTTGGACATCATCAGATATTGCATTCCATGATAAATAATGTTTGGATTGTGGGTCGAAACCAGTGTTGGAGCCACCCATTCCCCACGGAGAGGTGATTCGCCGGGTAACCTATTGGGCAACAGGTCTTTTGCACTTTGAGGGTAATTATCCATTTCCGCCCGTGCAAGTGCCCCGTAATAATTGCTTGCATAAACGGTATTATTATCAACAGGATTCATTGCATGAGAGGTGCCTTCACCGCCAAGTATATCTTTGAACTCATTTACGGGTACCATGTCGCGGCCTCCCGAAAGATCCACCACACCATAATAACTGCCATGATCCTGTATTGAGCCAAAAACCCTGAAAGGTGTGCTGTAATCATAACCGAGGTTAAAGAATTGTGCAAGAGGCAGTTCTTCAATCGGATATTTCCATGTTTTACCCTTATCATAAGAGATTGTAAGACCGCCGTCCTGGACATTCAGAAGATAATTTGAATTTGAAGGATCGATCCAAAGACCATGGTGATCAACATGAGGGCCGCGGAGCGATTTAAATGTCTTGCCACCATCGGTTGACTGGTTCAGCATAAGGCCCATAGTATAAATTGTATTTTCATCGTTAGGATCGACTCTTATCTGTCCAAAAACCCAACCGTATGTTGCCGAATGTTTCTCCATGAATGTCTTCTGTTCAGGAGTAA
>JBGOZX010000115.1:0-14729 GCA_041480425.1 Bacteroidia bacterium
AAAGATTTAATATTTAGTGTTACCTCAACAGGATATTCAGTGTCTTTAAGGAGAATACGTGTAATTGTTACGTTGGCATCAGGTTTTTCGACATTATGATTAACGTACTTTAATTCCAGAGATGGATTGCCGTCATTGTGAGTCATACGGATTGCTGGTTCAAAAAGGTTATCAGTACCGAAAGTTGCATAAGCCAGATGACCTGCATCCCTCATCTGTTTCAGATTATTAATATTGGTGAGCCTGGTGCCAAGATATGCCTGGTACAACCTTCCGTCCCTGCCGCTAACCCTGAATATAAGGTCAGTATTTTTGGTCTCTATCGGGATAAAAATATCCGGTGTTTGCTGCATCTGTGGTTGCCCGCCAGGAGGTGGTCCCATCGGATCTTGTCCGGGTAAGACATAACAGACCGAACACAAGACTATAATTAAATAGAGTAGTTTCTTTATAGCAATTATTTTTTATATTCTGAGGATTAATTTCAAAAAAAAATCAACTCCAATTTAAGAAGATTTAAGGGATAATCTATAAATAGTATGACAATTGAAATGAATTAAATATTTCCATTTTTATGAAAATGCGGGGATAATATGATTTTTATTTTTTCAGGTAGATATTTCTTTGAAACATAAAAAATAATTAGTTATTCTTTTATTTTTGAATGAATTTTTCAAATTCCCCTAATTTAATTATCTGAAATGGTAAGATACAATCCAAATTTTCAATTCCTGTTTGTTTTTCTTTTCTTCATTTTTCTTCCTGCAAAAGGGTTCTTCTCAGCGCCTGAAATAAATAACAATCTTCAGCAGGATACAACCTTTAAGCAAAAATCATCCTCAAAACAGCCGGTTTACACTACTTCACGGCTTGAAACAGCAAAACCTGTTATTGACGGGAAACTCGATGACGAATGCTGGAAGAGAGGAACTTGGGCAGGCGATTATACTCAGTATATTCCCAATGAGGGGGCAAAACCCACATATCCTACAGAGTTGAATATCCAGTATGATGACAAAAACCTCTATATAGCTTTCCGTGCTTACGATGGTGAGCCGGATAAGATACTCAGATTATCAGGAGTACGTGACGAGATTGTTGGTGATATGGTAGGTATTACTTTCGACAGTTATCACGATTACCGTACAGGATTTGAGTTTACAATAACAGCCTGGGGACAGAAGGTTGATCTCGTTCTGTTCAATCCTGCAAACTGGGACTTCAACTGGAATGCGGTATGGAAGGGCAAGACTGGATTAGAGGATTCAGCCTGGGTTGCAGAGCTTGAAGTGCCTTTGAGCCAGTTGAGGTACAGCAATGAGGATGAACAGGTTTGGGGAATGCATACGTGGAGGTGGATAGACAGACTCCGGGAGGAAAGTAACTGGGAAAGACAATCTAAAACGGGCCCTGGAATGCTGTATAATTTTGGAGAGTTACGGGGAATTAAAGGACTAAAAAAATCGCGTCGCCTCGAAATAATGCCTTTTGCCCTCGGAGATCTTACAACAATGAAAAAAGAACCGGGAAATCCCTTCGCTGACAAAGGAAGAGCCTGGGGAGGGAATATGGGACTTGATGCAAAAATTGGTATTTCAAGTAACTTCACAGTTGATCTGACAGTTAATCCTGATTTTGGACAGGTGGAGTCCGATCCTTCCGTTATGAATTTAACAGCCTTTGAAACGTTTTATGAGGAGAAAAGACCTTTCTTCCTTGAAGGATTAACAATTTTCGATTATAAATTTGACAACCAGAGCTTGTTTTACTCAAGACGTATTGGTCATTCTCCTTCCCTGACTGTTGAGCCGGGTGACAATCTTTTTGTAAAGTCGCCAGATAAGACATCCATTCTTAGTGCCATCAAGTTCAGCGGAACAACTTCAAAAGGGTTATCTGTAGGGCTGATACAAAGTCTGACAGCAAATGAATATGCGAGGCTAAGTGATTCTGAAGGTAACAGGAGCAGCCGGAAAGTTGAGCCACTTACCAATTACATGGTAGTACGAATCCAGAAAGGATACAATGCAGGTACAACAGTTGTGGGAGGGATGCTGACATCCACAAATCGATTCATTAAAGACAATAACCTTGAGTTCCTTGGCCGCAATGCTTACACCGGAGGACTGGATCTTTTACATCGCTGGAAGGATAAGGAGTTTTATATTGATGCCCGGTTAATAGGGAGTTACGTGGATGGCAGTAAGGAGTCAATAACGGCATTACAGGAATCATCTGCCCGTTATTATCAGCGACCCGGGGCTGACTACCTTAATTATGATACCACAAGTACGAGATTGAGTGGTTTCGGAGGCAAGTTCAGGATCGGAAAAGGATCCAAAGGATTCTGGCGATATTCAACTGGCGCAACCTGGCTTTCCCCCGGGTTGGAGTTGAATGACCTCGGTTACATGACATCAGCGGATGCAATTAATCAGGAAAATGATATTTCATACTTTGTTAATCAGCCGGTTTCGATATTTCGTACCTATAATATAGGCCTGGAACAGTTTAACTCATGGAACTTTAATGGTACCTACCTTGGATCAGGCGGTCATCTTTCCTTTACTTCGGAATTCAAAAACCAATGGAGTTTCGGCGCAAATCTCATTTATCATTCGAAAGCTCGGGACACAAGGATATTACGAGGCGGATTTGATATCATCATGCCATACAACATTATGTCGTTTGGTAGTCTGAAAACTGATCAGTCAAAAAAATTCACGGCCGGATTCGACTACAGTTATGAATCTTCCGGCAACACTTCTGCATCAAGTTTTCAACTTCAACCTGGTATTTCCATTCGCCCTGTCAGCACACTGAAAATCAGACTAACTGCAAATTATGTAAAAAACCATGACAGACTTCAATATGTTACTACCAGGGATTTTTTAACTGAAAAACGATATATTCTTGGAACAATTGATCAAAAGACGCTTGGGTTGACATTCAGAATGGATCTTAATCTTTCTCCCGAATTTTCAATACAATATTACGGAAGTCCTTTTGTTTCCCGGGGAAGTTATTCAGAGTTTAAGCGTGTAACAGATCCTGAAGCAAAAGCTTATGCAGACAGGTTTGCGGTTTATAATAACCCCAAACTGATAAATAATGAATATTTGTTCGACGAAAACAATGATCTTGTTGCCGATTATAATATCGTCAATCCGGATTTCAATTTTCATCAGTTCCGTTCTAACCTTGTAGCAAAGTGGGAATATCGCCTGGGGTCTTTTATCTATCTTGTCTGGTCTAGCGAACGGACCGGGAATACCGGATCTTCAGGAGCTTCCATTGGTGATTCATTCCGGGAACTGCGCAGTGTCTTTCCAAATAATATTTTTCTTATCAAATTAAATTATTGGTTCACATTGTAAAAGGGATCAAAACAACAGCTATCAGATAAAAGGTTAATCACTTAATAACATACTTTTTATCTTTTAAATCCTTCAGCAAAATCAAAATAATACTCTTTTTCTTTGGTAGCCCTGATAAAAATTGCCATTTTTGACGGACATATCTGCAAGGCAGGTTGCTCGATATCTTTTTTGATATTAATACTCGACCTTAGAGTCTCTGACAATGAAGATACTGATTTGCGAAGATAATCCAATGGCAATGAAAACTCTGTCAGTCATTCTTGAAAGGGAAGGGTTTGATACAGATACTGCTGAAGACGGAAACCTGGCAATAAACTTACTTCAAAGGAATGAATATGATCTTTTGGTGGTTGATATTCATCTCCCCTATCATAGTGGACTCGAACTGGTTAAATTCCTGCGGTCTGATCTGGGAAAAGATACTCCGGCACTTGTATTAACAGCTTTCAGCGATCCTCAGATGCAACGTCAGGCAGGTGAATTAGGGATTAGCGGGTACATTGTAAAACCCTTTAATCCGTCTGATCTGGTGACACGGATCAGGTCAATTCTCAACAAATGACACATGAGCAGACCTTTAATATTCATTTTTGTAGGGCTTTTTATAACGGGGCTACTTAGCCCTTTTCAGTTACTTTCGCAGGAGAGTATTAATCCGGAGGCCGAGTATCTCAGGATAAGATCAATGGCGTTTGAAGGAGACTTTTCAGGAGCTGCCATTGCTGCACGCAAACTTGTGAATACCTACCCCTCATATGGTGATGCCCGTATACTTCTTGGACGAATTCTCGCATGGCAGAAAGATTATAAACAGGCAGCTGCTGTAATAGACACACTCCTTAAGACTGAACCTGACAACTCTGACGCCCTTTCTGTGAAAAGAGATATATCTCTCTGGTCGAAGGAATACACACCTGTGGCAACAGATATCAGGGCCGGTTATTCTTTTGACAGTTTCACTGAACCCTATTCACGGTTCTGGCAGGTTTTTAAAGCTGGTGCCGGACACAGGTTTAACTGGGGACCAGCATCTGCAGGTTTGAATATCGGTAATATAATCATTGGAGGCCTATCGCCTCATAATGCAACTGAACTACAAGTTGAGGTTGATGCCTATCCTCATCTGACAGATAAAAACTATGCTTATCTTGCATATGCATTTAGCCCTGGTTCAAATTTTCCCCGACATAGAGCCGCATTAGAGTTATGGCAGGTTTTACCTGCAGGCTGGGCAATATCTGCCGGGCTAAATTATTATTATTTCGACAGGAATATATTCATAGCATTAGCATCAGTTGAAAAATATCTTGGCAAATACTGGTTCTCTGCAAAAGGCTTCGTTTATTTTAAGGATGAAGGTCCGACTACTTCATTTTATTTGAATTCAAGACGTTACTTCAATGATACTGACTATCTTCAGGTCACGTTAGGTACCGGAACAGCTCCCGATGAACCATTTGATATTCAGGCAAATCTAATGCGTCTCAGCGCCAACAGCATAAGGTTGACATACAATGTGTCGCTGACTCATAAACTGGTAATGCGACTGGGTGCAGGATATTCCAGGGAAGAATTCGCCGAAACCGCCTGGCGAAACCGGTTCGAGGGTGGAGTTAATTTCATATATGCTATTAAAATGAAGTGATGAGATTCAGGCTGGTGTTAATATTAACACTTCTCTTAGCTACTGTGGCACAGGCAAATCCCACGAATATACTATATTTTACCCTTCCCTTAAATGAAACACTGGATACTAAAGAGGGTGATGACCTTTTGAGAGATGACCGGGCCCTGGCTGCCATTTATGATACAATACCGGTAACAGCTCCCATAACTGATACATCTCAACTTGTTCAGCAGACAAAAGCCATAATGCGTAAATTCATCTTTCTTAATAGTAACAGTCCATGGCTTAAGAGGATCAATTATTTCGGAAAATCATTTGCGCTTGTCAATGCCCTTATCATTTCCATTATGGTGTCAACTGCAATCATGATAGTATTGCTAATCATTATTCTTCTGAACAGGACCAGGATGGAAAAGGAAGAGCGCCTAAGACAATATCTGGCAGAGAAATATCAGAGTCTGATCATTGACTATCTCTTCGGTGATACCAGTCCGGATAAATTCCGTTCAATCGCATCGGATACATACCGGAGGCAGGTGCTTATAGATCAGATGATTGATGTCAGCATTAATTTAAAGGGAGATGCAGAAAAAAAGCTTATCAGCCTTTATAAGCATCTGGGTCTGGACAGGGACTCAATAAATCGTGCTAACGACAACCGCTGGCATAAAAAGATAAAAGGATTCCGCGAATTGGCGTTTATGAATATCAAAGAGGCTAACCCTGTTATTTACAAGGCGCTGAACTCAAAAAATGAGATTCTCAGGATGGAAGCACAGATTGCTCTTGTGCGGTTAAGTGATGATGATCCATTTGGGTTTTTGTCTCATCTTCTCAGGCCTTTTTCTCTCTGGGAACAGATTACCCTTCATGATCTTATTATTCAACATAATATTCCGGTGCCTTCTTTTAAAAAATGGCTAAACTCTGATAATACTACAGTTGCGATGTTTGCCCTGAGGATGATCAGGGAGTTTAAACAGAAAGATGCTGAAGATAATGTCAGGGAAACACTGGCACATCCTTCCCCGGAGGTCAGACAACTTGCAGTACAGGTTGCCGGCGATCTGGATATGCGCTCGACACTTGAAATAATGAAAAGGATGTATAAAAACCAGGACTACAAAACTTGCCTGGAGATTGTCAGGTCGATGGGCAAGATGCCTGATCCTTCACTGTTGGGATTCCTGAAACTGGTTCTTGACAAGGAAGATGATGTACAATTGCAGATTGAAGCGACCAAAGCTATTGAAAATCATGGAGAAGAGGGCGTTAAAGCACTTGTTAAACTGATGAAATCGGAATACAAAAACTATAATATTATTGTAAGACACGTTCTTGACCGTAGAATTTTCTGATAAGACAATGGGATTTATTTTTGCACATATTATTTTCTTTCTTACACTGTTTATTTTTGGTTCCTACCTTCTGCTTGGAATTTTCTCCGCGATAGCTCTGCGTAAGTACCTTCGAAAGAACAGCTATATAAACTATAATTCCCTCGTACTTTCCCCGCTTAGTCCCAAAATATCTATAATTGCCCCGGCATTCAATGAAAGTAAGTCCATTATCGATAACATCCGCACACTCCTTTCACTTTACTATAACAACTTTGAGGTGATCATCGTCAATGATGGATCAACCGACAACACCTTTGAATTGGTAAAGGAGGCTTATGACCTGGTAAGAGTTAACTACTACTTCGACTACCGCATTCCATGTGAGAGAATAAGAGGAGTTTACAGGTCAAAGAATCCATCGTATAACAGGCTGACTATTATTGATAAAAACAACGGCGGGAAAGCCGACTCCCTGAATGCCGGAATAAACATATGCAAAAGCCACCTTTTTGTTTCGATTGATGCCGATTCAATAATTGAGGCTGACTCAATACTTAAGCTTGTCAAACCATTCCTGGAAGAAAAGGAACGCAAAGTTATCGGCACAGGTGGCGTTATCAGAATAGTTAACTCATGTGATGTGGAGCGTGGTCATATACGCGAAATAAAAATTCCTAACCGGATATTGCCACGTCTTCAGGTGCTTGAGTACACAAGAGCGTTCCTGCTCGGGAGGATGGCATGGAGCCACCTTGACGGACTTATGCTCATCTCAGGGGCAATGGGTATTTTCGATCGGGAGACTGTTATTAAAGCAGGTGGCTATAGCATTAAAACTGTTGGTGAAGATATGGAACTGGTTCTGAGGATGCGTCGCTACATGGCAGAGCATAAGGAGAAGTATGAAGTTACATACATTCCTGATCCTTTATGCTGGACAGAAGTACCATCAGATCTGAAGTCATTGCGTAAACAACGTACACGCTGGACCAGGGGCCTGATTGATTCACTTCGCATGCACCGTAATATGTTATTTAACAGGAAGTATGGACGGCTGGGGCTCCTTGGCTATCCGTACTGGTTTTTCTTTGAGTGGCTGGCTCCGCTTATTGCCTTTTCAGGCTTTATTTATACCATATATCTGGTTATCCGACATGCTCTTAACTGGCCATTCTACCTTCTTCTCTTCATTTTTGTCTATTCTTTTGCTGTGTGTCTGTCTACATGGGCAGTGCTTTTTGAGGAGATTACCTTTCACAAGTACAAGAAGAAGAGAGATATACTGAAGCTCCTCTCAGTTGCACTGGTAGAACCTTTCTTTTATCCTGTTCATACATACTTTGCTGTCAGAGGGAATCTTGAAGCAATATGGGGCAAGAAAGGATGGGGCAAGGCAGTACGAAAAGGCTTTGATAAGAAAAAGAAATCAAAAATTAAACCAGCTGAAAGCCAACCTGGAGTCAGTCAGCAAATCCCGGAATAGATGACAACCCTGATTTAACGATCTGAAGTGATTTTTTCTCCCTGGCAAAGGTTGGAGGAACAACCAGCCATAGCGGCCAGTTATACCTGCTCAGTGAAGAGGTTACGACCCCGTCATAATAAACCGAAACAGCAATTCCATTGGATGACGTTGTTGATATTTCGTAGTTATATCCTCCATCGTACGATACGGCACCATCAATTACTTTCATTTGCGTAGGGTCATGGAAATAGAGAAGTGTCCATGGTATCCGTACTTTTAATTTATTACCGCTCCAGGCCACCGCAGTACGTTGGCCGTAGCTGAACCCGGTGGAATTTTCTATTGGAAACCGGCCGATATCCTGTTTTGTCAGTTCATAACCATCATTTATCCACTGCATGACATTCCATTGTGCTCCGTCGGTGATGGTACTTTGAAACTTTTGAACTGCATGATTGGTCAAATCGAACCTTGGTGTCAGGCCATTCATATCATATGCTTCTGTCACATGATAGAGTGCTGTGTCATCAGAAAGAACCATTGTAAGAAGAAACTCTGATCTATTGCTGAGTATTTTCCCATTTGGAAGCCGTGACTCACCCAATCCGCTCTGATAAGTGTCAAATGCAATCATCAGAGTATCTCCACCAGTCAGAGTCTTGTTGGTTTCTAATTCTAAAAAGAAAAAGCTGTTATCGTTGGTGGCTTCAATCTTTTTTAAAGGTACTGAAGGTTTGTCTGTCTGGTAAGAAACAAACGGAAGGGTATTACTCTGATCGAAGGTCAAAAGGCCAAAGTTTTGTTCCGGGGAGGTAAGATTATGCCATAACTGCCTGGTAGGGATTGTGATACCACCTGATAACATACCATAGGCTTCGAGATAAAGCACTATCCAGGTAGGCTTAAACCACTCATCCATCCACGAGAACATAAAGCCACCGGCACACCCGGCATCTATAATATTATGCATAAGTCTGATATTCTTTTCCCCCTGTTGCTGTTCAGAGTAACCTCCATGATTCATTTCACTGTATGACTGGTGGGCACTTCCCCAGCTTGAGGGTACACCAAATTCGGCAATAACCAGAGGTATATCTGAATAATGAGCTTTCAGAGCATTGAGATATCCGAGGTAACTATTGGGCCCCTGGCTATCGCTGTAAGTCAGATATGAAGGTTCCTGGCTGACGAAATTTGGATAGTACGGGTATGCATGGTAACTGGCAAAAAGACCTGCCTGCTGGTTTCTTCCGTTTATTTTGGTAATGTCGAACGATGCCTTATCTTCATCGGTAAATATTTCTGTGGGATGACTTAGCGGGTCAAGTGTAGGCCAGCTTGATATACTCACAGGACGTCTCACAGAATAGATTTGCGCCTCATAAGTAACTGCCTCATCGAGCATCCGGGTTACAAACACTTCGGTTGCCGTAGCCCCGCTTATACTGAACTGACTGCCGGAGTATGAGTTTATTGTCGGATGAAAAGTATCTGTTGAGTCAACCTCCTGGGGGCTTATCTCCCTTCCAATAATGTAACCCGCGGTCCATCTGGAAATATCTGTAAGGTATCTGCCGTAAGCTTTACCATATCTGAAAGCGATATCGCCGTTACCGTGAATGCAATTGATCACCTCTTTGATTTCCTTGCTGAAGGCTGTTGTGCGGTTTATCAGGTCGTACAATGAAGGATCATATCTGTCTTCTACTTCCTCGAGCCAGATACCCTGAAAAAGCAAAAGGGGATCAGCCGGATGACGCTGATTATATTCAGCTAGTTTTTCATAAAATACCGGGGGATGAAGTGTGTAAACACGTATGCTGTTAAAACCTGCTTCAGCCATGCTGCTTATCCACTTTTCATACATCTCAGGGGTAATAGCGTAAGCAATTTCACCGGGGAAATATCCGGGAGGTGATGACCCAAGGTTTATACCTTTTAGTACCAGCGATCTGTAATCTGTACCGGTATGCATGGCAATGTGGTCGCCTGAAGTTTTGAATGGCAGAGTCTGTTTCCGGGCTAACTCAAAATTAATGACAGTATCCCGGCCAATGGTTATATCTGTAAGCCTGATAGGATAGTAATCCTGACATATAACCCCTGTAATTACCTGAAAACGTACCTTGCCAGATGTAACCGGTGTTACCGGTGGCATCATTACAGGTTCAAGGGCAGTACCGGCGGAGTAAGATGAAAATCCTGCTGTCTTTATCAGTTTTCCTGATTTGGTTTTGCCTTTGAAAGTGATGGCATAAATATAGAAACCTGCATGTTGCGGGGAACCGTTCTGATTGCAGCCATCCCAGATAATGCGATAGCTTCCTGCATCAACAGAATCGAAAAATGCCTCAGTTACCTTCTGCCCTGAAAAGTTATAGATTGTTAAACGGACATCGCCGGAAGTGTTAATGATAAACGGGATATTAACGGAATAGGAGAAAGGAATGGGATATGGAATCCCAACCTCCATCAAACCTGAAATATTATCATAAATGCCTGAAATCCTTATTGAATAAGTACCGTCTGATCCAGTTGTAGCAGCATATTCTGTCGTACCGGCTGTCATCGAGACCCTGGCATTGGAAACAACACTTCCTGTGGCATCTGTTACTTTTCCGGTTACATTATAATCCCTGGCGGCAGAGTCTATTATAGACAATAATGGAATCAGGACCAGTGACAGAGTCCCTTTCCAATACAATTTACAGGCTGAAGTCATATCCTTAATTGAACAGGTAGCTTTATTAATTGACCAAATTTAATAAAAAGAACCATTTATTTGTAATTTTATAAAATACAACCCAAAGTGGTAGACAGAAGATCATTATGGATAGCATTAATATTATATTCCGGAATATTGAAGAAAAAGATAATATAGAGTTAGCTGAACTTATCCGGACTGTCTTCAGGGAATTTAAAATCGATCGACCGGGTACTGTTTATTTTGACCCGACAACCGACAATTTAAATAAGTTGTTTGGAATACCGGGTTCAGTATACTGGATTGCTGAGGAAAACGGGAAAATGATAGGAGGATGCGGTATTTATCCTACACCAGGCTTACCTCAGGATTGTGCTGAACTGGTAAAACTCTACCTACTGGCACCATGGAGAGGTAAAGGTATTGGCCGGATGTTGATGGAGAAATGTTTTGAATCGGCTAAAAAGCTTGGATACACCCAGTTGTATTTAGAATCCCTTCCTGAGTTAAAGAAAGCAGTTTCTATGTATGAGAAAGCAGGATTTGGCTTTATACCTGAAGCTCTCGGAAATTCAGGCCACTTCGGCTGTAATATATGGATGCTGAAAGATCTGTAAAAAAACCCCTGACTATCGTCCGGCCATTTTGCAGGTTAACAAATGTTCGGGTTGCTCTCTTCCTTTAATACAACAATATTTATTGATCCCAAATTCTTACACATCCTGGACCAAGAAATACCTGTAGAGTGGTTTAGATTGTAAATATTTTCTAACTGCTTGACTTTAATTAAGAAATAGCCTAAATTTATACCTCAAGTACAAAGGAAAAAACTGATGCCTGAAAAGATCGGTAAAATTGAAAAGTTCTGGCAGGAACTTAAAAGAAGGAAAACTGCACGCGTAATTGTTGTTTATGCAGCAACTGCCTTTATTATCCTGCAGCTTACAGATATACTTACACCTGCATTATTGCTTCCAGCCTGGACTACTACTATGGTCATCTTGTTTTTATCATTTGGATTTCCAATAGTCATTATCTTTTCATGGGTATTTGATATAACTCCTGAGGGGATAAAAAAGACAAAATCAACCAGTGCAGTAAAGCATCAGACTGTTAAACATTCTGAACCTGTCAAAAGAAAGCTGCGCACAGAAGATATCGTTGTAGCTGTTCTAATATTATTGGTCATAATCCTTGCTTATCCAAAGATTTTCAATACCGATAAAGACAAAGTTGCCAGAGACGCTGATGGGAGGATATCCATAGCAGTAAATACGTTTGATAATCTTACCGGGGATACTATTTTAAATTCCTGGCGGTTGGGTATTTCTGAACTGCTCATTTATAATCTTGGAACATCAAAAGAGCTATCTGTACAAAATTCTCAAACCATGTTTGAAGTTTATCAGAGCATGGGCCAGACACAGTATGCTTCTGTGGTACCAGCAATATCTAGAGATGCAGCAATGAAACTGAAAGCAGGTGCCTATATAACAGGGAATTTTCAAAAAACAGGGAATAAAATACGTATAATTGTTAAACTGACTGATACAAACAGTGATGAGTTATTGTGGACTGGTAAGATAGA
Organism: Bacteroidia bacterium; assembly: GCA_041480425.1. Lineage (GTDB taxonomy): Bacteria > Bacteroidota > Bacteroidia > Bacteroidales > VadinHA17 > LD21. The sequence continues at coordinate 12,105 of JBGOZX010000115.1, forward strand.
TGGGAACTTAGACGCTGATTATATTGATCTGGCAGATTCATTATCTCAACAGGTAAAAGACTTCCTGGAAATAAAAGTACTTGAAAAAAATATCAACGTTGATTTCCGGGAAGCTTTTACAAATTCAGCCGATGCATATCGCAAATATATTGAAGGTATGCAGTCATTCATGAATGGGGATTATAAAATAGCAATTGAATCTCTTCAGGAGGCTTTTAAGATAGATTCAACTTTCACTCTTGCAGCTTTCTATATTGCGAATGCAAATAATATTATTGCAAGTACCTCTGATCCTTTGTATATTGGTCAAGCAATTATTTGGACCCGAAGAGCATATGAGGGTAAAGAAAGACTTCCTGAGGACTACCAGCAATGGGTTGAAATGTGGAGAGCATGGTATATTACCAAAAATTCAAAGGAGGTGCTAAACTATTGCAACTTACTTGAAAAGTCTGATATTAAGTCAAGGTACTATTGGTACGACATTGGCGTAACCTATAAAAGTGGTTTTGATATGTGGGACAAAGCTATCGATATGTTCGAAAAGATAGAAATGATCAGCTCAGAATGGGAAGAGAATTGGAAATTCAAAGAATATTACCGGTATTATGGAGAGGTGTGCCATAATACAGGAATGCACGAAAAAGAAGCAAAAATTTATGAAACAGGGTTGAAACTTTTTCCGGATAATGAGTATTTAGTATATGGTCAGGCGAGGTGTGCAATAGCATCGGGCGATACAGCAAAAGCAACAGGATTAATTATAAAACTTCTTATAATTGCTAAAGGACAAGGAGTGTCAGCAATTGCAATTGAATATTGGTTAGGGAATTTGTATAATGAGGCAAAATCATTCGATAAAGCAGAAGAGCATTACCGGGCTGCATTAAAGTTAGATCCTGATAATTATTGGCGGTTGAATTGTCTGGCTTATTTTCTTATTTATAATGACAGGAATATTAATGAAGGAATGAACCTTATTAATAATGCAATAGAAATCCACCCTGGAGAACCATTACTTTTATGGACTAAGAGTAATGGGTATTATAAACAGGGTAAATACAAGGAAGCCCTTGATCTTTTACAGCAGGTTAAAGCAAATTGGCAGGAAATCAATCCAAAATTAGATAAAGACATACAGAAGGTCAAAGACTCTATTATTCAGCACCAATAGACAAACGTGTGAAACTTTTGCAAGTCACTATTGTTTGTTAATTAATTCTTTTGATGTGACCCACGTAAACAGGTATTCAGGTTGCTCTCTTTGCAGTTGCATTGCAGAATCCACAGTATTATTGATAAGTGCCTGCCTGCCCTACTTCCGGCCTTGCTCTGCCGAAGGCGATGCGCTAAAATAGCCCACAAGGCTCTCGCTCTTGCTGGCCCCTTCCTAAAATTAGCCACTGGCTAATTTCTTAACGGTCGGTCCTTGTAAGCTCAGCCCTTCGCAACGGCTCGCGCCAGACTGAATTTGTTTGAGGGTATTTGGGAACCCATTTGCAAGGCAAATGATACAGGATCTTTAAAAAACGATATTATGTCGCTGGTAAAATTGGTGATTGAAATATAATTGTCTTTCTCTCAATCAAGTTGTAAATTTAATTTTGTTCAGATGTCTGATAACAAATTGTCAAATATTTTGATATATGTTGAATTTATCGTACATAACCAAGTATATAAGTGCAATAATATTAATCATATAACTAGTTAGCTACCATTTAATCCCAATATTATGAAACAAATACATTCAACACCCCAAGACTTAGCTAAACTTGTTCAAAAGAAATTACTTGGTGCAAAAACTAAAGTAGTATTACCTAGCGAAACAGTTCTAGTAAAGTTTTTTAAAACAATGTTCTATGCTAGTTTAAAGACAGAAGAATCTCAATTTGTTAGAGTTACTGTTACTTATATTGATCGTAATAATCCCGATCCTACGCCCACTGAAATAATAAATGACCATGACAGATGGAATTGGATCCCTTTTAAAGAAAATATATCATTTACAATAAGAAATTTGGTGAAATTATCAAAAGCATCAGATCCTTGGAGTTCATCATTAGCCGTATATATAGATGGAAACTCTGATTTAATAATTTGGGGAATGATTGACCAAGCGATTCATTATCAAAGTTTTTTAAATTATGAAAATGAGTCAAGGCCTGAAAAGCCAGGATTATTTCAGACTACAATAGCAGGAATCGGAAACTTAGTAGTAATGTTTGATTATGAATTAATTGCAAATCTTAAGCAAGACAAACTAATTAGCAATTATATAAATGTATTTAAATTCGGACCGATTTCGGATATGCTAAAACAATTTACTGAACCATACAAAAAAGAGATAACCAGATTGTTAATGAAAGAACTCCCTGATGATAATATTCCAGATTGGGAAAAGAACGTTGAAAATAGTTATATTGAATCATTATCAAGAATCCTATTGAGAATTCAGACTTATCAACATGGTGGGACCATTTTAATTACTACGGCTATGGGATCAGACCTTGATATTAAACATAAGATACAGTATGATCGCTTATTTGACGCAATAATTGACAATTCTTATAGCACGATTTTATATTATCATTATTTTTGAATAAAATAATATAAAATATTATATTA
>JBGOZX010000116.1:0-14142 GCA_041480425.1 Bacteroidia bacterium
CCTGCTTTGCTTCGCTGACCTTGCTGCGCCGAAGCGGCTACGCAAAGGCGCAGAGCTACGTGCAGCGCCGTCGGCGCTCCGTCGCTGAAGCTTTGGAGCGTAGGCGACAAGCCTTACGCTTGCGCTGAAGCTTCAGCGTAGGCGCATGGCGGCCGATGGAAAGCGAAGAAGGGGGGCTAAGAATTGGATCGGATTTCGAATCCCGCCCATGCGGGAAAGGGGGTTTACTTCAGTTTTTCCAGTGCAGTCTTAATTCTTTTAACGGCCTCAACAATCTGATCATCAGAGGTTGCGTAAGAGATTCTAATGCATTCAGGTGCTCCGAAGGCATCTCCTCCAACGAGAGCAACCTGTGCTTTATCAAGAAGATAGAGGGACAAATCGTCGGAATTATTAATTTTAGTAATCCCATTTGATTTTCCCAGGTAATAACTAATATCAGGCATCACATAAAAGGCCCCCTGCGGTTTCTTCACCTTCATCCCCTTTATCTCTTTCAGAAGGCTGCAAATAAGGTCGCGACGACGGAGAAAGGCGTCTTTCATGAGCTGCCTGGAGTTATCTTTACCCTCAATTGCAGCTAAAGCAGCTCTCTGGGCAATTGAACAGACTCCTGAAGTGAACTGTCCCTGTAACTTATTGCAGGCCTTTGCAATCCAGAGCGGTGCACCAATATATCCTATTCTCCATCCTGTCATGGCATACGCTTTTGAAACTCCGTTTACAGTTATAACCCGGTCGTAAATAAAATCGAAAGAAGCCATGCTAACATGCTTGCCTTCAAAAATTATATGTTCATATATCTCATCAGATATTATAAACAGACCCTCAGTTTTCTCCACAATCCTGGCAATCTTTTCCATCTCCTCACCGGCATAGACCATACCTGTAGGATTTGATGGAGAGTTGAAGATAATCAGCCTTGTCTTTTTTGTAATAGCAGCCTCAAGTTGTTCAGGTTTTATCTTAAAGTCATTTTCAAGCAAAGCCTCCACAACCACAGGCTTACCATCCGCCAGAAGGATCTGATCCCAATAACTTACCCAGTATGGAGCCAGGATGATAACCTCATCTCCCGGATTAATAATTGACAGAATTACATTTATTAAAGAATGCTTCCCTCCTGCTGATACAATTATCTGATCGCTAGAATAATTCAACCCATTCTCCTCTTTAAATTTCCTTGAAATAGCGTCTCTCAGGTCATTATAACCCGGCACCGGAGGGTACCTGGTATAGTTGTCATCAATTGCTTTTTTTGCAGCCTCTTTGATATAATCAGGTGTGTTGAAATCAGGTTCCCCGAGACTGAGACTGATAATATCCAAACCTTTAGCTTTTAATTCCCTGCTCTTCTGAGCCATTGCAAGAGTCTGTGAAACTGATAAGGACTTAATTCTGTCAGATAAGTATTCCATAGTACTATTAATAAAGTGAAAAATGTTATAAGGATGGAATCAAATGTATGAAGTAAAAATGAAAAACAAAACATAAAAAATTGTTGGTCTACTCATAAAAAGAAGAATTAATAAATCCAAAACCGCAAAGCACGCAAAGTCTTAAGCAAAGCACGCAAAGTTTTTTCAAATAAACATTAGAAGTTTTATTCGGATACTTTAATTTTTGTTTTGAAAAACCCATTTTCCCTTTGCGACCTTAGCAAATCCTTTACGAACTTTGCGGTTAAAAAGAAAATCAGGTAGAAAACCGATAGTTTGAATCAGTAAATATAGTTAGGTTTGTATATTAATTTGAAAAAGAAAACTATGGAAATACTATCAGATATACTGAAAATTACTATCCCTGCTCTGATCGTATTCTTCACTGCATGGATACTTATAAGAAATTTGATCCGCAACGATCAGGATAAAAGACGGCAGGAAATCATTCTTCAGAGCAGCAGGACTGTAACTCCTATAAAACTTCAGGCTTACGAAAGGATAGTTCTTTTTCTTGAGCGGATATCCCTGGAATCACTACTTTTAAGAGTAACCACACCCGATATGACATGTGCGCAGCTTCATTCTACGCTGCTGACTACGATAAGAAGTGAATTTGAACATAACCTCTCACAGCAGATATATATGAGTCCGCAGGCATGGGAGGTTGTCAGAAATGCACGGTCGAACACGATCAAGCTAATCAACAATGAATCTGAAAAGATGCCTGCGACAGCAACCGGCATTGATTTGAGTAAACAACTTCTCGGAAAGGTGATGGAGCTTGAAACAGAACCTACCCGTGCTGCTATCGATTACATTAAAGGGGAAGTCGCGAGGATGATATAGGAGCTGGGTGCTGGGTGCCTGGTGCTGGTTAAAAACACCCAGGACCAAGGACCCAGAACCAGGTACCTTTATAATAACTCCACGCTCCTCTTCACAAATACGCTCAGATCTTCACCCCGTAGCATGTTATTTGCAAGTAATGCCAGGTCAATTAGTTGCTTGACAATCTTGTTATTTGAGCCGTATGATTCAAGTATCTCCTTTCTTGAAGTCTCAACAGTTTTAAGTTCTTTCCGGAGTTTTTCCAAATCATCTTTTTCGAACTGGCTTATCTCATCTTCCTTTTTCTTCTTATGCTCCTTCTCCATGAAAGAGATCTCCTCCTTTAACCTGTTCCTTTCTACATTATTTTCGGTAAGCTTTGTTCCTTCTTCTGACTGAAGATCGTTGGCTATCTTCACAACAAGTTGATGGTTGGGATTAACCACGAGGTTAAAGCTGTCAGGCAATTCTCCATAAAAATTCATACCACCTCCCAGTTGCGACATCTCTTTCATTCTGCGCATGAATTCCGACTGAGTAATTATTACAGGTGCCTCATTTTCGTCAAGTGTTTCAAAGACAACATTATAGATCTCTTTTGATTTAACCTTTACATTGAAAACACTCTTCATATCCTCCTGCTGCTCTGTTGTTAGTTTCGATTCCCTAGATTCTTCTTTTTGGATAAGTTTGTCAATCACATCAGAGTCGACCCTTACAAATCTTGAATCTTTGAATTTAGTTTCAAGATGGTTGATCAGATGAACATCAAGCTGACCATCAAGAAGAAGGACATCATATCCTTTGTTCCTGGCCTTTTCGATATATGTGTACTGATCGGTTTTATTGGTAGAATACAGATAGACAAGTGATTTGTTTTTATCTGTCTGATTCTCCTTAATTAAATTCTCGTACTCCTCAAATGTAAAATACTTATCCTCAGTATCTTTAAAAAGCGCAAACTTCGAAGCCTTCTCATAGAATTTTTCTTCGGATATCATCCCGTATTCAATAAATAACTTCAGGCTATCCCACTTCTTCTCAAACTCTTCACGGTTGTTTTTAAATATATCGTTGAGTCTGTCTGCAACTTTCTTTGTGATATGTGCCGAGATCTTCTTCACATTTGAATCACTCTGCAGGTAGCTCCGGGAGACATTGAGCGGAATATCCGGTGAATCGATAACACCATGAAGGAGCGTTAGAAATTCAGGTACTATGCCTTCAACTGAATCAGTAACAAATACCTGGTTGCAGTAAAGTTGTATTTTATTCTTCTGGATCTCAATATTGCTTTTTATCCTGGGGAAATAAAGAATACCGGTCAGCTTAAAAGGGTAGTCGACATTCAGGTGAATGTTAAATAAAGGTTCATCTCCAACCGGATAGAGCTCCCTGTAAAACTTAAGATAATCTTCATCTTTCAGATCAGCTGGTTTAAGAGTCCAGGCAGGTTTAGTGTTATTAATGATCTTATCTTTTCCAGTTTCAACATATTTCCCATCCTTCCACTCTTTTTCCTTCCCGAAGGCTATCTCAACAGGGAGGAATTTGCAGTATTTTTCTGAGAAGTTGTTCAATCCTGGACTCTTCGAGGAATTCTTTCGAATCTTTATCAATATACAAAATCACATCGGTTCCACGGTTCTCCTTTTTAGTCTCCTCAATCTGAAACTCAGGACTTCCATCACAACTCCATTTCACTGCAGGTGAATCATCCTGCAACGATTTCGTTACTACCTCTACCTTATCAGAAACCATGAAGGATGAGTAAAAACCAAGTCCAAATTGTCCGATTATTGAATTTATCTGGTCTTTATACTTATCAAGAAACTCATTTGCGCTCGAAAAGGCTATCTGGTTAAGATATTTGTCCAATTCTTCAGTGGTCATTCCTACACCACTGTCAGAAACCTTAATCGTCTTTTTCTTCTTATCAACAAAAACCCGTATGGTCAAATCACTCATGTCTCCTTTATAATCACCTACTGAGGACATTGTCTTCAGCTTCTGGGTAGCATCCACTGCATTTGAAATAAGTTCACGCAAAAATATCTCATGATCGGAATAGAGGAACTTTTTGATTATCGGAAATATATTATCAGTAGTTACTCCAATTTTCCCTGTTTGCATATCGTTTAGTTTAATAGTTTAACATCAATAACGCCGGTTCTGTTTCAAAAGATGTGCCGTTAATGTTCGACTGACAAATAGTCACTTTTTCAGAAATAAATGGGCATTTTAAGTCTGGCAACCAGGATTAAAATTGCTGAGAGAAGCAAAAAAGCCAGAAGAAAATATAAGGAAAAGTTCCTGCGTTTCCGGAAGATCTCAAGGTTATGTTCGCTGATAAGTTTCTTTACAGCATTATGAGTACGCAGGATAGCGTTGTCATTTCTGGGAATATATGAGTCGATATTAAATTTTACTACCTTTTTTATTTCATCAGTTTTGTCTCCCGGGCAAAGAAGAATAAGCCCTGTTCCGGGATCTGTCTTTTTAATCTCCCTGGTCAGGTGATCTGCCATCTCATACTGTTCTTTTGTTTCATGTAATGACAGAATCGCTACCTTGCAAAAACCATGTTCCTTCTCCTCTTCGAGGTGTTTAAGTAATTCCTGCTGCAAAGAAAATGAGAGTACTTTGTATTTTGATATGTCAGAAAAACGTTTCCTGATATCCTCAGAAAAAGTCCGGTGATCATCAAAACAGAACAAATGGGTTATTTTAGTTTTGGCCATATCGGATTACCTGATAAAAGTAACTATTTTTTGTTTCTTGCATCAACATTTATAGCCAATTTCCAAATACCGTTTTCAAAATTGTACGAATCATATGAATAATCCGGACCATAGTACTGACGATTATCCTCTGATCCGGCAGAGAAAGGAACAAGGTGATCAAAAACTATTGATCTGTCGGAAGCGAATCTTAAAGAGATCACAACATTTGAACCATATTCCAGGACCTCCCTGTATTTTACCTCATCTCCGGCAACAAAACACTTTTTACCAAAAATGATCCTTCCTTCAGGAGTAAAGTTCAGCACTTCTATTATCTTCCTGGTAATAAATGAGTTGCCATAATCAATCCCTAACAGGATCCAGGTTTCATGATTAGTTTTTCTGACAGGTCTTAAATCATAATACAGTGCTCCGTACCAGTCCGACTCTGAATATGTTGTGTCAGTTCTTATAGGATCCTCACTGTAAGTTCCTGTCAGTCTGAAAATCCTGTTTACATTTCCCGATTCTGATTTACGGATGAAGTAGCAGAAATATCTGCTACGTTCATTACTAAGAATCAGATTCCATGTAATAATTTTCAGGAATGAATCAGGAGAAGTTATTTGTCCGAGGTACCGGAGATTGGTAAACCGGTGAACAAATACCGTATCGGAGGTGACATAGTTATCGATGATGTTTCTGATAGAATCATTAATTCTCAGTCTGTCAGCATCCTCATGACTGGTCAGCAACCTGCGGTATAATTTTTCAAGAATCCCGGAAGCATCCGCAGCAGTTACCTGTCCGTTAATAACTGAAGTATTGAAGGAGACAGTTAAAAGGAGGATAAAAATAATTCGTCTCATTTATTTTTTACATTTTTCCCGGCATCATCAAGAAGATGTTTTATCTGTATACATGCCCATGAGATCTCCTCCCTGCTAATAATAAGAGGAGGTGCAATTCTGAAGGCGTTGTTACAGAATAGAAAATAATCAAGAATCAGGCCATATTCCGGACCTTTAGAAATAACATACTGAACATATTCAGGTTCAACAAGTTGAACTGCCAGCATGAGACCTTCTCCCCTGACCTCAGTTATAAGGTGATGTTTCAGTTCTTTTTTAAACAATTCTGATTTCCCGCCACATGATGCAATCAGGTTTTCCTCAATAATGACATTAAGTGAGGCAAGTCCTGCGGCGCAACAGACCGGATGGCCCCCGAAAGTTGTTAAATGTCCAAATGAAGGATTCGACATAAAAGCCGACAAGATCCGGTTCGATGAAATAAATGCACCGAGAGGCATACCTCCGCCCAGTGCCTTGGCAAGAAGAAGAATATCAGGCACGACACCAAATCTGTCAATAGCGAACATGCAGCCGGTCCGGCCAAAGCCTGTCTGAATCTCATCAAAAATCAGCAGCGAATTCATTTCATTGCATCTGTTCCTGACCTCTTCCAGAAAACCATTTTCAGGCCAGATTACTCCGGCTTCACCCTGTACAGGTTCAACTATTACGCAAGCGGTTTTATTATCAATTAAGTTTAAGGATCCGACATTATTGAAATCGATCTGAAAGGTATCCGGTAATAAAGGTCTGAAGGAGTTCCTGAAATGTTCGCTTCCCTGTATGCTGAGTGCACCATGAGTGCTGCCATGGTATGAGTTCTTAAAGGAAATTATCCGGCTTCTGCCGGTAAATCTTTTGGCAAGTTTTAATGCCCCTTCCACGGCCTCGCTGCCAGAATTCACAAAATAACAACTGTTAAGCTTTTCCGGCAAAATTCCGGCAAGTCTCTGAGCATATTTTACCTGAGGGTTCTGTATTATTTCGCCATAAACCATAAGGTGCATATAGGCATCGACCTGATCTTTAACAGCTTCTACAACTTTGGGGTGGCGGTGGCCGGTATTGCTTACCGATACCCCGGAAATAAGATCGAGGTATTTCTCACCTGAAGGACCATACATAAAAACCCCTTCTGCTCTTTCAATCTCAAGCATTAAAGGTGAAGAAGAAGTTTGTCCAAGATATTGAAGAAAAAGCTGGCGGTTGGTAAGCATGTGATAAGGTAGATATTATCTGGCCATCACGTTGATATCGTTCAGCAAAGAGTCCTTGAATGATTTACCGACGGGAATGTTTTTCACTGTATGACCGATACTGATATCCAGTGAATTTTCCTTGATAGCCTGGATCATGCTTTTGTTTATAATAAATGATCTGTGAACTCTTATAAAAACTCCTGATGGTAACTGATTTTCAATGGCTTTCATTGTAAAATGAATGGTAAATTTGTCATTGTTGGTATTCAGTGTTACGTAGTTCTCAAGAGCTTCAACAAAAACTATATCTTTGAGTTTCAGCTTAACAAGCGTTGATCCCTTTTTTATAAAGATCTCTTCATCACCTGTATTGCTGATCTCTTTAGGTGAGAAATATCTGATCGTTTTATCAATTGCCTTACAGAATCTTGAATACGATATAGGTTTAAGCAGAAAATCTACAACATTAAAATCAAATGCTTTAAGCGCAAATTCTTCGCCACCTGATACAATTATTATACTGGGAGGATGCTCCAGGCTGCCGATAAAGTCAAAACCATCCATCTCCGGCATTTTGATATCCAGAAGAACAAGGTCTATATCTTTGTGCTTGGCTATTTCATTCCTGGCAGAAATTGGGTCGTTGAAGATACCTATAAGATTCAGAGAGGTATATTTACCCACATATGCTTCCAACAACTTGCAGCTCACCTTATCATCATCAACAATAATACAATTCATCATGTCCTGAATTAGGCCGGGATTAGCAGGTCAAAAATAGTAAAAAAATTGCAAAATAAACTTAAGATTTATATTTATTATAGTATCAAAAGAATAAAATCCGTATTAATACCTATTCTCTTTGCAATCTGCCTCAGACTGCAAAATCTGTGTCCTCAGCAAAAAATGAAAAAAAAAGGGGTGTAATACACCCCTAAGCAATCTCAATCAATTAAGATTAAAGACCTTTGTTAAGTGCAGGAGCTGCTTTAAATTTGACAACTTTCTTAGCAGGAACGTTCAATTTTGCACCTGTACGAGGGTTACGAACTACTCTGGCACTTCTCTTGTCAACTTTAAAGGTACCCATGCTCGGAAGCTGGATTCTCTGACCTTTTTTCATTGCTTTTCCGAAAGCTCCAACGAATGCGTTTAAAGCTTTGCCTGCATCTTTGATTGAAAGACCTGCATCAGCAGCAATTGCATTAACTAATTCTTTTTTTGTCATAATAAAAGATTTAAAGGTTAGACCAATGGTTCTAATTGAATACAAATTTATTTTTTTTTAAGTCACGTGCAAATTTATTTTGACGTTTTTCCACAAATAGTGGCACTTTTAGGCAAAAAAACAAGATTTTCTGCAAAAAACAGCATCTTTGCCAAAATTATCGCAATTCCTCACTATGTGTCATTCTCCGTACCAGGACAAAAACATTTTGTTCAAATTCTGTTCATAAATTTTTATCTAACTGATTAACTGATGTTTAGTTTATTTTCTAAGAAAATCTCAAAAAAATAAAAAAATATTATCTTTGCGGCGGAGAAATGGCAGAGTGGTCGAATGCGGCGGTCTTGAAAACCGTTGTTCTGTATCCACGGGACCGGGGGTTCGAATCCCTCTTTCTCCGCCAAAGCCAGAGAAACCATGCTTTCGCATGGTTTCTCTGTTTTCTGTGAGGCTGAGCAGAGCTTGCTTGTGCGAAGCCTCAAAAGAAAACAAAAAAAACACGCAGTGTTTCTCTGGCTTTGCTGGGAGCCTCCCACAGGGATCACGAGCGTAGCGAGTAATCCCTAAACTCCCTCCCCTGCCTTTTCCATGAACTCACCCCAGGCCTTCGCTAAAGCTATGGCTTGTAAAACCTGCCACCTCTGATACCTTATACCTGTTTAAAAATCTCTCCACACCTATTTGAAATTCGAATAAACCTGTTGATTTTTGAATAGCAATGCAAACTGTGACAATCGTTGTTGTTAAGCATCGCAATTATTACGCCCAGCAAATTCTTGTTAGTCTTAGTTTTAATGGCTGACAGGATAAGAGCGTTCCAGTAGGCAGTTCATTATACATAATATAATATAAATGCGTTTTTTCTATAGAATATTTGGAAATAATTAACCTATAGCTTAATTTTGTGAATAATATTGCTGTTTGTATAATTCAGAACAGGGCGGGATGACCCGGCTTTATATTGATGTTTTGAATTTTGAAGATATCCGAAAGTACATTTTCGGATCAGAGAAAGTTAAAGATGAATTCAGGGATATATGGGGAATTATAAAGGAAGATCTGAGGATTCCGGATAAGTACAATAAAATCAAAATCCGTATAAAGGGAAAAGATCTTTACGAGATGATATTTACCACTGACGGAAGAGATGATTGGATATTATGTATAGAAATGAAAGATAAAAATTTCAGGAAAATAATTATGATTAAATTATTTGAAGGTATAAAGGAGAAAAGTTTTCCTGAATCATTAGTTCTGGAAATTGATAAGAAAGGGGGGTTTGATTATGAACTTGAAGAATAAAAAGGTTATTCAGAAATCATTTTCTGAAATATTTCAGCCCGGGAATTATGATGAGGCTTTAGGTATGGAAACCCGGTTATTAATGTACCGTTTTCTGAGTGAAATAGAAAAGATCACTGAAGAGAGAGGGATAAACCGGAAAGAGCTTGCCAGGTTAATTGGTACATCACCAAGTTATATCACTCAGTTATACAGAGGCACTAAAACCGTTAATCTTCAGACTCTGGCAAAGTTTCAGGTAGCTTTAAACTTTACTTTTAAAATTAAAGCTTCTCAGTCTGGTAATGATGTCTCAGAACGGAAACCGGAAGAGAACAAAACTTCCCGAAAAACATCGGTTTCTTTTCCAGATAGAAGTGGTGCTATTCAGGCACAACTGATTGATTTGTCTTTTGAAAAATCAGGTTTAAATCCAGTGATTCATTTTTCGCAGAAAAAGAAAAGAATTCAAAAGACAAAAGCTTAAGCAGTCCGTTGGCACAATATATTATGAATAAAAGGCGATAAGTTAAGGATTAATACTGCCGTCACCTTGTTTCTGAGCCCTGAGTTCTGAGCTTTCAGGACAGATGCTTGCAGGCAGACTTCAAGACAGCGACCAAGGGGAGCAAGACAGCCCGCAGGGCAAGACCTCAAGACAAACAGAAAAACAGACAATCAGACAACCAGCCAACACCCCGATTACCTTACTAAAATCTTTATGCTATTTTTGTAACCTTAATCAGGCCTTTAATTAAATGATTTTAAAGTGAAGAAAATATTATTTATTTTATTTTTCTGGTTACTGACTGCGTTTGCACTTACGGCTCAGACTTCAATAGACAGTTTAGTCTTTAAAAAGATCAATCAATACCGATCAAGCTTAAATCTTTCAGAATTGAGATGGAATGATACTATCTATAATGGTGCAAAACATCACACTGATTACGAGTACTTTTCTAACAAGAAAAAGATTGATGAAGCTATTAAAAACAAGCGTGGAGTAACCGTAGTTAAGACCGGACACGATGAAGATGTTAGTTTTAGGGAAATAGAAAAAGAATCATTCGAAACCCGCGCACGTAAATATCATTTTAATGAAGAATGTGTTACAATGTTTTCAGGCAATAAGGACATAAATGATGAGATTGTATCTGACTGGATAGTGCAAAGCTGGAAAGATTCTCCGCTTCATAACAAGATACTTACAAATCCTAAATGTAAACAAGGTGCAGTTTCCTCTAAAACAGTAATGATATATAAAGTCCCAGAAAAGGAGAAACAATATTATTTAAAGAATGGCTTTGACAAAAAAAACATAGTTTATTTTTCATCAACATTTAACTGCAATTATTGAAATAAGAAATTAAACCACCCATACATCAAGCTCCAGGAATTGAAGGGATGGAAATCACAAAACTTCACCACACTCTGAATACCTCAACACTGACTACAGGCCCCACCGGTCATCACGTAGACAGCACGACCCAACGCCTACTTCACCGGACCGCGGGTGATTGCGGTGTGGCTTTCTAGCATATCGAACACCTTGGCGTTGATATTGCTGAGGACAGGACTGGCCATCATTGCCTTCACGATCGGGCCAGCCATATACGCCTGCACAGCGGCTTCGCTTTCAAACAAGTAAATACCGCCCGCCGTGTGTTCTGTCTCGTTCATCAACCAGATCTTCCAGCGCAGACCGGGCACGTCGGCAATCGGTTGAGCGACGGGGAGCCATGCCGCTTCCAGATCGGCTCTTGGAATGCTGAACTTCAGATTGACTTGCAGAATTTTCTGTGACATAATTTTTCTCCTTTCAATGATTAGTGACGAATTAATTGACCATACAGCAGTAAAACTCAAACACATAAAGTTGACATATTGTATTGACCCAAGTCTTAGCACCTTCTTGCCTGGGATGCCTTGTGATGAGAGCCGCCCAACTACTAAATAGACTGCAAACCTGCAGTTTATCACTCATTAGACTTTTATTAAACATCTTAATTAATAAATAGTTACAAAACATATGATTTGTATAAACATTGCAATTATTTTCACAAAAGTATTGTGCAGTAAAAATGCTAAAACATAAAAAAGAGATGCAAAACTCATATTATCTGTACTGATAAAATCATATATTTTGTAAATATATAATAATATTTCTTATTTAAGAGTACATTTTGTTATTATAAAATTCTGAAAATCATTCTGTTAATAAATTAACAACAAAGTCGTAAGGGCAGTTATTTCTTAATTATAGTTTGAAGTAGCTGTTTAGATTACTACAGCTGAATACTTTAAGTGGGGAAAATAGTATCGGGGTTTTTATTTTTGATTCTCACAAGGCAACAGTATATTTTATATTTAAGGGGAAAATAATTTAGATATTTATAAAAAATCATGGAGAATAATTTAGTTGTAAGTACACTAGACCAAAAACTCTTATAAATCCTGTCTCCTTTTGTAATCTCTCCAATAATAGATAAAGATCCAAGGCGACACTTCTTATTTGCTCCTCTCCTGCTCGACAGGATTGTATTTCAGACATTGACTTTCACATCAAGTGTCGCCTTCTTTTAAGTCCTTTGATGATAATACAATAAGGCATGTATCTTGCCTTCTTTAGGATGCAATGCAGCAAAGCCCTCGGTTCTAAACACGTCAGGAGTATTTAATTTATAAATCTAAATATGATATTGTTAAACGGACAAAAATCTCGTAAATTTGTTAAATAACCATTATTTTGAACCATGAAACGGATTGTCTTTGTCGTGCTCAATGCCATAGTGTTATTAGCCCTTGGTTGTGACAAAATTCCTGAAAAGAAGAGTTCGTCTAAAGTCACTTCTTCTGCATTATTTGTAGTTGAGGAAGGTTTTGTTGACGCACATGGTATCATGATTTATTACAAGGCACTTGGCAGAGGCCAACCCTTGGTAATCCTCCACGGAGGCCCTGGGGCATCCCACGACTATTTTCTCCCTTACCTCCTTCCATTAGCTCGAAGGAATCGACTCATATTCATTGATGAACGCGGTTCAGGGCGCTCACAAAAACTAGAAAACTCCTCGGCTTACACTGTAGAGAACATGGCGGAGGATGTGGAAGCAGTCCGTCAAGTATTAGAACTTGGCAAGATTAGTCTTCTGGGACACTCTTGTGGCGGCGTTCTTGCCCAGGCGTATGCACTGAAATACCAGGAGAACCTTTCCCATCTGATTTTGTGCAGTACCTTTCACAGCACCAAAAAAATGAACGAGGTTTTCAAAAAGATGAAGGAAAAGATGACACCAGAACTCCGGACGCGAATCGAAAAGATGGAGCAAGCAGGATTGTTCGGTCATGGAATGGATTATGAAAAAAACCGGTATGTTTCCGAATACATGACCGCTGCATGGGGCGAGGGTTACTTCCCCTATCTCTACCAGAATCATCCTGACCCCAACTATGACCCAATCGCTAACGGGAATATGGCATGGGACTTGTACCGGGAGATGTGGGGATCAAATGGCGAGTTTGTCATAGATGGCAATATGACATCCATCGAGTACGCAGACCGGCTTTCATCTATTATGGTTCCTACGCTCATCACAGTTGGCGACAATGACGAGTGCGATCCGTCGCTTTCACAAGAAATGCACGTGAAGATAGCAGGATCAAAGCTTGTCGTTTTTCCAAGTAGCGGGCACATGACTTTCGTGGATCAACCTTCTCTTTTCCTTTCGACAGTTGATGAATTTCTGCATCCAGAAAAATGACCGGATGCTATGCAATGAAGAAAACCTGACCCGGCAATTCATTGGTTGCCCTCAATTCATTTCGCGAACATGTGCGATTGGGTTTCGATCAGAAACTAATCCGCGTCCAGTCAATTTACTCGAGCGCTCCAATGTCCGCTTGTAATACATTCTATGCTTTTTTTAATTCTATTTGTACCCCGCTCTTTTACAACCCTTTAGAATCAATAAAGTTGCTTTTTGCATAGTAGAATAACAGTTTGGTCCGGATTAGTCAATCTTACAATGGGAAAAGGGGAAGGATTTTATAAAACCTGCATTCTTATTTGCTAAAAAACCTGCATTCTTATTTACCGAAAACTTGCATTGTTATTTACCGATTACAGTATATCACTTTTTGACAAAACGCCTCTAAAAGAGCTACTTACAAACCAAGATTACCAAGATGTCAAAGAACTAAGTTGTATGCAATTGAAAATCAATTATATTTAAGTGGACACTAATGATATTCGGTATAAACTTACAGTTCCGGGATAGTCTGTCAGTAATGAATGATATCAATGGCAGCTTTGATAGATGTTTATACGATTGGTTTAATAAGTATAAAATATCCCTTTAAGAATTATTCTTCACAATTCACATCTAGAAATTGACCCCTTTTTATTTGAAGCTGAACTCGCTGAGGTTTTAATGGCTAATACACTTAGTTGCACTAAATCCCACCCCTAAAAAAGGGATGGGATAGCTTATCTTATGTTTCCATATTAAATTAGTTCTGAACAAATCAACTAACTATGGAAACACAAACAAAGCTACGAAAAAAGTCGTTCACAATTGTAGAACAGGC
>JBGOZX010000117.1:0-13520 GCA_041480425.1 Bacteroidia bacterium
AATTCAGTCTGCCATCTAATAATACGGTTGGACTATGTCCCCTTATCAATACTTCCCTGTTTCCTTTGTTTCTCCTGGAAAGACTCACTTCCGTGACGATGCCATAAAATTCATTTTGAATATTATCCTCCTCCGGTTTGTTAATTTTAAAGGCTATTTCTACTTTCTTTCCAACAAAAACTGCTGCCTGATCCAGGATAGTTGAATTATCCTTAGTAAAACCCTCTACCGGCAACAAAATCTCAAAGCTGTGGTGCCAGTCTATACGTTGACTGATAGAACAGTAAGAAATAGGAGAAATTTTACTTCCTCCTATTTTTACGGTAAGTTTGACATGTTGTGCCAATTTCGATTCAATTAATGATGATTACTTTTACTTTTTAGGCCATTCATTTTCGAATGGATTTCCCCCAATGTCTATTTTCTTCGCTGAAATTGTAAAGGATTCCATCATATTATCACCCCCCTGCCAATGAAAACTTTCGTTATAGGCAACGATATATGCGTCTTCAAAAGAGATTTCTTTAAGGGAAGAGCCCGCGGTAGTCTCGTCCATAATCCTGATCTTGCCACTTTTGGTCTGAAACGGGTCGACCATCCAGGCAAACATATCTGTTTTTCCGGATGACTCAATTGTAATCTGTATTACGCCTCCTCTGACACCGCCTGACGGCCGGCCGGTAGGATCAAAATCCCTGCTAAAACTATAAGAGAAGTCTACTAATCTCACGTCTTGCAAAGGATCCAAATCAAGTCTTGCTGCAAATGCCATTTTTTTAAAATTTTTAGGTTTAACAATATGATATTTTGGTTACTGTTCTGAAAATTCGGCCACCCAATCTTCGGCCGTATTGCCTTTTGTGCCACCCAACCGCAGAAGAAAGCTTTTAGCAGGGAAAAAGGGAGTAATATGAATATCCAGGTTTATTATTTTAGTATCCTTATCCTGCTTAAGCCCAACAATAGTGAATGCCTCAATAATCTTATCATGACCTTTTATGCTATCCAGGTAACGACCTATTTCCATGCGGAGGTCTTTTTCGACTTTCGGAGTCCAGTTAACAAATGCCTGCCGGTTAAGAAAATCAATAATTACCTTGGCGACATAATCAAATACTCTTACAACCGAATAAGTCTGCAGCCCAATATCATTTCCGTTATATAGCGTTTTTGCCGACATACCCATTACTTTTCCCCATTCATGGACCATGGGTACCAGGCCGCGTTTTTCAAGTTCCGAAATTTCGCTTTTCTTCAATTCAAATTTCACTCCATTGACTTCATTCAGCCCTCCGTGCATTTTACCGGCTACTGGCTGAGCAATCAGTGTGCTGTAGATTTTCCCGGCAAGGGATGTAGAAGGGGGTACATACAAATGATCTTCTTCATCCAGCTCAGCATATTTTTCCCTCCCGACAATCCAGTTACAGGTTAATATGGCATTCGATTTATGTATTTCCCCTCCTGTTAATCCGGCCATATCGAATTCCTCAATAACGGCTTCCGGGTCATCAAGATGCTGAAAATCAGTTATCAGCATCACTTTGTTGTTATAAGCAATTTTTGCCCATTTTTCAACAGCCTGATTTGATCCCAGGTAACCGGGGATGACCAGCAATGAGTAGTTTTCTCTTAAATCAAGCCGGTCAAAGTTTTGTTTTAATTCTGCCGTTATTTTATCAATAACCAGAGTATTTTCCATATCCTTCAGTTTATCCGGATCAGTATTGAAAATGGTAATATTCCTTATTTTATCCCTCTCCGCATTTTTATAAAATAAAGCTACCGATCTGTAGGAAGTTTCCAGCTCCCGGGTCTCTTTTAAAGCTTTCTTGAGGTTTTCATTTAAAAGTTTTGTTGCACTTTCAAGTATTCCTTGCGATGCCGAAATCATATCGGCAACATTTTCGTGAGCAGAAACCATCTCAAGCCATAATGATAAATTATTCCTTAACTTTTCTCTTTCTGATTTTTTACCAGATTCAGTTAAGAAAATATTTTTTCTGGCTTTTGCCTGAGGATCCATTGAACCTGCTCCATCAATTGTATCCTTTAAAAGATCAAATCCACCATAATCCATTAATACCTCAAGAGCATTTTCAAGTGGAACGCTTTCAACCTTAATCTTTTCGGATGCTTTTGATTTTTCCTGAACTTCTTTTTCAGGTTTAGTATCTTGTTTTTCGACTTCTTTAGCCATATTAGTATAGTTTTTTATGAATTAGCCTGGTCAATTTCGTTTATTAAAGCTTGCAATGCCTGGAGAAAGTTCTTTTTAGCTTCAGGATTCTGAAAAGCGGTTTTTAGAATTTTATTGGTTTTTAGTTTCCGGATAATAGAGTTGCAGGCATCCTGTTGTGACTGAAGCTTCTTTAAAAACTCACTCTGGTCAATTATTCCTTCTTTCTTAAAGTCTAAAAGACTTTTAAACTTCAATTCTTCCTTTCGGAGCGCGCCATTTTCATCTTCAAATTCTACCTCAAGACCTGGCTTGAAATGATTAAACACTTCATCGAGGGTTTTTAATCCCTTAACTGGCTCAGGTTTTGTCGGCTTATTAGTCAGTTTTTGAACCAGAAGCGTTTTGTTCGAAGAAATATTTGTAATTGCTTCGAATGATTGCTGAGGTACTAATTGTCCTCCAATTTCAACTTCATTCAACATAGTTTTTGTATTTAAATATTAAATGATTATTTATTATGTTCTACTTTCCAGACTAGTTCGTCTTCTTTGTTCAGATCCAGATTTAATTTATCAGAGGCTTTCACTTCTCCTGAAATAATCATCCGGGAGACCGGCCTTCTTAAATAATTTCGTATTACTCCGGTAACAGGTCGGGCTCCATATTTTGGAGAATATCCCAATAATGCAAGATTTTCTTTAGCGTTAGCGCTAATACTCAGTTCTATTTCATTCTGATTTAATAAATCAGTAAATTTCTTCAGATGTATTTCAAATATCTTAACTATATTTTCTTCGGTAATAGGTGCAAATGGTAAAATTTCAGTTATTCTGGCTAAAAATTCAGGTCTGAAATATCTGCTCATAACTTCCATTAACTCATTACCTGTTGGCAATCCTTCTTTATCGAATTTTTCAATAATCAGGTCACTGCCGACATTGGAAGTAAACAAAACAATTGAATTGGTGAAATCGCCCTCTTTGCCTAACCGGTCATGCAATTTTCCTTCATCCATTATTTGCAGAAAAACATCAAAAACAGACAGATGGGCTTTTTCAATCTCATCGAACAGTAAAACTGAATAAGGCTTTTCTCTGATCTTATTCACAAGTAATCCACCTTCTTTATAACCAACATAACCGGGCGGAGCTCCATATAATAAAGCAGCTGAATGCTCTTCCTTAAATTCAGACATATCAAATCGTATCATAGCAGATTCGTCATTGAAAAGATATTCTGCCAACGATTTTGCTAATTCTGTTTTACCCGTACCTGTAGGCCCCAGAAGGAAAAAAGAACCTATTGGTTGTCCCTGTTTGGTTAAACCTGCCCGGGATTCAAGAATTGATTCAGACAGAGCTTTAATAGCATAGTCCTGCCCAACAACCCTTGATTTAAGATATTCTTCAATCTTTAATAATTTTTCTCTTTCACTGGTCTGGATTTTACCAAGCGGAATTCCAGTTTTACTTGAAACAACAGCTGCAATATCTGCATTGAGAATAGTACCTTTTTTATTTGAAGCAAGAATTTCAAGATTATTAAGAATACTTTTCAGATGCTCCGTATATTTTTGTGTATCTTCAAATTTCATAACAGCCTGATCAAGCTGACCGCCCAATATCGGGCTTATCTTGTTTTTCAGTTGATTTTCAAACCAAACTAATTCAGATAAAGGATCTTCTGTTTTTTCTTTGACCAGTGAATCAAGGTTGTTCTTCAACTCCTGGATACCTCCCAGGGATACTTCGTCCATTATTTTAATTGATGCCATTGTACGATCAATTAAATCGATGGCTGAATCAGGTAATTTTCGTTCTTTCAAATATCTTTTAGCCAGGAATACTGATTCTTTGATTGTTTCATCAGTAATCTTAATATCATGATGTTTAACGTACAGTGGTATAATATGCTTTATCATCCTGAATGCTGTTTCGGCATCAGGTTCCTCAATTCTTAAAACTTCAAATCTTCGGTTAAAAGCTTCTTCAGATTCGATGAATTCACGATATTCTTCATTTGTTGTAGCACCGATTAATGTAAGTTCGCCCTTAGTCAGTTCGGGTTTAAGCAAGTTAATAACACCTGTTCCCAATGAAGCAGTCGAATCGAATAATGAATGAATTTCATCTATAAAAAGAACAGCCTTATCAAAAGTTTTAAGCTCATTGATAATACTTTTAACTCTGTCTTCTATTTCGCCTTTGTATGATGCTCCTGCTGCCAGAGCACCTAAATCCAATTCGAACAGAAAAGCATCCTTAAGATTAGCGGGAATTTTCCCCTCAATAATATTCAGGCAAAGGCCATCAACCAAAGCTGTTTTACCTACCCCCGGATCCCCCAGAATCAAAACATTTGGCTTTGTTCTTCTGCTTAAAATCTCGATGATCACCCGTGTTTCAGCATCGCGTCCTATGATTGGATCTATTTTACCTTCCCTTGCCAGTGAGGTTTTATCAACACAAAACTTGAAGAGAGCCTTTATTTGCGATGTTTTCTTAGAAGCTTTCTGATTAGATGGCAGTCCGGATATAGATTCTACAGCAGATGTCTCTGCTAAAATGAAATCAATAAGTTCGTTGTGAGTTATTACAAATGATTTCAGCTGGTCACTGGAAAAAGCAATATTGGGTTCGCAAATTGCTGCTAACAGACAAACTGGATCGATGGTATCTTTTGATAATTTTAATCGGATGATATCAGCCTCTTCAAAAATCGATTGTATTTTTTTATCTCCTGTAGGTTCTCCTTCAATATTACTCGATTTAGGAAGGTTTTCCATTCTTATATCTGCCCAATCCTTAAGGTAATTAATATCTTTACCCATTCTGTTAAGCAAATCCGTAAGTCCTATGTCCTGGTGTAATAAAGCTTTTAGAAGATGTGGAGCCGAATAATGTTCGTTCTGATATTCTTTAGCAATTTTCTGAGCAACAGTTATTGCTTTTTGACTCTCTTCTGATATTAAATTTAAAAAGGACATTTAATCAGGGTTTCTGCAAGATTTTGGATAAAAAAATTTGGTGTAACTACCAATTCACAGGCTCCATTTTCACTTTACCAACAACTTAGAACGCCAAATAAAATGTAACTCTATTTTACTGCTTATACAAATTTAATTTTTTTTTTTAATCAACAAACTATTTTAGATCTATTTTTAAATATTAATTTATTGGCATTTAACTGCTATTTCTTAAGCCCTGACATTAAAAAAATTATTATTTTGAGTTGTTTTTATTATATTTGGTATGTCTTTATAGTTCTTTGGTAACCTTATTCCTCAAATGAATTAAAAAAAAATAACCACCATGGCAAAGTCAACCCAGGCCTTAAAGACCAGCATGACAATTCTGACGGGAGGTAATGTTCCTGCATATACACTTGAATATTTATCGCCTTCTAAAAACAAAGGGGTGGGCGAATTTGAAACAATTGTTGTCCCTTATATTGAATTAGGAAGATCGAATAGCTGTGCTGTACAATTTGGAGAAGATAAACCAACAGTTAGCCGAAAACATGCAGCCATCGAACGAAGAGAAAGTAATTATTTTTTGCTTCAACTTTCTACTACAAATCCGAGTCTGATTAACGGGATACCAGTTTCAAAAGAAGCCCAATTAAATAATGGTGACGAAATTCAACTATCGATGGAGGGACCTAAATTAAGGTTCAACACAACTGCATCCGGAACATCGAATATGGGATTTACAAAGAAAATGAATCTTGTAATCAGACAAGCTTCAAAACCATACCGAAAAGCCTTATTTTCATTAGCAATAATATTTGTTTTAGTTTGTCTGACTGGAGCCTGGTTTATTTATTCCCAACAAAAGCAACTTAAAATTATTGAAGCGGCTAATGAGGAATTAAATAATAAAAGACAACAGGATAGTCTGGCATATCTGCAGGAAATTAATAAAAATACTACGCTTTTTGCTGATTTAAAACGGGGAAACAAAAAGTACCTGGATGAAATAAATCAGCTTAACACTCAAATAAAACTACTGGCTGAAATACCAAAGTTTAATGACACTGAAATTTATCAAGTTGTCAAAGACAACATATATTTTCTTCAAGTACAAGAAATCAGGGTGACACAACCAGATAGAAGCTATGGTAACATTAATAAGAAATGGATGGGTACTGCATTTCTTTGTGATGATGGAAAGTTGATAACAGCCAGGCATTGTATCCAGGCCTGGCGATTTTCAGGAAACGATACATTAGATCAAATCAATTTATGCGAAAATAATAAAGGTGAACTGTTTGTAAAATATAAAGCAATTTCTAATAAAGACACTATTGAATTTAACTTTGAGGATGTAGTCCTGAATGGGAATGATGATATAGTTCTTCCTTATGAAATGGATAAGAGACCTACTGGCTATATAATAAAAAGAGCTCCATCTCACGATTTAAAATCAGACTGGGCATATATTAAAACAGACAGAGCATCAATTTCAAGGATTTCAAATGATAAAAAGCTCTCAACCAATCTTAAAGCAGGAGAAAAACTATATATTTTTGGATATTCATTAGCATTGGGTGGCCCAAGCGAAGCTAAGCCATTATTCAGTGAATCCAAGGTTGCTCAGTCAGGAGTTTCTTCAGCGGGGGTTATAACTATCACAGATAGAAATTATGAACCAGGAAGTTCCGGAGGACCAGTCTTCGTGATAAATAATGATAGCATTAAATGTGTTGGAATCATTTCTTTTTCCATGTTTTATGGTGGAGATAATACATCAATTGGTGGAATCGTACCAATTGCCAATATTAAATGATATGTCAAATAAGATAATATTATTTATAAGTTCTTTTTTTTGGTTTTTAGAAGTCAATTGCCAGGAAAAATCCAAAATCAATTTCCCTTTGTTAACCCAGGAAAATCTTGAATATCAGGCATTGAAACCGACATTATTTCTTGTCAGCCAGGAGTATATTATTTTTTCCAACGAAGGTGCACCAAAATACAGATACGGAAAAAGTTATTTCGGAAGGACGTTTGCGGTTGGTATTCTATCTCAGGACGGTAAAATCTGGTTTCCAAAGTATGTAAGATATCCCTGGATAACTGACCCAAATTTTAAGGAATATAAAAATACACATAATCCAAGACTTAGTGGTCTGAGATTCAGATTGATCGAAGATACAGTCTATAGAAAAAATTACAATATTGAGGATTCTCCACTAGATACAACTAAGGTTGAGATGTTCTTTATTTTGGGAGATAGTACAGGTATCAAGTTTTCAGAAGATTCCGTATATCAGGGCACTTTATTCATTTTTTATTCATCAAATCCAGTACCGGAGAATAAGGGAGATATTAATCATTTGATAATCTCAGTTGACGAACTAAAATGGGACTCAGATGGGGTTAGTCATATAGAAGATCCTTACATTGGTGACCAGCACATTATTGGAGGTGCATTGTATCAAAGAATAATAACTCCAGGGAAGGTAGAATGGAAGTTGGCTGGATTTTATACTCCCGTAAATGGCAGATGGGCCATTAAATCTGTAAAAATGTTTAAATGATCATTCATTTGAGAGTATGAAGATTTCTATTTTTGGAGATACGATTGTTGGAAAACAAAGAGATCATAATGAGGACTCATTTATAATTCTATGTGACATAAACAAACAGTGGCAGGAAATCAATGATCAGCAAATAAATATTTCAGGTTCGAGGGGGTTAATATTTGCTGTTGCCGATGGTATGGGTGGAACTAATGCGGGCGAAGTCGCTTCTGCTTTAGCTGTAAAAGCAGTAAGGGAAAAAATTGAAACTATTCCTTATGTCATTAAAAACCCTGAGCAAATTCACAAGATTTTTAATTCGATTATTCTTACAATCCATAACAACATCTTTAAGGAAGCTAAAAAGAATAAAGAAACCAAAGGCATGGGAACAACCATTGTACTGGGATGGATCCTTAAAAATGCCTTATATATTTCCTGGATAGGTGACAGCAGGTGTTATCATTATAATAAAACAACACATAGTCAATTAACTCCTTTCAGCGAAGATCATTCATTAGTATGGAGCAGGGTAAAAAGCGGGGAGATTACCCCTGAAGAAGCAAGGCTAAGCAGCGAAAGTAACTTGCTGTTGCAATCATTAGGTGATACATACCAGGATCCATTGCCGGATTTCAAATGGATTAACCTTGCAAACAGTGACAGGATCCTTTTATGCAGTGATGGTTTAAATTCGATGTTAAGCGCAGTCGGGATACAGCAAATCCTCGATTTCAGTGACTCCACTAAAGAAACTTGTCAGAGTTTAATTAACGCCGCTAATAATGCCGGGGGGCATGACAATATTACAGCCATTCTTGCTGATATTATTGAAACTGATTTAACCTCTAAGCCCCCAGGACGGAATAAATCCTTAAATAAGAGGTGGTTATGGGGTTTGGTTACTTTCCTCGTACTGGCAATAATTGGTACCGGAGTCTTCCTTACTAATAAGAAACTAAACTATATTGACGATATCAAAAAAAAATTATTACCAATCATTCAGAAAGACAGTACCCGGGCAGCAGATAATATTACACCAGGTTTGGTAACATCACAAACTGATACAACCATTCTTCCTGATCATAATATCACTGACACTAATGTTAATCAGGACCTCGAAGAGGAAACAACTAATAAAGTGATGACTAAAGATAAAATGGTTTCCTTACTGGATCCTGCGCAAGCGAAAAAGGCGCTTCAGATAGCAATGGATCGCATTGAAATGATAGAACTTAAAATCGAACCTGTTCAACCAGGTAAATCAGAGTATCAACCAGAGTTTTACACTCTTCATAGTAAAAACCTGGAATCCATTCTTAAATCACTTGACAGCCTTAAAAAACAGATAAGAAAATATGCTGTGATAATGGATTATAAAATAGTCAGTTTAAAAGCAATCGACATAGAGGAAAATAAAATTGTTTCTATTATCCGTACTGTTGATAATTTAAATGTTACTACTGAAAATGTTCTATCATCTCAATAAAGACCTTGATAAAGAAGAATTATGAAACCCACATGTTTTTCAAACTCAAACACGAAAGAATATAGTTCACGAGCATGTGGGTTCCATCAGACCATTAAAAAATAAATTATATTCTGATGAAAAAACTATTTGGAATACCGGGATCTGTTATTAAGAAAATACTGCCCAGGAGAAAAAAGAAAAAAACAAATCTTCCATATTCTGATCCCAGGGGAACGGAAAAAGAGAAAAAGAGTTCCCGCCAGGGTTATGATCCTAAGAAGACCCAAATGGGCATTCAGGCAGATTACCCATCTGACAATCAGCCAAATGAGGGCAAACAAAAAGATATAGAAACCTGTCCGAAATGTCAGTATCCTTTGAGGACTAAACCGGATAGTTCTTCACCATGCCCAAACTGTGGCTATACCGGGAATCATATGAAAACAGTTTTTGACTCAGGCAAAACTATATCTATAAATAGTCTCAGCCAGGAGTCTGAGGAATTACAGGAATTTAAATTCAAGCTTATCAAGGAAGATAATAATAGTGAAATAGAAATACAGTCAACCGATGAACCAGAGGTGATTTTAAACCGCAGTCACTTAGATGCTAATAATTCGACTATTTCCGGTGAACAACATGTGATCATGAAGTTCAAGAACAAAAAAATATACATTGAAGATGTTAGTTCAAATGGTTCTTCATTTATCCAGGCAAAAACCAAAATGATGATCCAAAATGGTTCGAGGCTGGTAATAGGTAACAAAATATATGTTTTTAGTCAATCCGGGAATTTACCGGATAGTAATAATTCAAATATCACAAGAAAATTTGGGGAATTTGATCTGAAGGTTAGTCAGACAGGCTCAGGTTTTAACTTAACAGATGAAACGAACGGTAAAAGCATAAGCTTTGATAAAGCTTATATAATCTTAAACAGGGCAAACCTGGATCCTGGCAACAATAGCATTTCCAGTTCGCGTCACGCAGAATTTGAATTTAACAATGGACAATGGTTTGTTAAAGACTTTAGCTCAAATGAATCAACTTTTATCCAGTTGAAGAGTGAGCAACTCCTCGAAAACAAAATCAGAATTATTTTAGGTAACAAGATTTTCAGGTTTGAATACACTTAGATAATTTATTTTCAAACTGGGATTTATGTATATAACAGGTTTGAATGCTGCAAAAAGTAAAAATAAAAACCGGAGATTACCTTGATCTATCATCAGGTAACTATTTCATCGAACAGGAGATCGGGGAAGGAGGATTTGGCAGCGTATATAAAGCAAAAAAAGAAGAACAATATTATGCGATAAAACTAAACAGAATCTGGGAATTATTACCAGGAGATCGCGAAGAAATTAAGGAAAGAATCAGGCAGGAATTTGAAATCAGCCATTCTATTCAATCCTCCCATATCGTGCATGCCTATAGCATGGATGAAATACATGAAAATCCGGTATTGGTGATGGATTACTGTTCGGATGGAAGCTTAAGAAACAGAATTGGGAATTCCTATAATTCAGACTCATTAAATAATATTGCCATACAAATTTTATACGGTATAAATACTTTACACTCCTTTGGTATAATACACAGGGATATAAAACCAGAAAATATTCTGTTTAAAAAAGATCTGGTAATGTTGACTGATTTCGGAATTTCTGCTATTTTAAAACACAGGTTGACTGAAACTGATATCAGAGGGCACTCTTTAAAAGTCTTTGCAACATTATCATACTCTCCGCCTGAACAAAGTCAAAAATCTCTTGCATATAAACATACTGGCCCTACAATAGATATTTTTTCTTTTGGAGTTATAATGTATGAGTTAATTTCCAAAGGCACCTTACCTTTTGGAAATATCAGGGAGTTTCAGGACGATTCAAAGATTATTGAAGAAAAAAAAATATCTGGCGACTGGGATCAGAAATCATTAAAAAAGATCACAGACACGAATCACTGGTTTACAATTATTCGGAAATGTCTTGATCCTGATTCAGAGAAAAGATATCAAAGCACTGATGAAATCATCGAATTACTGGTCACTAATTCACCAAAACTAATTAACGAAAATATCAGTTGGATAATTCAAATCATCGAAGGATGTGAACCAGGTAAAGAATATAACCTTACAAATTTATCAAAGAATATGAAAAAGAATGTTCTGACAATTGGAAGGTTTGATAAAGAAAATCCGTTTATAAATGATATCGCAATCAAAGAAGATTCCACTAATTATATCAGCACTCATCATGGTACCTTCGAATGTATAATCATAAAGGGTTTAACCAAATGGTTTTTGAGAGATGGGCAATGGTATCTTAAAGATGACAAAAAAGGATGGCATTTATCTAAAAATGGAATAGAAGTAAATTCAAAGAAAATAGATAAAAATGGCATTCTTTTAAGTAATAATGATATGATTAAAATAGGAAAAATAATAATCAAATTTTTTTGTCGGGCCTGTTAATATTATAATGTTTCATGATCGGTTCTGGAAAGTCCGATAAAAACTCCTGACATAATCGGACATTTTCATTTGGATCAGAGGGAACAACCGGGGAACGAAGAGACGAGTTCCGAAGGGTTGGCTGGATCAAGGTGCAAAATACAGGTTAAATGCCATTTTTAAATTTGAATCTTATCAGCTTCTTTAAACTAAAAGACAAAAAGTAATTTATCCTAATTATACCCGAAAAGGTATAATAAGCGCAAAGAACCACATTTAAATAGGAGTTTTATCTTTCTTATTCTCAGAGATTACATTTTTAACATCGATTTCACATTTTGATGTGAAATTGCTTTGGAAATCTATTTTATTTACTTATTTTTACACTAAATTCACATTAAAATAAGGATGGACGAACTTGGAAAACACTTAAAAGAAAGAAGGAATCAACTTGGTATAACCCAACTTGACCTGGCTGATCTTGCAGGTATTAGTGCTAACACATTATATAAGATTGAACGAGGACAGGCTAATCCAACCCTTCAGGTACTCTTCAAACTGGTAGATGTACTAGGAATGGAATTAAAATTGGTAGTGAAAAAAACCAAGTAAATAAACCATGCGTAGAGCATTAATTTATAGAAATGGAATCTTAGCCGGAAAGCTGATTGAAGAAAGCCGGACTTCATATATTTTTCAATATGAAGAAGAGTATTTTTCAGATATGAACCTGCCTTCCATAAGCCTGACTATGCCTAAAACCCAAAAGGAATACAGATCTGATATATTATTTCCATTCTTCTTTAATATGCTCTCCGAAGGAGTCAATAAGAAACTTCAATGTCAACTACTTAGAATTGACGAAAAGGATCATTTTGGCTTGCTTCTTGCAACAGCAGGCACCGATACAATCGGTCCTGTAACAATAAAACCAGGTGAAAATGATAAAGCCTGAAATAAAATACTGTCCCGGAACACTTGCAGAAGGATTTAATGACTATAGCCCTTCCTGTCTAAGAAATATGTTTTATGGAAGAAAGGTCAGTTGTTTACTGCCTTATGACTCACCAGGTGCTCACGGGAAAGATGAGGAAAAGTTCATTGACAACAGAAAACGGATCTCCATTTCCGGTGTACAGGAAAAATTCTCATTGTTATTGGAAAAGAATAAACTAAGGCTGACAAATGCCGGTGAACAAGGAAGTTATATTCTAAAACCAATTCCACGGGATATTATGAAGATAAACCACGTACCAGCCAATGAGCATTTGACCATGCAAATTGCAAAGCAGGTTTATGGAATGGAAGTTGCTGAAAATGCACTCGTTTTTTTTAATAATGGTGAGCCGGCATACTTAACAAAAAGGTTTGATGTAAAAGATGATGCCACAAAATGGGGCAAAGAAGACTTTGCATCTCTTTCCGGTAAATCCCTGGATAATTCAGGTCCAAATTTTAAATATGAGTATAGCTACGAAGAGATTGCAGTTCTTACCCAAAGATATGTTCCTGCATGGCGTATTGAGATTGAAAAGTTTTTTTCACTTGTTTTATTTAATTTCATCTTTTCAAATGGGGACGCACATCTTAAAAATTTTTCACTGCTTGAAACTCCGGCTGGTGATTATAAGTTAAGCCCTGCTTATGATTTGCTTAATTCTCATATTCATGTTAATGATACTGAATTTGCATTAGACAAAGGATTATTTAAAGAGGGAATGAAATCATCTTTTCTTGATCATAACCGTAAACCCACCAGAGTCTCTTTCTTAGAATTTGCACGGAGAATAGGTGTAAAAGAAGAGAGGTCAATAAAGATAATTGAACCATTTATTCAGCGACAATCAAAAGTTGAGGCACTTATTCAAAGATCTTTTCTAGATGAACCG
>JBGOZX010000118.1:0-13463 GCA_041480425.1 Bacteroidia bacterium
ACCTCGGTAACACCCTGAAATATCTCAGTTGATTCGTACCGGATCCCAATCATTGCATTGGCACCAAGCTCTTCAGCATTCTTCTCCATAGTATCAAAAGCGTCCTTCCTGGTCTTTTCACATAGTTCCGATAGTATTGTAATATTACCACCTAATATTGTCTGCAGGCCAGCCCCGATAGTCCCGAAAATTGACCTGGAGCGGACCAGAATTCCTCTTACAACACCAAGATTTCTGACAATTCTATAGCCTTTTATTTCAAAGGCAGTTGTAGTCAATTTGTTATCCATAGATTTTAACTATTAAATGAAAGTAATTCCTGTAATACTTTTATCAAAAAATAAAGGTTCCATTTGAAATGTCTTCACAGTAGATTATTTCTTGCTTTCTTTCTCGCCTCTTCGATTTCAAGTTTCTGCGCAATTGTGAAATCAGCCCCACATTGAGTACAGGCATAATTTACCAGAAACGCTCCTGTATAGTAAACCTTTTCAAAATGAGGATGATCGCAGGGCTTTTTGCCCCAGTCTTCTTTTAGTTTCTGCGCTAAATTGTATTCCATAACAGATTTGTATTTAAAACAATATTGCCGACTTCTATAATCTTTTAAAAGGGACAAACCTTACGAATGTCAAACGACTCTTTTCAATTTTTCCGTTCTTCTTTATTATTAAAATAAGCTCCTGGATCGCAGAAGGTGCACCGACGGGTATCACGAGCCTCCCATTTTCAGCAAGCTGGTCTATTAACGGCTGTGGAATTTGTTCCGCTGCAGCCGTTACAATTATGATATCAAAAGGAGCATGCTCGGGCCATCCTTTATATCCATCACCGTATTTTACGAGTATATTCTTATATCCGAGATTCTTAAGTCTTTCAGAAGATTCTTTGGCAAGTTCAGGAACAATCTCAATACTATAAACTTTATCAATAATTTCTGCAAGTACTGCAGCCTGATAGCCCGAACCTGTTCCAATCTCCAGTGCTTTTTTCTTCTCCGAAGGCTGCACCACCTCAGTCATAAAAGCAACAATATAGGGCTGGGAAATTGTTTGCCCATATCCAATGGGAAGAGGATTGTCATCATATGCTTCGTTTAAATACTCTTTCGGGACAAACAGATGGCGGGGGACCTTTCTCATTGCCTTTAGTACAGTGGCATTTTTTACTCCGCGATCCATGATCTGCACTCTAACCATCATGTTCCTGGCTGCTTCAAACTTATCTGGCTTTTGAAAAATAAAACTTCCCATAATGAAGAATACAGTTATCCGAAAGAATTCTACAAAACCTCTGTTCTCTCTAAGATACTAAATTCCATCATGAATTCAAAAAATAAATTGATCGATGACTTGCAAGACAATCAGACAATCAGACAATCAGACAAACAGACAATTTAATGATATCCCACCAGCGACAGAAATCCATCACCCAGAAAACTGACCACAGGCCAGATCGGAAGGAGGTTAATTTTCGTCATCATTGTAACAATAAGTAGTCCGAAAAAAAGCCATGAACCATATTTGTATAGTCCCTCATAGAGGGCAGGATACCTTTTGAGAGAATGCAACAAAAGATGCGATCCGTCAAGAGGCGGCAGCGGTATGAGGTTAAAAACAAATAAACCCCAGTTAATATAAATGGCATAGTGAAAGACTTCATTTACAATCTGGATGCCCGTACTGTGATAAGCTGGAACAAGAAAGCTAAAAAGGGAAAACAGCAGAGAAAGAATGATTGCGGTTATCGCATTTGACATCGGCCCGGCAAGAGCTATTTTTATGACATCAGTCCTGGGATTTTTCAGGTTTTGTTCATTGAACTGGACCGGTTTTGCCCAACCAAAGCCTGCTACCAGAAGCATTATAAAACCAAGCGGATCAATGTGTTTTAATGGATTTAGAGTTACTCTTCCCTGTTCTCTTGATGTCGAATCGCCGCACCTGTGAGCAATAAATGCATGACTGAATTCATGTACAGTCAATCCAAGAATAATGCCGGGAAGGAACTTTAAAATTCTGGTAAAATCAAAATTATCCATCTTGTGGCCTTGGTTTTTTAAATGTTAGTCTGTATATAGGTTCTGTAATGATAATATCAAATTCTGCGTTTCTTTTCCGGAAGAAAGAAATCTTTTTCACTCAATTTGCATTCTTTGATCATTTTGAGTGCATATCCGGCACCGGAAAAATTTTCATCAGCATTATTTGTTCCGATGGTGAACTTAACGCCAGCCTCTTTTGCTCTTTTAATAAAATCGGCAGAGGGGATTCTGTACCTGTTATTTATTTCAATGGCAATGTTATTCGCTTTTGCAGCCCTGATTACCTTGTCCATTCTCTCCTCTGTCCAGAAATAGCTGTACCTGTCAGCCATTTGGGCGGGCAGGAAGGTGGAATTTACATAGATATCAATAGGTTCAGTATTCAATATCTTAACTAAAGTGTTGACCAGATAATCCATGAATTCTTCTTCATTTTCAATCCATGTTTCTTTAGGCATCCATATACGGTTTCTTCTTCCTTTCTCATCAGTGAAGGTCATGGCATCGGTAAAAACATAATCAAATTTTTCTATTGATTCCATGGAGAAGATATCAACCCATTCTCTGCCCTCAGCCTGCAATGCAACATAAAACTGAGGATAATCTTTAAAAGTCAATAATACCGAATCGATCTGGCTGTCTTTATGAACAGGGAACCCCAGACCGCAATTTACTGCAATGCCATAATTAATATTCTCCTTCTTTGACTTTTTAGCTGCATCCTCAATTGTGAAGTTATCTTTCAGATGAATATGAAGGTCGGTGATCGGAAATTTACCTTTAGTCTGACAACTCATTGAAATAAAAATCATTACGATGCATGTCAGGAATATTTGTTTTTTCATATTTGTCAATATTTAGTTTTTAAAATCAACACTATGTAAAAATCCTGAATAGTGTAATATAGGTTTTGCCGGCATAAATCTAACTAAAAAGCAGGGAACTGGCAAGGTCTTTGCGTTTCTCCTTTTTACTTTTTCATTTTTCCTTTCCTTCCGTAATTGTAAAAAAACTCTTAGGTTTACATAAAAAGATTATTAATGAAAAAGATATTTTTCCCCCTTTCGTTTTTATTATTTGCATTTCAGATGGGATTGAGGTCGCAGGAAGTCCAGAAAGTTGAAGTTTATCTATTAACATGTGGCCCAGGTACTGAGACATATTCTGTTTATGGTCACAGTGCTTTGAGGATAGTCATTCCGGAGAAAAACAGCGATCTGGTTTATAACTGGGGTGTGTTCGACTTCAGTACTCCAAATTTTACCTGGAAATTCGCAAAGGGTAGACTTGATTACCTTCTGGGTGTTTACCCATATGAAAGATTTTTACAGGAGTATCTCTTTGAACAAAGATGGATAAAATCGCAGAGAATTAATCTTGCCCCTGATGATGTTGAACGCCTGTTTGTTCTTTTAGCTGACAACCTTAAACCTGAAAATATTAAGTATCGTTATGATTTTTTCTATGATGATTGTTCCACAAGAATCAGGGACCTTCTTGAAAAATCGGTAGGAGAAAAGCTTCTTTATCCACCTGATGTGATGAAAAAAAAACTACCTACATTCAGAACCAAGGTCGGGGAATACCAGAAGGGCTTTCCCTGGATGAAGTTTGGTGTTGACCTGATAATGGGCTCCCCGGGGGATAAAAAGGCCTCTTTCAGGGACAGAATGTTCCTTCCGATTGATTTGCAGATTGGATTGTCAGAACTGGTTATCAGCAGGGAAGGTAAGATGGTCCCATTATTGCAGAATCCGCAACTTGTACTTGATTTTGATACACCTGTAATTAAAGAAAACTTTTTTACAACACCTATTTTTGTTTTTTCTCTTCTTTTAGTAATTATTCTGATTCTGGCAGGAATGTTCAGGGGAGAAGTAATCAACAGGGTTATTGATATTTCTGTTTTTTCCGTTTTTTCAATCCTGGCAGTTCTGATGATCTTTTTCAACTTTTTTACCGATCATCAGCAGATGAGATGGAACCTCAATATTATCTGGTTGAATCTTTTTATTTTCTTTTGTCTTGTAAGTCTTATCATCAATAAAAACCGGCAGATATGGTACAGGATTACATTCTTCCTGGCTGCAGGTTTTCTTGTTTTTCTGGTTTTTCTGCCACAACATATTAATAATGCATCTGTTCCATTAATAATTATCCTGATAATGCGCAGTTCAGTAAGAGCCGGTTTTTCCTGGAATCCTCTTTCGTTACCTCATTTAACATAAATTTAACACTTCTTAACGCCATTTTATAAATTTCCAGGCTTCTTTTGTGCATTGATTTCCGGGCCAGAGTCCGGAATATTTAATCATAGTCATTTTACTATATTTGGTACTTAAAATTTTTAAGCTATGGAGCAAACTACAGATATCAGAATTCTAAATGAAAAAATTGAAAAAGAGAGTGCTTTTGTTGACATCATCAGGATGGAAATGAATAAGGTGATTGTCGGACAGAAACACCTGATTGACAGTCTTATGATAGGTCTTCTTGCAAATGGACATATACTTCTTGAGGGAGTGCCTGGTCTGGCCAAAACACTTGCAATAAAATCGCTGGCATCGATAATAGATGCGAAGTTCAGCAGGATACAGTTTACCCCTGACCTTCTTCCTGCTGACCTGATAGGGACTATGATTTATAGTCAGAAGAAGGAAGAGTTCATTGTTAAGAAAGGCCCGGTGTTTGCCAACTTTATCCTTGCAGATGAGATCAACAGGTCACCTGCAAAGGTACAGAGCGCACTTCTGGAGGCAATGCAGGAAAGGCAGATTACCATTGGTGAATCAACTTACCAACTTGAAGAACCATTCCTTGTGCTTGCAACCCAAAACCCAATTGAGCAGGAAGGAACTTATCCGCTCCCTGAAGCACAGATCGATAGATTCATGATGAAAGTTCTCATAGGTTATCCGACCATGGATGAGGAAAAACTTATAATCAGAGAGAACCTGGCCAAAGAATTTCCAAAAGCCAGTTCAGTTCTTAAAACAGATGACATCAAAAGGGCTCGTAATGTTGTCAGAGAGGTATATATGGATGAGAAAATTGAGAACTATATCCTGAATATCGTTTTTGCAAGCCGCAATCCTGAAAAATATGGCCTTCCTTCATTTACCAATATGATTTCATATGGTGCATCACCCAGAGCCTCAATAAACCTTTCGCTTGCAGCAAAAGCTTATGCATTTATAAAAAGGAGAGGATATGTCATACCTGAAGATGTCAGGACAAATTGTGCCGACGTAATGCGACACAGGATAGGGCTTACCTATGAAGCTGAAGCAGAAAATGTTAATCAGGACCGTATTATTGCCGAAATCCTTAATGTTGTTGAAGTACCGTAAAATTAAATTTAATTGAAACCATGATCAACAACTATCTTTCAAAGTTTCAGAAGAGTTTAAGGTAAAAGGTTTTTAAAAGTGGAAGCAACCGAGTTAATAAAAAAGGTCAGAAGAATAGAAATAAAAACGCGTGGCTTAACAAGGCATATTTTCGCCGGTGAGTACCATAGTGCTTTTAAGGGTCGGGGAATTGCTTTCAGTGAAGTCAGGGAATATCAGTATGGTGATGATATACGAAGCATTGACTGGAATGTGACTGCCCGGTTTAACCACCCTTATGTTAAGATTTTTGAGGAAGAAAGGGAACTGACCGTAATGCTGCTGATAGATGTAAGTGGGTCGGGCAGCTTTGGAACAACTGTTAGTTTTAAAAAGGATATTATGACAGAGGTTGCAGCAGTCCTTTCATTTTCAGCAATTTATAATAACGACAAAATAGGCGTAATATTTTTCTCAGATAAGGTTGAGAAATTCATTCCCCCTCAGAAAGGCAGAAAACATATTCTGAGAATAATCAGAGAGCTTCTTGATTTCAAAGCTCAAAGCAATAAGACAAATCTCGATGAACCTCTGCGTTTCCTGACTAATGCGATTAAGAAAAGGTGTACTGCATTTATAATTTCCGATTTTATTGTTCCGGATTTTGAAGAACCATTGAGAATTGCTTCAAATAAGCATGACGTTGTCGCTCTGAAGGTATTCGATCCTTTGGAAAGGAATATACCCAATGTGGGCTTAATAAAAGTCATTGATTCTGAAACCGGTAATGAGAAATGGATCGATACTTCTTCCCGATCAACAAGAAAAACTTATGAGGAGTGGTGGAATAATCACATTGATCTTATTAAAAATATTTTCAAGAGATGTGGAGTGGATTATACTGAATTAAACACAAAAGACGATTACGTAAAGCCACTTATCAAGTTGTTTGAGAGCAGATGAAAAACATTAAGAAGTTATTTACCTGTATATTGCTCTTTTTTACTGTGTCTTTCATTTCAAAAGGCCAGGAGATATCAGTCACAGCAGCTTTTGACTCTGCCCGGATTTATATTGGTGATCAGATTAACTTCACAATTACCATTGATCAACCTTCAGGGGCAAAACTGGTTTTACCCTATTTTAAAGATACTCTTAATAAGCAAATCGAAATATTATCAGGTCCTGTAATTGATAGTTCGACTATTTCAGGTGGAAAAATCAGGATTATTGAGAAATATCTTATTACCTCTTTTGATTCAGGCCTTTATAAGATTGACCCTGTCTTTGCTGAGTCAAAGAGTGAAAACGGTTTGAAACGATTCTATTCCGATTATTCAATGCTTGAAGTCATGAGGGTTAAGATAGCACCGCCCGATACCACTTCAAAGATCTTTGATATAATTAAACCCTACAGGGCTCCGGTCACTATTGGAGAAATACTGCCATGGCTATTACTTGCTATTCTGGCTGCTCTGATAATCTGGTTTATCATCAGAGTTGCAAAGAGGCTTAAGAAAGATAAAGCGGAGGTTAAAATACCAGTTAATCCCGACCCGGCTCATGTAATTGCCTTCCGTGAACTTGAAAAACTTAAAGAAGAAAAACTCTGGCAGAACGGTGAAATAAAAAAATACTATACCAGGCTTACGGAAGTACTCCGACAATATCTTGAAAACAGATTTGAAGTTTTTTCTCTTGAACTTACTACTTCTGAGACACTTGGAGCTCTTGTTAAAACAGGATTCAGGAAGGATGAGTCATACAATAAGCTCAAATTGGTTCTTACTGGTGCTGATCTTGTCAAATTTGCAAAATATAAACCGGACCCATCCGAGAATGAAATGAATTTTGAATACTCCTGGGATTTTGTCCTGGCCACAAAAAAAGAAGAAGTGGTTACAGAATCAGGAGATGAAAAAGAAAAAAAGAAAGAGGAGAGTGTATGAACGGAATAACATTTGCTGAACCCCTTTTCCTTTACCTGCTACTGGTTATCCCGGCAATGATCGCTTTTTATGTTTTAAAACAACATAAAACATCTGCTTCGCTCCGTATGCCAGGACTTCAGCCATTTGAACGATCGCGAACCACCTTCAGAAACTATCTGAGACATATTCTTTTTACTTTAAGAGTAATTGCAGTAACTCTTCTCATCTATATCCTTGCCCGCCCGCAGTCAACCTCAAATTTTCAGGATGTTTCAACAGAAGGAATAGATATTGTTCTGACGCTTGATATTTCAGGAAGTATGCTTGCACGCGACTTCAGACCCGACAGGCTCGAAGCTTCAAAAAACGTCGCCACAGAATTTATCTCAGGAAGACCTTATGATCGAATGGGATTGGTGGTTTTCAGCGGCGAGAGCTTTACACAGTGTCCTCTGACAACCGATCATGCTGTACTTATCAACCTGATGCGGGATATTCAGAGTGGCATGATTGAGGATGGTACTGCAATTGGCATGGGGCTGGCAACGGCTGTAAACAGGATTAAGGATTCAGAAGCAAAAAGCAAAGTGATAATTTTGCTTACCGATGGAGTTAACAACAGGGGGGAAATAGCTCCGGCAACCGCAGCCGGTATTGCAAAAACTTATGGAATAAGGGTTTATACTATCGGCGTTGGTACACAGGGTATGGCGCCATACCCTGTCCAAACCCCGTTTGGAATTCAATATCAGAACATGCCTGTCGAAATTGATGAAGCAATCTTAAAAGAAATTGCCCAGACAACTGGTGGAAGATACTTCAGGGCAACTGATAATGATAAGCTTGTTCAGGTCTATTCCGAGATAGATAAGCTTGAAAAGTCAAAGATAGATGTAAGAAAATTCAGCAGGAAAGAAGAGAAATACCTGATTCCGGCAATTGTAGCTTTCTGCCTGCTTGTGATTGAAATGGTTGCACGAAACTTGTTATTAAGAAACCTGACTTAAACTTAGGAGACGATATGCAGTTGTTCAGATTTGCAAATCCCGAGTATTTATACCTGTTGCTTCTGCTTCCGGCAATGGTTGTCTTATATATAATCAATGAGGTAAGAAAGAGAAGATCAATCAGAAAATTGGGTAATACTGCCCTGGTCGGAAAACTGGTTCCTGAGATGTCTAAAATAAGACCGGCAATTAAATTTGTATTTCAATTGTTTGTGCTTTTGGCAGCAATTATCATGCTTGCAAGACCTCAGTTCGGATCAAAAATTGAGGAAGTCAAAAAGCAGGGTGTGGAGGTAATAATTGCTCTTGATGTGAGTAACTCAATGCTTGCAGAAGATATTCAGCCAAACAGACTTGTAAGGGCAAAACAGGCAATATCAAGGCTTGTTGATAACCTTGATAATGACAAAATCGGATTAATTGTTTTTGCTGGTGATGCATACACCCAGATACCAGTTACAACAGATTATGTTTCTGCCAAGATGTTTTTATCAACAATTAATCCGGATATGGTCCCGAAACAGGGTACAGCTATCGGTGCTGCCATTAATCTGGGAATAAAATCATTCAGTCCAGGAGAGGGTAAAAGTAAGGCAATGATCATAATAACTGATGGGGAAAACCATGAAGATGATCCGCTTGCAGCCGCTGAAGAGGCATCAAAAGCAGGTGTTGTTATACATACTATAGGTATTGGCTCAGAAGAAGGGGTCCCCATACCTGTCAACGCGGGAGGTAAAAAAGATTACCTGAAAGATGCTGACGGGAACACTGTAATAACTAAGCTCGATGAGGATATTCTGAAAAAGATTGCAATCAGTACAAGTGGTAGTTATGTGAGGGCAAGTAATTCGAATATTGGTCTGGATGAGATATTTAATGAGATAAGGAAAATGAAAAAAGAGGAGCTTGAAAGTACGATGTACACCGAATATAACGATCAGTTCCAGATTTTTGCAGCTGTTTCCCTGTTGCTCCTTCTTGTCGAATTTGTAATTATGGACAGAAAAAACAGAAGACTGGCGAATATCAGATTGTTTAAATTTAAAATCTAATTCATCAAGATTTAAAAAAATGTTTGTGGTGAATAATAGAATGGGCGGGAATTTAATGATCAGACTAGTGATCTTATCTGTTTTGCTGGTATCATCGGCTATACTAAATGCCCAGGGTGAAAAGAAGTACATCCGGCAGGGTAACCGGCAATACGAAAAAAGCAAGTTCTCAGAATCGGAAATTACATACCGGAGAGCTGTTGACAAAAACAAAACTTCAGCGGATGCAGCTTTTAATGTAGGCGATGCCCTGTTTAAACAAAAAAAATATGAAGATGCAGGAA
This sequence comes from Bacteroidia bacterium, assembly GCA_041480425.1. Taxonomy (GTDB): domain Bacteria; phylum Bacteroidota; class Bacteroidia; order Bacteroidales; family VadinHA17; genus LD21. The sequence goes on from JBGOZX010000118.1 coordinate 9,651, forward strand.
AGCAATTTGTCGAAAATACTACTATGAATGAAGATAATGATAAAAAGTCGGCAGGTTTGTATAACCTTGGAAATTCTCTTTTAATGGCAAATAAGGTAAAGGAATGTATAGAAGCCTACAAGAGTTCACTTAAGTTGAATCCTGATAATAATGAGGCCAAATATAATCTTGCTTATGCCCAGGATTTGCTTAAACAGCAACAGCAGCAACAACAACAGGATAAAAACAACCAAAATCAGGATAAGAAGGATAATAAGAATAATCAGAATAAAGATCAGAATAAAGATCAGAATAAAGATCAGAATAAAGATCAGAATGATAAACAAAATCAGGATCAGAAAAATGATAAACAACAGAATAACAATCAGGAACAAGAACCACAACAACAACAAGGGATGACGAAAGAAGATGCTCAAAGATTGCTGAATGCAATTGCTAATGATGAAAAGAATGTCCAGGAAAAGGTTAAACTTGCAAAAGCAGCTAAGGCAAAAGTCAGAACACTGAAAAACTGGTAGTCAGAATAGAAATGAAAGCAAAGAAAATCATACTGTTTTACCTGACTCTGATCCTTCCAATTGTGGTAGTGGCCCAGGATATATCTGTGAGAGCAGAATTTCCAGAGGTAGTCAGGGTGGGACAGCAGTTCAGTGTATCGTGGACAGTTAATTCAGGTGGGGGAGAGTTTTCCGCTCCCTCTTTTGATGGATTTTATAAACTCATGGGGCCACAAACATCTTACAGTTCAAGTACTCAAATTATAAACGGCAAAATCTCCCGGGAAACATCATATACATATGTTTATTATCTTCAGGCAATTAAGGAAGGTAAATTTGTTATTTCCCCTGCCACCTTTACTCTGAAGAACAAAACTTTCAGTTCTGATTCGTTGCACGTCGAAGTCATTGGAAGCAATTCAGTACAGCAAAATGTGGCTACCGGTACTGGCAAACAGACTAATAATGATCAGGTTAATACGACAGGAGATGATATTTTTCTGAATCTTTCGCTTGACAGGAAGGAGGTTTTTCTTGGAGAACATATTGTGGCAACCGTAAAAATCTATACCAGGGTTGATCTATCAGGTATTAATGAGATTAAATTTCCTACGTTTGAAGGTTTCATGAAAACCGACCTTAATACTCCGCCTCTGAATTCCCTCCAGCGTGAAAATGTTAATGGAACTATATACGGGACAGGAGTTGTACAACAATTTCTGCTTTATCCTCAGGTATCAGGTGAAATCAATATCGAACCTGTTCAGATTTCTGTATTGATTCAACAAAAGACCGGTCAGTCTGATCCATTTTTTGGTGATTTTTTCTCATCTTATACAACTGTTCCTAAAGCAGTTATAAGCCAGTCTGTCAAGGTAAAGGTAAAACCCTTACCTGGAGTTAAACCCGATGTCTTCTCAGGAATTGTTGGAAAAGTTGACCTCAGGGCTTCCTTGGATAAAGATTCTGTAAATGTCAATGATGCTGTTGCCCTGAAAATAATAATTTCAGGCAGCGGAAATTTGAAGCTCGCTAATGCTCCTGAATTGAATCTTTCTCCGGATATTGAGGTTTACGATCCCAAAATTTCAGATGATTTAAAAAATGGACTTAACGGAACCACCGGACAAAAGAGTTTTGAATATTTACTTATCCCTCGGCATTACGGAGATTTTACTATCCCGTCAATTACTTATTCATATTTTAATGTTAGTACAAAGCAATATGAAAAACTGACAACTCAGGAGTTACATTTTCATGCCCGCAAAGGAACCGACCAGAACACCGGGATAACTGTATATGGTGGTGTATCGAAGGAAGATGTCAAATATCTTGGTAAAGATATCCGGTTTATTAAATCAAATCCTGGAATACTAAAGAAATCAGGTAATATTCTATTTTCAAAACATTCATTTTACAGTTCCTATGCATTAGCTCTTTTATTTTTCCTGGTAATACTTTTTATAAGGAGAGAACAAATCAGACGAAATTCTGATCTCACACTCGTCAGAAACAGAAAAGCGGCAAAGGTTGCCAGGAAAAGACTGAAGGAGGCATTCCAGTGTCTTAAAGGTGGACTTACTGATAAGCTTTATGAGGAAATCCTGAAGGCAATCTGGGGATACCTGAGTGACAAGCTGAATATACCTGTATCCGACCTTACAAGAAACAGTGCTGTTAATTCACTGAAAGAAAAAGGGATTAATGAAGAAAAAATAAATAATCTTAATTCAATTCTCGATGCTTGCGAATTTGCAAGATTTGCTCCATCAACATCAGGGACAGAAGCTGCAAAAATTTACGAAGGTGCATCCCAGTTTATCAAGTCAGTTGAAAATTCAATAGGTTAAAAGATGAACTTACTAAAGAGAAGCATATTATTTATCATCCTGGCCTCTATATTAACTCTTAAAACTGTTTCGCAGGAGCAGCGTGACCAGAAATTTCAGAAAGGGGTTGAATATTACACAGCAGCCAATTACCAGGATGCCCTCAATGAGTGGATTGACATTTATAATACAGGGTATCGTTCTGCGGCTCTTAATTATAATATTGGTAACGCATATTTTAAACTTAATGACATTCCCGGAGCTATATTATTTTTTGAACGTGCACGACTGATGAAACCTGCTGATGATAATATAATTTATAACCTGCAGATTGCCAGGTCGCTTGTTGTTGATAAATTTGAAGAGATACCTGAACTTTTCTTTGTAAGATGGTTTGATTTTCTCTCGCTGATGGTATCTACCAATGGGTGGGCCAAAATAAGCCTTGCCTCCTTTATTTTGTTCCTGTCACTGCTCTCCCTGTATATTTACTCTTCCAGGTACAGGTTAAAGGTCATTGGTTTCTGGACTGCCATATTCTTTTTATTTCTTACGCTATCATCTCTTGCATTCACAATAAGAAACAAATCGCTTGTATTTGACAGTCATAAGGCTATAATTTTTGCTCCTTTAGTAAATGGAAAGAGTTCTCCGGATAACAGCGGAACCGACCTGTTCGTTCTTCATGAAGGATCAAAAGTCACAGTTGAAGATGAAGTTGGTGAATGGTACGAAATCAGGCTTTCGGATGGTAATAAAGGCTGGGTACCGGCAAATAGCCTGAACATAATTTAATCCTTGTGCAACTAATTTCTTAACTTTCTGGTCAGATATTTACCAGCAATATTTATTTTACTGACCATGAAAAAGGTTTTACTGATTTTTATAATCCTTCTGATAGTTGTCGCCTGTAAAAAGAAAGAAATCTCACCAGAGGGTCCAACAGATGTGAGGATCAGGAATCTGACCGATCTTCCTTTTATTGATGTGGTTGTTAATATCTCAGGAGAAGAAATCACTTTTGGAGAGATAAATTCAAGGAGTGTCTCTGATTACCACCGGTTCAAAAAGGCATACCCAAAAGCTGAGATTTCAGCAAAGATCAATGGTGAAGCATTTTCCACAGGAACAGTTGATTATACCTATTTAAATTATTTTGGCCAGGTTCAGCTCACATACGAGGTATTCATCGAAAACGTTGATAATAAAAAACTAAAGATCAATAATATCATTCTCGAAGCTGCTCTTGACCTGAAGTAGATCTATAAACCTTCGCCAGGAGGTACATGAAACCTCTTTCTTTTTGCAGATTATATTGGTAAAGGAAAGTGAATAGCTGTTACCAAGTCCATATAAATAAGGAGCCTATCCCCCGGCCCCTTCCCCTGCGCTCCGCGCGGGAAGGGGAGATATTTTATAGGAGGTTTGGCTCGCTTCCCCGCTCGCCCAACCTCCGGGCAGTGTCCCCACCCCGGGTTACGAATGAG
>JBGOZX010000119.1:0-13187 GCA_041480425.1 Bacteroidia bacterium
AAATGTAGGTCCGGATCCTTTTCGTGCCCTTTCAATTGCTCTTGATGCAGCTTCATTTACTTTAAAGACATCATTGCCGTCAACTATTTCCCATGGCATTCCATATGCATCAGCCCTTACAGCAAGATCCTTAATTTTTGTTACCTGATTGATATGGGTTGAAGCCCCATACAAATTATTTTCACATGCAAAAATTACAGGAAGATTCCAGATTGCAGCGGCATTCATTGACTCATGAAAGGCTCCTTCGTTTGATGCCCCGTCGCCAAAAAAGCATACTACAACATTATCAGTTTTTCTCATTTTACATGAAATCCCGATCCCAACAGCCACAGGCATTCCTCCACCTACGATTGCAATAGCAGGGATGGCCCCTACAGAAATATCACCGGTATGCATAGCTCCACCCTTCCCTTTGCAGCAGCCATTCTTTTTCGCAAACATTTCAGCCATCATTGAATCGACTTTCACTCCTTTGGCAAGACAATGACCGGCAGGCCTGTGGGTTGATGTCATATAGTCTTCTTTTCTTAAATCGAATAACATACCCACTGCAGTGGCTTCCTGACCCTGCGATTGATGAATTGTCCCCGGCATAATACCTTCAAGAAAAAGAAAATATATCTTTTCTTCATATTTTCTGATGAGAAACATCTTCTCATATATACTGAGAATCTTTTCACCGTCAATTTTCTCTTTCATATCTCTTTTTATTACTAGATTAAATATCTCCCATTATCCGGAAGAGACCAAAATTTAGTTGCTTTTATGAAATGACCAACCATGCATTAAGAATGCATTTTTTTCTGACAGGCTCCTTTTACCAGAAAGGAGCTTTAAATATAAAACATAAAAATATAATATATTTACTATTTTACATAACCCGAAAAACTGAAATTTTAAATTGAATTGACACAGATAGTTCATTTTTTAAAGAATTTCTCAAACTTATTTTCATTTCATGAAATAATCATTTTTGTTCTAACTTTAGCTTTTGGATGACCTGAATTCTTTTTCTCCGGGTTGTGAATGATAACCAGTTTTAATTCTTTAGTGATTTCCTGATAAACATTAATTAAAATGTAATTTGTCACACTACGAATAATGAAAAAACAGGTAAAAGCATTTTTTATTATTGTGGGTAACCTGAGCCTGATCATTGCAATCTCTATCACATTGCCAGCATGTACAAATCCGGCCTCAGTGCACCATAAATTATCCAATTCTGCGTTTCTGCTGAGAGTAACTGTTAATGAGCCCGAAGTTCATGTGGTACTGGAAGAGAGACAAATACGTCAGCGGTTGTCGGAAGGAAACTATGTATACCGTGCACAGGTTTCTGGATCAAAGGACACAATATTTACATTACAGGATCCTACGGTAACAGTTTCTGGCCAGAATCTGACCATTCATGGGAAACTGGCCGGACTTGATATCGAACACAATTTTTATCTGCCTCCCGATAAACAGTTTTTTGAAGAACATATAGTACTCCATAATCCCGGGAATATGAGGATTACTCTTTCGGAGTTTGAAATGGGCTTTCCTCTTAAGATTATGGGCAAGGGTGATAAGATAATCCCTGAACTAACAAACGATCGCTTAATAGCAATCCCTTTTCGCCATCGGGCCGATGATGAAAATGATATTATTCATGACTATGGCATGACTGAAATACTCGAACAACCAGGTTGGGAATACCGGCCAAACTTCTGCCTGACAAAATTCCTTTATGTCAAATCACGGCATCATTTCTCTGAGGGGTGGGCATGGATTCACGGGAATCGCAGTGTTGGTATTTTTAGCTTTAACCAGGAACATCTGGTTTACAGTGTACTATCACCTGTAAAGACACCAAAGGGGACCCTTTTACGTTTCGGAGGAGCTTGTTATCTTCCAGTTAATTCACAACCAACAGCATTGAGCCGTATCAATCCGGGGGATAAAGTGGACTTTGGTGTTATGCGATACCAATCTATCGCTGGTGGCTTTAATGAAGCAGCTTATTCTTTCAGGGCTATGCTTGATGAGAAGGGGTGTCGTTTCCCGGAGAGCTATAATCCTCCTATCCACTGGGAACAACTCTATGATATGGAGGGAGCATGGAACAACCGCATCATAAACTATACAAAAGCAAGGATTGAGAAAGAGGCTGTAAAGGGTGTGGAATATAGTTGTGAGTCCCTATACCTGGACCCTGGTTGGGATACAAAATTCGGAACTTTTCTCTGGGGTGAAAAATGGCTGGGGCCACGGAAGAAATTCATCGAAGAGATGCAGTCGAAATATGGACTCAAGGTTTCTCTGCACACACCTATGCCCCCCTGGAGCACAATTAAGGGATGGGAAATGGGTCCCAATTGTGCTTCAGATTGGCCAGCAGAATCCAGACGGATAGCGCCTCCTGAAACATTAAGCGACACGATAAGAAAAGGGCCGGAAATCTGCATGGGATCAAAATACTTCATGGACGAAGCGGAAAAGCGTTTACTGGCGAACTGCAAAGATGGTGTGTCTTTTTTGATGTATGATGGTACCGGCTGGAACGGAGTCTGTACTGACACCACACATGGTCACCCTGTCCCATACCTCCAGGAAGACCACATGCGTAACTGTATTGAACTGGTTAAACGGGTTCATGCAAAGTATCCCAATGTTCTGATTGAACTGCATGACATGCTGGATGGAGGAAATACAAGAAGAATGACTCCCGTCTACTACAAGTATGGATTGCCCCTGAGTTATGATGAGAACTGGGGTTTTGAACTGATGTGGAAACCAATGGAAGACCTGAAACAAGGACGAGGCCTTGCGATGTACTACTACAATCTGTGCTGCAATATTCCTATTTATCTGCATATTGATCTGAGATCTGATAATGAGCATTGTGTTGTGCTCTGGTGGTTTGCTTCTACAGCAAGACATCTGGGTATCGGGGGCACCCATAAAGATATGAAAACAGTTGTGGCTCAGAAAGCCGCAATGAAGTACTACCGGCAGTTCGACAGGTTCTTTAAACGCGGAGAGTTCTATGGCATCACTGAAGAAATCCACCTGCACGTCTTACATGAAGAAAATGCATTTATGATAAATATGTTTAACCTCTCTGACAACCCACGGACAATAACCGGCAAATTCAACCTTAAAAAAGCTGGATTGGACCCTTCCCTTACTTTTACTTCATCGAAATCCTGGGCAAAGGTTGACAAGGGTATGCTGGGAGTGAGTCTGGAGATGCCTCCATGGTCAGCGGAAGTAACCGATGTAAAAGGAGTTATATCTTCCAGGGAGCATTAACAAGCAACTGCATCCAGCGTCAAAGTGCGAAAAACAGGAAAAAGATAAAAGTGGCAGAGGGTTCAAAAAGTTGAAACAGAGAATGGGTGAAATGTAGAAGCATCGGAAAAAAGTTAAGTTTCAGTGTGGTAATCTTGTTTTTTTACCTAATATTGTATAAAGGGTACGTTTTGTTGTAATCACTTCAAATATAACTAATTAAGTTGTAAATAAAAAACAATCCCCCCTTTTTTATGAATAATTCAGGTTACAAATTGAGGCACATATTTTTATGAAAATAGTTTTAATCATACTAATTGTTTTAATTTTATTTTGAAAAGGCATAATCTTGTGCCTGCCCAGGCAAAACACTAAAATTGTGAAATATTGTTTTTTCTTATTTAATTGACAATTTAAAAAAATATGAGAAAAATATCTTTTGGAATTTTAATTTTAATAATTTCAATTTTGTTTTCGTGTCAGCAAAGGCGTAATATTAAACAATCTGATCTTATGAATGAAAAACCAGCTAAGACTGATACCGTTGTAAAAATGGGGAACAGTAAAATTGAGCTTCTGGTCAATTTAAACGGAGGCTCATATTTTGATTTTCACCTGAAAGAGCTGCCGATAAATCCCATCAACTGGCGGGGATCGAAGCCCGGGGAACAAATTTTCATGGGGCATTTCTTATGTTTTGACCGCTGGGGACCCCCATCAGCAGCTGAAAAAGCTAATGGATTCCGGCATCACGGGGAGGTTAACACCGAATCGTGGAAGCTTCTCGCTGCTCCTCAGATTAATAGTGGTCAATCGGCCTGTTCTATGATGTGCCAATTGCCAATGGCCGGATTGCAACTGACGCGTAAAATTGAAATGTCTGATGATGAACCCGTTTTCTTTGTTACAGAAGAGATAAAAAATCTTAATAGAAATGGACGGATGTTCAATATTGTACAGCACGTATCAATAGCTCCTCCTTTTCTTGACAAATCAACCCTTTTTGACAATAATTCCCTTCAGGGTTTTGAAGACAGGGGAGATGGGAGCCTTAATCAGGATGAGACAATATTAAAATGGCCACAAGCGGATCATAATGGAGAGAAAGTTAATTTACGGCAATTTGAAGGTGATTGGCCAAACGTATCTTCTTTTGTTTACAGTCAAAATGACAAATATGGCTGGGTAACTGCTTGTAATCCAACAAAAAAACTTATGTTGGGATATATATGGAAAACAGAAGATTATCCCTGGATTAATTTTTGGCGTTCTATGGAAAATGGCGTTCCTATGGCATTTGGGATGGAATTTGGAACTACCGGATTGCACGAACCATTTCCTGTTGTAGCTAAAAAAGGGAAAATATTTGACCGTAATATTTATGCTTTTATAGATGCCAATGAAGTTATTAGTAAATCTTTTACGGCGTTTTTAGCCAAAATTCCCGAAGATTACAATGGGGTTGAGAAAATTGAAATCGCCGATTCTTTATTTATTATAAAGGAAAAAAACAGGATTTCCCGGGATATAACATATCATATTAAGTAAACAAGGTTGAGACCTATGAACTCAAGAGAACGAATACTTTCCTCCATCAATCACAAACAACCTGACCGGATTCCTATTGACCTTGGTGCTACACCAAGTTCAGGCATATCAGTGGTTGCATATCATAACCTGATCAAACACATGGGGCTTAACCTTAAGAACCATGTCTATGACGTTATACAGGAGGTAACGCAACCTGAAATGAAGTTACTTGATCTGTTTAAAGTCGATGTTCTTGATATTGGCAGATTCTTTAACTCATCCGGGAATTATTGGCATAGATTGGAGCTAATGAAAGGCTATCCCGGACTTTATCCGAAATGGTTTAATCCGGAAAAACAACCCGATGGAAGTTGGCTGGCTGCCGGGGAGACGGGTGAATTTATCGGGAAGATGCCTGTTGGTGCTACATTTTTCGATCAGTTGATTTTTCCATATGTAAACGGTTACCCCGATAATTTTAATAATATCAGTCACGATATGTCGAGGGTGATATGGGGCGGTTTCGGATTCCCTCCTTACGACAGGATTAATGAAAAGGACTTCTGGAAATTACTAAGGGAGACAATCATTGAAGAGAGGTCGAAAACAGACAAAGCTCTGCTTATCGGGGTTGGTTGTAATCTTTTCGAATGGGGGACCTTCCTTCGCAGGATTGATAATTTTTTGATGGACCTTTATCTGGAACCACTAAATGTCCACCGGCTTCTTGATAAACTGCTGGAGATGCATATGAATTTCCTTTCACAAATATGCGAAGCAGTGGGAGATGTGGTTGATATTGTAAAATTCGGCGATGACCTCGGGACAAACACCGGACCATTTATGCCAAATGAAATATATAATGAATTTTTCAGACCAAGGCATAAAATTATGTGCGATTATGTAAAAGCAAATTCATCAGCACACACAATGCTTCACTGCTGTGGAGGTATATATGAACTTATCCCTGAGTTGATTGAAGCAGGGTTTGAAATCCTTAATCCGGTGCAGATCAATGCAATCAATATGGAACCGGAACGATTGAAAAAAGAATTCGGAAGTGAGATTACCTTCTGGGGAGGAGGGTGCAATACGCAAAGTATTCTGAACCGTGCAACTCCTAAGCAAGTTAAGGATCATGTGAGACACAACCTTGAGATTTTCAGTGCAGGCGGGGGGTATGTGTTCAATTCGATTCACAATATTATGCCGGATGTTCCACCAGAGAATATCATAGCAATGTTCGAAACAGTACAGGAATTTCACTGAAGAAAGTTGAAACTTAGCGGAAACGGATTTTGACACAGATCTTCAATTCGACAAAATTTGATATTAATTGCAAATTTATAACAATAGAAAAATGAAAAAAAATTACATTTTACTGATTTTCATTGTATTGGTAGTAGGTTCTTCCTCATCTGTTTATGGACAAAAAAAAACAACCGGACCGACAAAAGATACAATTCAGGTAGTAGGCCATGCACACATGGATATGAACTGGCTCTGGACATATTCGGAGACCATGCAGATGTGTAATGACAACCTCAGGCAGGTTGTAGCATTTATGGATGAATTTCCAGATTTTACCATGCTGCAAAGCCAGGCCTCTGTATATAACTTTGTTGAGATGGTCGACCCGCCCCTCTTTGAGCAGGTTAAGAAATATGTAAAAGCGGGCCGTCTTGAACTTGCCGGAGGCATGTGGACTGAGGGTGACATGAACATGTCATCGGGAGAAGCGATATCCCGCTCATTTCTGTTAGGACAACGTTTTTTTCAGAGCCGCTTCGGTAAGATGGCAAATATAGGGTGGCTACCAGATAACTTTGGTCATATATCACAGATGCCACAGATACTTAAACTCGCAGGATGTGATTATTTTTATTTTCATCGTGTAAAACCTTACCTGGGAACATTCTGGTGGATTGCTCCCGATTCCTCAAAAGTATTGTGTTATGCAAATGACACTTACAATGGGGATATAACCCCGGACCTGAAGGATGAGATAAATAAGTTTTCTCCCGATAAACACCGGATACTGCAAATTACTGGTGTTGGTGACCATGGCGGCGGACCAACCCGCGCAAACATCGATATGGTTCATAAGCTAGATAAAACACCTGGCTACCCGGCAGTAAAATTCACTTCAGCTGGTAATTTTTTCAAAAAAGCTTCAAAAGAGATGGACGGCCGCCCGACACACCGTGGTGAGATGCAATTTATATTCGAAGGTTGCTACACTAATGTGGCTGATATTAAAGCAGGTAACAGAAACAGTGAAAATGCTCTTTATGCAAGTGAATTTTTTAATACCCTTCGCTGGCTCAATGGCGATAAATATCCTTCTGAAGAGTTTCATGATCTATGGACTACTGTGACTTTCAATGAGTTCCACGACATCCTTCCGGGTTCAGCTATCAACGAAGCAAACAAAGAAGCCATTGCCCGTTACAGTGAAGTGCTCCGTAAAACAACAGAATTGCGTAATAATGCTTTCCGCAAAATGGCCGATGAGGTTAAATTCCAGGCTGGTTTGGGACAACCTGTGGTTGCGTATAACCTTCAACCTTATAGCCGTAAAGCAGTTGTTGAAGCAAATGTTTATTCACATGAAGAACCTGTAACAGCCAAATTTGCAAGCTGGGGTAATTATTACGGTTCAAAAAATATCAAGCCGGTCGATAAAGGCCAGGGCAATGTTCCTACAGTGTTGATCCGTGATGCTTCCGGTAAAACGTACCCTGCACAGGTAGTATGGGGAAAATCAACTCCTCCAGGATTTACATCAAAAATTCAGTTTATTGTCGAAAATATGCCGGCCGGTGGTTATAAAACATTCTATGTCGATGTCACTAAACCGGGTGAATATAATGAAGCTATTCCATTCACTAACAGCACTTTCGAGACAGACTTTTTTACAATAAAGTTTGACATGAAGACAGGAGGCATTGTGAGCCTGTTTGACAAACGTACGAAGAAGGAGTTTGTAAGAAAAGGTGGTCAGCTCAATACACTGAGAATTTCCCTCGAAGATAAAAAGGGTGGTATGAAGTCATGGGTAATAAACAAATTTGTAGGACAAGAGGATGTAACAAATGTGGCCAGTGTGAAGGTTGTTGAAAACGGTCCAGTAAGAGCTTGTGTTGAAACGGTTAAAACCTGGGGTAAATCGAGGTTTATCGAACGTACTTACCTTTACCGTTCTTATCCACGTATTGATTATGATATGGAAGTACATTGGCTTGAAACAGGAAGCGATTCTACGGATTCTCCAATGTTAAGAGCAGTCTTCCCTATTTCTATGGAAAATGCAAGATTTTACTCACAGGTTCCTTTTGATGTTGTTGAAAGACCTGTTGACGGAAAGATTAATGGGAAAGAAGCACCTTCTTATTTGAAACATGCAGATGCTTATGGAATTATAGCTGAAGTAGGAGAAGGACAGGAAGTCCCTGCACAAAAGTGGGTCGATATAACTGACGGTAACGTTGGTATTGCCCTTCTGAATAAAACAAAATATGGGCATTCTTACAGTCACGGTGACCTTAGAATAACACTAATGAGAACGGCTGGTGAGCCGGATATATATCCAAACCTCGGTAAATTCAATATCAGCTATTCATTATTTCCTCATGTTGGCGATTGGAAAAAGGGAGTCTGGGCTGAAGGGGAAGATTTTAATGTTCCTGTTTATGCTGCTGAACCTCCATCGCTTGCTCTGGCAAAGGCTCATGCGACACGTCCCGAAGAGGCTTCATTCTTTTCTGTTGATACTCCGGGAGTTATATTGTCCGGCATAAAACAAGCTGAGGATGGAAAGGAATTGATAGTCAGACTTGCAGAAATTGAGGGTAAACCAACCACTGTAAAGCTTAATGTTCCTGTTGAGGTTGCTTCAGCACGCCGTCTGAACCTCGTAGAACTACTGCTGGCAAATACTGCTACACCAACAGTCAATGGCAAAACAGTTCAAATAAAAATGCGTGCTAATGAGATAGTTACGCTTGGTTTGATGCCTGTTAAATAATGTTGATCGTTAGTTCTTGTTATTAAAATAAATAAAGAAATGAAGAAAAGTATTGTTTTATTAATTGGTCTGACATTAGTTGCGGGCTCTTTTTCTTCTGTTTATGGACAGAATAAAAATGCCATGCCGGTTGGTGATACGATCCATGTGATTGGTCATGCACACATGGACATGAACTGGCTCTGGACATATTCCGAAACCATGCAGATGTGTAACGACAACCTCAGGCAGGTGGTAGCATTTATGGATGAATTTCCTGATTATACCATGCTTCAGAGTCAGGCAGCAGTCTATAATTTTGTAGAGATTGTCGATCCACCTCTGTTTGAGCAGGTTAAGAAATACGTAAAAGCAGGCCGGCTCGAACTTGCCGGAGGCATGTGGACTGAGGGTGATATGAACCTCTCCTCAGGTGAAGCTATTACCCGATCTTTCCTTCTGGGACAACGTTATTTTCAGAGCCGCTTTGGTAAGATGGCTAACATAGGGTGGCTTCCTGATAACTTTGGTCATATTTCTCAGATGCCCCAGATACTTAAACTGGCTGGTTGTGATTATTTCTATTTTCACCGTTGTAAACCCTTTAAAGGGACATTCTATTGGACAGGTACTGATAATTCCACAGTATTGGCCTACTCAAATGACACTTATAATGGTAAAATCACACTTGCCCTGAAAGATGAATTACAGAAAATAGCACCTGATAAACACAGGATCATTCAGATTACAGGTGTTGGAGATCATGGTGGCGGACCTACCCGTGCTGAAATTGAAATGGTTCACGAGCTTGATAAAACCCCCGGGTATCCGGCAGTAAAATTCACCACTGCAGGTGATTTTTACAAAAAATCATCAAAAGAGATGGAAGGCCGCCCGACTCACCGAGGTGAGATGCAGTTTATTTTCGAAGGTTGTTATACAACGATCGCTGATATTAAAGCAGGTAACAGGAACAGTGAAAATGCCCTTTTTGCAGGCGAATTTTTCAACACCCTTCGCTGGCTTAATGGCGATAAATATCCTTCTGAAGCATTCCATGATCTGTGGACTACTGTCACATTCAATGAGTTCCACGACATCCTTCCGGGTTCAGCTATCAACGAAGCAAACAAAGAAGCTGTTGCCCGTTACAGTGAAGTGCTCCGTAAAACGACAGAATTGCGAAATAATGCTTTCCGCAAAATGGCCGATGAGGTTAAATTCCAGACTGGTATGGGCCAACCTGTAGTTGCTTATAACCTTCAACCTCATAGCCGTAAAACCGTCGTCGAAGCAAACGTCTATTCACATGAAGAGCCAGTTACAGCAAAATTTGCAAGCTGGGGTAATTATTACGGTTCAAAATACATCAAACCTGTCGATAAAGGTCAGGGCAATGTTCCTTCAGTATTGGTCCGTGATGCTTCCGGCAAAACATACCCGGCACAGGTAGTATGGGGGAAATCAACTCCTCCCGGATTTACATCGAAGGTGCAGTTCATTGTTGATAACATGCCGGCAGGTGGTTATAAAACTTTTTATGTGGATATGACCAAACCTGGTGGAGCCAGTGAACCCATCCCATTCAAAGATAATACCTTCGAAACAGATTTCTTTAAAATTAAATTCGATATGACCACTGGAAGTATTGTAAGCCTGTTTGATAAGCGCTCAAACAAGGAATATGTTAAAGATGGTGGCCAGCTTAATAAACTGAGAATTTACCTCGAAGACAAAAAAGGAGGAATGAAGTCATGGACAATTAATAAAATTGTTAAAGAAGAGGATGTTACAAATGTTGCAAGTGTTAAGGTTGTTGAAAACGGACCTGTAAGAGCTTGTGTTGAAACAGTAAAAACCTGGGGTAAATCGAGGTTTATCGAACGTACATACCTTTATCGTTCTTATCCACGTATCGGTTACGACATGGAGGTTCATTGGCTGGAAACAGGTAGCGATTCTACCGATTCTCCGATGTTAAGAGCTCTCTTCCCAATAGCTATTGATAATCCGGTATTTAATTGCCAGGTTCCTTTTGATGTAGTTGAAAGACCGACTGATCTGAGAAAAACTCCACAATCATTTAAACGTTTCCAGACTACATGGACTCAGGAAGAAAATCCTGACGGACAGGAAGTCCCTGCTCAAAAATGGGTCGATCTGACTGATGGTGTTGCAGGTATTGCCCTGTTAAACAATACTAAATATGGTCATTCATATCACAAAGGAGATTTAAGAATTACACTTTTGAGATCTTCCGGTGCCCCTGATATCTATCCAAACCTTGGCAAATTCACCATCAGCTATGCACTTTATCCTCATGCAGGCGATTGGAAGAAGGGTGGTGTATGGGCTGAAGGTGAAGATTTCAACATCCCTGTTTATGCTGCCGAACCTCCATCACTTGCACTTGCAAAAGCTCATGCCACGCGTCCTGAAGAGGCTTCATTTTTCTCTGTCGATGCGCCGGGAGTAGTTTTGACAGGGATGAAACAGTCCGAGGACGGTAATGAATTAATAATCAGGTTATCAGAAACACAGGGCAAAGAGACTACAGTAAACCTCGGAATACCAGTTGAGGTAAGTTCTGTGCGCAGACTCAACCTGATAGAATTACCTCTCGAAAATGCTATTAAACCAACGGTTAATGGAAAAACAATTCAGGTTAAAATAAAACCAAATGAAATCGTTACTCTTGGCATTGCGACTACGAAATAAAACTCTTTTAAAACTTAAAACATAGAAATGATTAGATGAATCCAGGCCGGTATTCCTCCCAGAAAACCGGCCTGATCTTTTTATTCCTTGCTCTCCTTCGGGCTCTCAGAACTTATCAAAGATTTTTTGTCCATGAAAAGCGCAGATTTTGCTCCTGACTATACCAACCTTCTAAAGGTATTATCGAACCAAAGACCCGGGCGTCTTCCGATATATGAACACCATATCGACGCCCCTTTCATTTCAAAAGTACTTGGGGAGGATCTAAATCCGGAAAACCTGAATTCAAATGAGTTGACAGAGTACTACCGTAAGATTATCGGCTTTTGGAAAGACATGACCTATGACGGATTTGATTTTGAAGCAGCAATATGTGATATTTTACCGGGCCATGGTGCAATAATGGGAGGTATGCCCGGACCAATACAGACCAGGGATGATTTTGAAAAATATCCATGGAAAGAAATTCCATCGATCTTTAAAGAGAAATATACACCTCATTTTGAGACTATTAGCAAAACTTTACCCAAGGGGATGAAAGCATATGGCGGATGTGGGTATGGAATTTTTGAAGCAAGCCAGGACCTTGTCGGATATGAACCATTATGTGTTATGCAATGCCTCGACCCTGACCTGTTCAGTGACTTGTTTGTCAGGATCGGAGATCTCTGGGTGGAGCTGTGGCACTGGGTCATCAGTAATTATCATGATATCTTTGTGTTCTACAGGATGGGAGACGACCTGGGGCATAAAACATCTACAATGCTTGACCCTGATGTAATACGCCAGCATATTCTGCCTCAATATAAACGTGTTATAGACCTGGTTCATGCTTCAGGTAAAAAGTTCCTTCTGCATAGTTGTGGTAAAATTTTCCAGTTAATGGATGATATAATTGCCCTGGGTATTGACGCAAAACATTCCAATGAAGATCAGATAGCCCCTTTTATGGAATGGATTGAGAAATATTCAGACAGGATCGGCCTCTTCGGAGGTTTCGATCTGAATTTGTTAGTATTGAATGAACCTGATGATGTTTTTAAGACAGTATTAAAACAAGGTACATTATTCCGGGCTAAAGCAAATGGATATGGACTAGGTTCAGGAAATTCAATCCCCGGGTATATCCCTGTCGATGGGTTTATGGCTATGATAGAAGGAGCCATGGCGATCCGGAAAAATGAATTGTAAATCGATATAATTCAGTTAATTATCCTGATTGACCGTTAAATTCTTTCGCTGCATTATATGCTGCTATGATATTCTGAGGGGGTACCTCAGATAATATATTATGTATCGGAGCAAATATAAAACCGCCATCTTTCGAAAATATCTCACAACGTTTCAAAACATCTTTTCTGACATCTTCAGGTGTGGCTCTGTTAAGTATTGAAGCAGTATCAACACCTCCTCCCCAGAACGTAATATCCTTTCCAAATTCTTTTTTTAAGGTAAAGGGATCCATATCGTAACAGTTTGTCTGAACAGGATTCAGTATATCAAAACCGACTTCAATCAGATCGGGGATATACTGTTTAATGCTACCGCAGGAGTGCAGGAATATCTTCATATTGCTGTGTTTTTTAACATAATCGCAGAGTATCTTGTATCTCGGCTTAAAAAGTTTTCGGAATGTCCCCATGTCCATAAACGCTCC
>JBGOZX010000120.1:0-13114 GCA_041480425.1 Bacteroidia bacterium
GTTTTCAAAAAAGATGGACTTATCAAAAACTACCTGAACCATACTGCCTTGAAAAAACTTGATATAAAGGAAAGGAATTACCTTGAGTTTCAGGCAGAACAGGCATGGAGATTTAGTTTCAGTGTAATCAAAAACCGTCCGGCTGAAAGTTTTTTTATTATGGAAGATGTGTTTTCAGATAAGGAGTTTCTTTTGTATTCACCCGGGGTAACAAAAACACTTGAAGATCAATCAATAATTCTATGGCTTAACTTAATTGCTTATAACGGTGATTGCTGGCAAAGTTACGGCCCCATAGGAGCTTACAAATCGTTTGAACCTGATGATATTTTCTTTTTCGCAACTGAACTAAAACCTGACATTGCCGATGAACAGGACCTTATGGATAACCTGGATTACAATCCAGTACCGTATATGATGCTCCTATCAGGTGCCAATTACCCTATGATTTATAATAAAGAAGATCAGGTAGTAATCGTGATGGCAGAATATGAACTTGATGAAATAAATACAAAAAGCCTTACCAAAAGTTTTAAAACAGAATTTAATAAAGGTGTTTATAGGCTTTCATTGAAGAAATGGAGTGAGCCGCCACACTTCTCTCAGGCTTATTTTGATGAAAATAAAAAAATCATACTGCTTTCATCTATGACTGACAGGGGGTTTAGGGCACTTGCAGAAGGTTTAAATGATTATGGGTTGAACTTTTCTGCTGATCCATTTCTACGAGTTAACCTTACAATGTTAACCACTGCTTCAGATATTCTGAAAAGAAAAATCAAGTTAAATGAATATGAACATTTATTTACAAAAGAAACCTCCCCTGCTGATCAGGAAAATCTTGATAAACTTAATACGTTTTTAGGATTAGTAATGCCGGACATCAATGCCGGCCGTGAACCGGATATTGGGGGATTGGCAGTAAAAGCCGGAGTTGATATTAAAACTGCACGAGCTCTTATTAAAAAAATAAAGGGGAAATTAAATGATATGGATAACCGTATGAAAAACAGATAAGAATTATTAACTGAAAAGGTTACCTATATAATTTAACGATTCTTCCAGGTTACTTGTCCCATCCCATATTTCTCCAATATTTTTTGGGATGGGATAATTCAGAAGGTCTCAAAAACATATATTTTCGTCATCAAATCCATCAACAACCTTTAATATAAATTTTTTTAAATGATTAATTTCTAATGTTTTGCAATTGAAGGTTCAGGTGCTATAAAGAATAGAACAAATTAAAAAGGCAGAAAGGTTGGCATATTACGACGTAGAAGAAATGTACTATTTATTGCAGGCACCAGGTGATGTGTATCTTGCTCCTGTTGGTCGCTTGTCTTGATGTCCTGTTTTTCGGAATGTCACGACTGAGCAAAGCGACAGACATCCCGCGTCAGCTGGAAAGACAACCTGCAGAGCGTAAAGACCGCAAGACAAAGTATTATGTATTACAGGCGACAGGCGATTAATTTATGGCAGCAGGTTTCCTTATAATTATTTTTAATCACTCTGCCAGGCTATTTTGAAAGGAAATAATTGCCTAACTTTATCTGAAATGAGTTGGATTATCTAATAATATTAATCAATTTGACCCTTTGACTATGATAAAAGAAATAAAAGCTAATGAGCTCAATACGAGCCGGTTCATTAATGAGAAAGTAAAGGAAATAGCTGACACCGTAGGAAGCGGTATAGCTATTAACGCCCTCTCGGGAGGCGTCGATTCATCAACTGTCACAATGCTGGGACATAAAGCGCTTGGGAAGCATCTTAAGACTGTCTTTATCCAGAACGGTCTTATGCGGGAGGGAGAACCTGAAATGGTCGCCGGTTTTTTCCTGAAACTCGGCATCACAGTCGAAATAGTCGATGCACAGAAAGAGTTCCTTTCTGCTCTCAAAGGAATAACAGATCCTGAGAAAAAACGGGAAGCGATTACTCAAGCTTTCTACCGGGAAGTATTCGGCCGCATTGTAAAAGAGAGCGGAGCAAAATTTCTTCTCCAGGGAACAATCCTTACTGATATCGATGAAACCGTTGCAGGTATCAAAAGGCAGCATAATGTATTTGCTCAGCTTGGGATTGATCCGCAGGAAGCTTTTGGATACCAGATCATTGAACCCCTGATCCAGCTGCGTAAAGACGGAGTCAGGATGACTGGCAAAGCCCTTGGACTTCCGACTGAGTTGTTCGATAGAATCCCTTTTCCGGGACCGGCACTTGCTGCACGTATAATCGGCGAAGTAACTTCTGAACGGCTCGAAACAGTGCGGAAAGCAACCGCCGTTGTGGAACGGATGCTTAATAATAGTGGTGCTTTCCAGTATATGGCGATACTTCACGAAGACAGAGTAACAGGCATCCGTGATGGTAAACGAGATTTCGGTCAGCAGATCGAGGTCCGTTGCTGGGACAGTATCGATGCCCGGGTAGCCACACCGACAAATCTGACCTTCGAAACTCTTGAAAAGCTTGCTGCTGCTGTAATCAGAGAAGTGCCTGGCATAGTCAGTGTCACCTACAATATTGCAACAAAGCCCCCTTCGACGATTGAAGCAGTCTGAAGGGCGCAAAGGATGAAGAAATGCATTATATATTACAGTGTAAAAGCAGGACATCTTGACCACATTTAGCCAGTCAGATTCCAAATAACACACACAACCAGACATCAGACATTTAACTCCGGCTTTTATTGGTCAATAAATCCGGCCAACTATGGTAAAGGGTACCGGCTTTTACAGCTTATTGTGGAATTTTTACAGGACATGAAGAGGAAAAAATCTCATTTAAGAATGGAGCTTAGTTAATTCTTATGGTATAACTGCTCCAATTGGCATTTCATTAAGTTGGGGACATTCATTATTCCCATTAACACCTAGAATTAAAAGTGGTACTTCTTCAACAATATTTTTTTCAGTTTTTGATTTAGGAGCTATAACTACCTTCAGATTCGTTAATGATACAACAAAGACTTTTTCTAAAATCGAATTAAAAGATATTATTTCTCCTGGTATCTTTTTATCTTGGGGGATACCAAAAACACCTGTTTCTTTTAATTTAGGGTATCAGATTACTCCTTTTTTGAGAGAAGTTAGTACATCTAATAATACCTTTAAAACAAGTTATTCCCGCTTCAGTGTTTCAGTTTGTGTAGATTTACCGTTGATTAACCTTTATAGCAAGCCTAAATGATTTTCACTTTTAGAATTTCTTTGCATTTTTTTTGAGCTGCATATTATAATTTGGATATAGTTTATTAGCCTTCCCATCCTACTTTTATATGACTTTTAGGGATGGTAGAATAATTTTGTACGCAAATCCGTCATCAGAGATTGACAGTTACCACGTAGAATATTGAATATTAGCACATTAATTAGAAGAGTTCAGGTGCTACATAGGCTAGTTCAGATTCTTGGTAAAAAGAAATTGACTTTGGCTTATACAAGGTGTAACTTTGGGTACAGAAGAAGGAAAACCTAAAAGTACTTTTATCCACGAAGTTTGGTATGTATATGAGTACTTTTGGTACACATATGAACGAGTTTAGCTGCCATTTGCAGATAAATTCATAACAAAAAAGGAGGTTCTTATGAAACGTATTCTTTATTTAGTCAATCTAACATTGCTGATATTCAATGTCTCCATCGATGGACAGAATACTAATCCTCAAGCAGATCATGAATATGATATCTTGAACGCTTTTACCGGAAACTGGCACATCTATCTTGAAGCCAGGGACAGTTTGAATGGACCTCTCTACAAGGTCGAATGGACTCTTATAGGACAAAGAGTATTACGAGGTTATTTCTTAGAAACCAAACAAGTATGGAAAGCTAAAGGAATTGAGACCAACGGAATCGAGCTCGCTGCTTACGATCCTATCAAAAAAACATGTATATCAAATATTGGATACGACGATGGCAGTAGGATTTATTCAACATGGGCTTTTGTTAATGACAGCACAATTATAGAGCATTGTACAAATTATTACCCTGATGGGAAAGTAATATCTTTTAGAAATACCTGGATCTTCAGCGCTGATCGGATGTCCTTAACGTTTAACGGTGAAGATAAGAAGGACGGCACATGGTGGACTTCATGTGAAGGAAAGGGTGTCAAAAGTAAATAGAAGTCTTAAAACAACACAAAGTATTTGCCGCAATGTAATATTTTGGTATCTAATAGTCGTAAAACTTTATACATCGAAAGGTTTAAGAGTGATTATATGATGGTCTCTATGGTCGCAAAAGAATGAAGGATTCCTTTATGAAATTAAAAAGAAGACTGCAGTTAACAAATGGTATAGCCAATAATTGACGTGACTCGCTAGAACAGATTCTAATAATAATTTTTAGTGACGCCTCTAAGTCATTTAAATTATCAACATATGAAGACCATAACCGTTTTTCTAACGTTTATCATGATTAGCTCAACTGCTTTTGCTCAAAAAACTGATTCTTTAAAATATTTGCAAATATCAAATGAGGCTATTGGAACCATAAAGCTTGACGGATATCCGGATTTCCTAACTGTAGATGGTAATGATGTTTGGGTGACGAATATTGGCAAAGTTCAAAAACTTTCAATAAAAAGTAAGATCCCGGTATTAAGTGTTGATATTCCCGATCCATGTGGAGCATCCGTTATCGGAAGAGGCTCATTATGGGTGGCAAGTTGCCAGGATAGGTCTATTTACAGAATTGATCATATGACAGGCAAGATAATTACCAATATACCTCTTAATATTTCTGACCCAGATGGAGAAATTAGTTTAGCTTTTGGTGCTGGATCTCTCTGGATTTTAACTGACAGTTCTGGAGTATTAACCAGAATAGATCCAAAAACCAATACAATAAAAGCCAATATTAAAGTAAATCCACATTCTTATTGTGCAACCTATGGATTTAACTCCGTTTGGATAACAACATCAACGGATCCGGGTTTTGTTCAACGGATTGACCCCAAAAGCAACTCAATTATCAATACAATTCCTGTTGGACCTATTCCACGTTTTCTTGCCGCAGGAGAAAATGGAATATGGACGCTTAATCAAAAAGATGGAACAATAAGCCACATTGACCCAAGTTCGAATAAATTAATCGCCACTATCGATGGAGATGTACCAGGGCCAGGAGGTGATATTGCTGTTGGAGGTAATAAAGTTTGGGTGCGTGCAAAGAAAGGTACATTTCTTCTGACCATTGACCCAAATAGCAATAAAGTATTAAACAGATATTTACCTCTTTGCGGGAGTGGAGCTGTAAGAGTCTCTAAGAATCATATATGGGTAAGCGCCCATGATGTGAATTCAATTTGGATTTTAAACAAAAAATAATTCTTAGATTCGTCTTTAATAAATGAATGATTTCTTAAATACCTTGAATGATTTAAAAATATCATCCCACCACAAATTTCTCACGCAATATTTAAGATGGGATAAGTCAAAAATCCCAAAAACCCTTTAATTTCATCAACAAATCCATCAACAACCTTTAATATTGATTATTCGGGTTATTAATTTTCAATGTTTTGCAATAAAAGGTTCAGGTGCTACTTCAACCAATTGGCTTCTTCTTTAAATCAAACCTTATTGTTTTATGAGAAAAATCTATTATTGGTTGAAAGACAGCATTTCCGATTCAATTGTTATGTTTAACTTTAGTATGAATTGTGAAAAGTGAAAATCAGATTAAAAGCATTTTATAAATGTGAATTTCAGTGCATTAATTGTAAAATGCTTTTGTGACTGACGCAGCTGTGCTTAAGCGAAAGTCAGTAAACATGATCGCACAAGTAAGAGTTTGGCAGCCGGGACTACTATATGGCAACGATTCAGTAACTTTAAGATTTTAACCCTGACAGATAAATGGAGATCAATCAATTAAACTTAAGAAATTCAATAAATAAAGCTTACCTGAAAGTCAAACCAAACCGTACACAGATTGAGACTTTCAAGAAGAACATTACCAACCTATTTGATCAGATTAAAGAATCTGAATCCGAAGAGTTTCATAAAAATATTATCTCTGAATTCCTTAAGAACACATACTATTCACCTGTCAATTACATTAATACAAAGAGTAGATATGACCTGGTTATACATAATGGAAAAGATTCAAAATCAACCGTTGGCGTACTTTTCGAGGCAAAAAAACCTGGTAATAAACCGGATATGCCGACGTGTGAAAATATTAACACTAAAGCATTTCATGAGCTGATTCTTTACTACCTCCGGGAGAGAATCTCCAATAAAAACATTGAGATTAAACACCTGGTAATAACCAACATTTTGGAGTGGTTTATTTTCAACGCAAGTGATTTTGAAAAACTATTTGCCAATGACAAAAGTATTGTCAAACAATTCACAGACTTTGAAGAAGGCAGGCTTTCCGGGACAAATACAGATTTCTTTTATAAGAATATTGCCGAACCATTTGTCAATAGTTTGGAATCAAAGATTTCGGTAACTCACTTTGATATAAGAGATTTCGAGACAATTATTAAAAATGCCAACAGGGAGGATGACAACAAGCTTATTGCCCTATACAAAATATTATCTCCCGAACATCTGTTGAAGCTTCCTTTTGCAAATGACAGCAACAATCTTGACAAAACCTTTTACAACGAACTACTTCATATTATTGGACTGGAAGAAACAAAAGAAGGAAGTAAGAAATTTATAGGAAGAAAAATTGAGAAAAAAAGAAATCCCGGTTCATTAATAGAGAATTCTATAACAATCTTAAAATATGAAGATTGTCTCTCTCAATTAGCGAAACTATCTGATTATGGGAATAACAAAGAGGAACAGCTATTCAATATTGCATTGGAACTGGTAATAACATGGATAAACCGGATCCTTTTTCTCAAATTGCTTGAAGGACAACTTATCAAATATAACAACGGAGATAAGGCATTCCGGTTTCTCAACTCTGAAAAAATTCATGATTATGATGAATTAAACAAATTATTTTTTCAGGTTCTTGCAGTAAAAGAAATTGACCGCAGTGAATTTATAAAACAAAAATTCAGTAATATCCCCTACTTAAATAGTTCCCTGTTTGAACCAGGCGATCTTGAACACAAGACAATACGAATCAATAGTCTTGAAAATCATTCCAGACATCCGGTTCTTACAGGGACAGTATTAAAAGATAAAACAGGTAAGAAGTTTACAGGAGAGATTGACCCACTTCAATATCTTTTTGAATTTCTCGATTCTTATGATTTCTCAAGCGAAGGTTCGGAAGATATTCAGGAAGAAAACAAATCTCTCATAAATGCTTCAGTACTGGGATTAATCTTTGAGAAGATCAACGGATACAAAGATGGATCATTCTTTACACCCGGATTCATTACAATGTACATGTGCCACGAGACTATACGGAGGGCTGTTGTACAGAAGTTTAATGAAGCAAAAGGCTGGAAGTGTGAAACGATAAGCGATGTCTATAATAAAATTGAAGATATAAAGGAAGCTGACCGGATAATGAATGGTATCAGAATTTGCGACCCTGCGGTCGGTTCCGGTCACTTCCTTGTTTCTGCCTTGAATGAGATTATTGCAGTAAAATCAGAACTCAAAATACTTACTGACAGAGAAGGAAAAAGACTTAAGGAATACACAATTGAGGTTATTAACGATGAGCTGATAATTACAGACGAACATTCTACCTTGTTCGAATACAATCCAAAAAGTAAGGAAAGCCAGAGAGTACAGGAAGCATTATTTCAGGAAAAACAGAAAATTATTGAAAACTGTCTTTTTGGCGTTGATATAAATCCTAATTCTGTAAAAATTTGCAGGTTAAGGCTCTGGATTGAACTGCTAAAAAATGCTTATTACAAACCAGATACAAATTATAGAGAGCTTGAAACCTTACCCAATATTGACATAAATATAAAATGCGGCAACTCACTTATAAGCAGATATCCGCTTGATGCCGACATTAAAACAGCCCTAAAATCAAGCAAATGGAATGTAGATAACTATCGCGAAGCTGTTATGAGTTACCGGAATGCTCAGTCGAAAGATGAGAAACGAAGCATGGAACAGCTTATCAGCAAGATCAAAAATGATTTTGAAACTGAAGTATCAAAGAACGATAAGCGATTCGTAAAACTTAATAAACTCAATGGTGAACTTTTAAGTCTCACCGGCCAGTCGAGTCTATTCGAGTTGACCAAAACACAAAAGGATGAGTGGAACAAAAAGGTAAAGAAGCTAACGGAAGAAATCAAAAAATATGAAATAGAGTTGGCAGAAATTAAATGCAACAAGATTTATGAAAATTCATTCGAATGGCGGTTTGAGTTTCCGGAGGTGCTGAATAATGATGGTGATTTTGTTGGGTTTGATGTGGTGATTGGGAATCCGCCGTATATCAGGCAAGAACTATTATCCGCATTTAAAGACTACTTGAAAAGTAATTTTAGGGTATTTTCCGGAACGGGGGACCTGTTTTCATATTTCTATGAACTCTCGTTTAATGTTCTGTCTGATAAAGGGGTTTTTTGCTTTATCAATAATACTTTTGATAAAACGAATGCAGGAAAAATTCTAAGAAAGTACATTCAAGAAAATTATTCAATCTTAAAATACATTGATTTTACTTCAGTAGTTGTATTTGAAGCGGCTACGACTTACCCTGTTGTAATGCTCATAAGTAAAGAAAAGCCAAATGAATCAGGTTTTGATTTTCTTAAAGTTAATCCAACTGAATATAACATAAACAAAGAAAATATTTTCAATGAACCCTATTTTATCAGGTTATTTCAAAAAAATCTTGACTCAAATGTCTGGAGTTTCAACAACAAAATAGAATTTGATTTATATAATAAAATACTGGATCACAAAACAATACAGGAACAATATGGTCAATGTTATCGAGGAATTGTAACAGGGTTCAACGAAGCTTTTATTATTGATAAAACCAAAAAGGAGGAATTGGAAAAGGGTAATACATTAAATTTCGAGCTTTTAAAACCATTTCTTGAAGGAAAAGATTTAAAAAAATGGTCAACCCCTGAAATTGATAAGTGGATAATATTTACACGTAGAGGAACTGATATAGAAAAGTACTCCTCAATCAAACGTCACCTTGAAGAGTATAAAAACTTCTTAACACCTAAAATAAAATCTTCAGATAAAATTGGCAGGAAGCCAGGATCATACAAGTGGTTTGAGATTCAAGATTCGGTTGATTATTACCGGTTTTTTGAAGAGTCTAAAATTGTTTGGCCGAACTTACAGAACAAGAACAAATTCCTTTTTGATCAGGAAGGTAGATATATTAATGCACCTGGTGTTATATTCCCTACTAAAGAAAAGTACTTACTTGCCTTTTTGAATTCATCCGTAGTATGGTATTTTCTAACAAATATCTGTGTAATAAGGAGTGGCGGTTTTATCGAAGTCAAACCGCAATATTTTGAGCAAATACCAATTCCTGAACTTTCAGAAAAGAATAAATCAGTATTAACAGATAAAGTCGATCATATCATTACCATTAAAAAATCCGATCCTTCAGCTGACACCAGTTTTCTGGAGGCAGAGATCGACCGGCTGGTGTATGAGTTGTATGGTTTGACTGAAGAAGAGATTCGGATTGTTGAAAATTCAATATAAGAAACTAACTTATAGTAACAATATAGTTATAAGTTCCTTATACAGCTTAACTCAATATAATTCATGCAATATATTTAAATGAAACAAATAACTGATGATCTTATTCCTGATATTGAAAAGGTAGAAGAATCATTTAAACTACTTCTAGATAGCAGTAATTTATTTTCAACTTCAAATGAAGTTATTGATTTTTTTTTCAAGCAATTAATTTTCATTCCTAGAATTGCCTTTCCTAATGATAAAATAAAGACTTTCAAGCTATTTCGAATTAGGAAAAAAACGACAATTAAAAAAGAAAATTTATCTGACCCCTTAAGTTTTTCATTTCCTCCACCCGAGTTTTGTTACGTAGAAAGAGCTAACTTAACCGGTAAACCAGTTTTTTACGGATGTGACAATCAGTTTTCAGCAATACTTGAAACAGATATTGGTAAAAATGAAATCTTTTATTTATCAGAGTGGACTTTGACAATTCATCCAAATCATTATTTATTTCTCTTACTGTTTGATAATATTAATTCAGAAAATCTTTGGTATAACATATCGATTAATATGTTAAATTCATTACTCAAAGAGTTCGATTTTTTATCCGAAAAGAGTATAATTACATTAAGATATATCAATTCTGTTTTTAGCAATTTATTTATTAAATTAAGTAGAAGTAATTACTTAATTTCAGCCTCAATTGCCGACAATTTAATTTACCATAATCACGAAGGAATAAATACCATAGGAATTGTATATCCAAGTGTAAAAAATGATTTACATTCCATCAATTTTGCTATTAATTGGTATTATTCAATCAAATATTTGAAATTGGATAATGTACACAAACTTAAAATGAAAGACGATTTGCATAGGCCAGAATTGTTGTCTTCTGGTTTTAATAAAGACGGTATTATAATCTGGGACTAAGTTTTAAATCGCCGTCCCTTGCTTTCAGGCACATTTGCATCTTGCTCGGGCCATCGGACCAAAAGCTGCAAAAGCCTTCCATCCCATCACATTTGTATCGGAAGAAATCAGGAATAAAAAGTATCACCTATCTGGTCAAAAAAAAGATAGCACTACAGCTAAAAACAAGTTTGCTGCAAGTTATTAACCCACAAGTACTTACTATATGGACAAATTACTTTATTATCCTTACATAAATCTACCTGAAGGAGATTGGACTGTAAGGGCATTGCTGTATTATGAAAATGTAGGTTCAATTGTACCTCTTGAATACTTTTATTCTCCTGAATGCAACTTGGTATAGCTAACTATGGAATCCTTTAAAGTCTGAAATATATAGTAAAGATCGTTTTATTTGTAAGGTATTGCTATTCCTCACTTCGGCTTTACCAAGCCTACTAACCAATCATTTTTACCATCAGAAAATACTTTATAAGCGACAATTTCCATATCATCACCTAACTTATAACTAAGTTTTTTAGGGTCTGATCCATCACATAAGAATAAGGTGGGACAGGAATATTTTCTGACAGGCTCAAGAAAACACCAACTTGGATTGAAATCAGTTGCTGCCTTTATTTCAACCTCCATTCCATCAGTTGTACTATCATCAAGAGTTAAATCTGGTCCTTTATTATTCAATGTACGAATAGTTTTACCCAGAGCAGCAATAATTTCTACTTTGAACCAGCCCTCAATTCCGGTTCTGGGGAAACGTTTTATATTTTGTAAAGAATCAGCTCTTAGCTTAATTCGTGCAGCAACTAATTCAAAAACATCATGTTTAAGATCCATTCATGTTTATTCCTTAGATTAGAATTATCAATGTGAACGCTTAGCCTCTTCAAGAACCTTTTTTGTGGTTGACTCATCAAGGGTTACCCATGTTATGGCACCGCTGGGATGTTTATAAGGAACAGGCTCTTTGAAAGGTACTACATCTTCAAGGACCCAAGCATAAAGTCCATCGTAATCGAATGCCTCAGCTTCTGATATTCTTGACTCACCCATTAGACGAGCATTTTTGCGAGCTATACTTGCATTAAGTTCAATAACATCTGATAGAGTGGCTGTAGCTACGACCGTTCCAGATTTACTACGAATCAGGGCTACGGGACCTATTTTTTTTGTGTTCTTAGACCGTATTTCCCATGTCTTTTTACCGGCCAGGATCATATCAATCCATGGTTCTCTGATTGGAATTGCTGATAAAGTTGTCATGTAGTAGCAGTGTAATTAATGATTCAGAAAATTAAAACCTTAATTAATGAAACTATGTGAATTCTAAATGGATAAAATGGATGAGGATTACAACTATTGTATTTTCCCCAACTCTTCTAATCGCGATCTGGAAAGCTCCACTATATGTGGACTAAATGATTCTGGAAAGCGAACAATCACTGCCTCAAAAGTCAGATCTCGCAAACCCATATCAACCAATACTTTATAACCCATTGCCTCAATCTTTCTATTCACTGCTCTCTCTGCTGCTTCAAGAATTCCATAGCGCTTTATCATTTGCCTGGTTCTTGCAGCAGGAGTTCTTCTCTTGTTCTTTTTGGAAAGTACTTCCTCATAAGCGTAAATCACCTCCCATAACGTTCTTTCCACTTCAGTCGTATTGCCATGACTTAGAGCACGCAGTTCAATGGCACGACGATTAGCTTTTTGCGCAAGATCTGTAAACACTTTGGCAAGCTGCGTACATTCTTCGGGAGTTTTTAGTAGGTTAATTATCTCATTCATTATTTATAACTATGAATTATTTAAAACGTAATCAGGCATACCAAATTTACAAAAATACAGAGAACAATATAATATTATAAATATTGAGGGATTACTGAATAACATCTCGCTACATCATCGTGTCAAAGGTGGGTGTCGCCATAATATGGTTACTCGATTTCTAAAATAAGTAGGCTTTGAGAAGTGCCTGGCTCCATTGTGTGTCCACCCTCAAACACGTTGTTAACCAGACTATTCATAAAAGATAGCTCCGCCTTTGTCTATATTTAGAAGACGTGCATTCATGTTGTTCTGGCGGTCAGCATTTTGTTCAACCTCATTGAAGTACTTCAAAGCAGCAGTTTTCATGTCTGAAAAGAATACCTCATCACTGAGGATTGTATCTCCTATTTCACTCTTCTGGAAATGCTTATCAGGTGATCCATGAGTCAATGAGAAGTATGCAGGAGAAAAGTTGTGGAGCATACGACACCTTAGTTTGTAAAGGTTTGCAGCATGCAATTTATAATTGGTTGGGAAGTAATCTATGATGAAATCCGCAAAACGAATCCCAACTATGTCTGTTGTGTAACGATACGCTGCCAAGGCGTCAATTGCAGCGAGGGTACAGATGATTGACAGGAATGCTGTTTCATTCTGTTTAAGGAGTATGGGCACACCGCCAAGAATGATTTCTTTAAAACTTTTTATTGCAGAGTTTATCTCCGTGGTCATTGCCATATTGAAACTATTTTATATTTAATTGCCACATCAGTATATTACCAAATTTAAAAAGAATTA
>JBGOZX010000121.1:0-13096 GCA_041480425.1 Bacteroidia bacterium
ATAAATATCTGATTCACAGTTAAATAAGTCCGTATTTTTTTGGTGTTAAAATCAATAATGATTATCTTCAAGTAACTTAATAACAGTTACATATGAAGATAAAACAACTAATTAACATGCCCCTGGTAAAAGTAAATAAAATCGAATACACCAGCTCTACTGTAAAGATTTATGCATCAGTGAAAGCTAAACGGACTAGATGCTCTATTTGTAGAATATATAGTAACTCAGTTCATGACCATTATACACGAGCAATATCTGATCTTCCGGTATTTCAAAACAAAACCGTTATCCTTTTAAAGACACGCAAGTTCAAATGCAAAAACTCCCGGTGTAACCGAAAAGTTTTCTCAGAACAAATACCAAATATATTGCGATATTCCAGAAGCACGAAAAGGACATCGAAGATACTGGATTCTCTTTCACCCTGAAAAAAAGAATTCTCTTGTTTAAAAAGAGCATTGTTTGACTGATCTTTTTCCCTTTAATTTAGATTCATCTTTTTCCTCATTGTAACAAAATCTTTATCCATATTCAAATATGTTTAGATTTTTTTTAAAGGCTGGTGCAAACACTGCTGATATATTCAAAAGCCAGCTTTAATTGTCCCAATTGGACAGTGTGTTTGAGAATCAGCACATAATTAACAAAGAATGCTTAATAGTAGCCAATGATGGCCAAAATAAACTGGACAACAATAGTCAAATTCATTATTCCTTAGAATAGAGCAAGAATATCTGAATATATTAATAAAACCTTGTGAATTAGTAAGGAATATTCCGGAATATTCCTGATTTATAGTACATTTTATGGACTTTTCCGAAATAGTCCTGCGATTTAATTGATTTTAGGATTCTTCAGCTTTAGTTCGAGTGGAAGTCAGACTTTTCATTACCAGATAACAAACTAAAAGGCCAATACAAAATGCCAGACAATACCCTATAATACTTTTCTGCGTTGCTATAGTCTCCTGCTTTACTAAATGCTCTTCGAGTGGACTAAGTGAATTATTGTAGATCATCTTCATGGTAAAAATATATTAAAGTTTCTCCATTAACAGTTTCGATGGAATAGCCATATTTATCAAACATATGTATAGTTTTATTCAGATGCTCTCGTGGGGTCGAAGGACAAGTGAATTTTAACCCCAGTTCCAAAGCCGCCAAATAAGGAATGCCAAGTTTCTGTTGATCTATCTTATATAAATGCGCTGCAACAGCTTCATTCTTTTGAATCGTTAATTTTGCCGAATTCCCAATTTTATATTTTTCCCTTTGGTGCATCTTCTTGTACTCATCTCCGCAAGCCTGATGCGATTTCCTGTTTCCATGGGCTTTAGCTT
This sequence comes from Bacteroidia bacterium, assembly GCA_041480425.1. Classification (GTDB taxonomy): domain Bacteria; phylum Bacteroidota; class Bacteroidia; order Bacteroidales; family VadinHA17; genus LD21. Next base: position 1,343 of record JBGOZX010000121.1, read on the forward strand.
CCAACGGCTCGTGACATATAATGCAAAACCTATTCTCTGTAAATTGTTTTTGATCTTCTTCCATTTTTTGAATTTCTAGGAGTATTTTGATCGATTAAAAGTTAAGAATCAGTTTTATAAATAATCAAAAGAAGTCAGATTGAAATTGTTTTTCCTATCTAATCAGTACCGTTAATGATCCAATTCTGGAGGTCTTTCTTTGAAAAAAAGATCTTACGTCCTCCCGGCCTCTTGACAAATGGGATCTCGTGTCGTAAGGTCATACGGTAAAGCGCATGAATGCTATACCCAGTTAAAAAGCTCGCCTCATTCATGCCAACAAGGTCAAATTCAACTTTCTTAATGTTCGCTGAGTTAGTGTTTCTTGTAGCTTTTGTAACAGTTTCTGGAACTTTAAAGTTTAAATCATTAATTTTATTGTTTGTTTGCTTGTTTCTTTCATTACATCCACCGATTATAAAATCTCGGTTTTTTTCGCAGGTTCTCGATTTTGAATTCAGCTGCCTGTTAAATTGCTTTTCGCTTATCTCTGGACTAGGTATGAACTCCGAAGCAAAAGATCCGTAAAATTCTGCAAAAGCAGCTAGTGCCTGTAAGTAAAGCTTACCGGTTGCAGAAGATGAATAAAAGTTCTCATAAAGTGAAAAGAAACTTATACCTTTTTAAAGCAATTCACTAATTTCATTTATCAATTTGGTCAGGGAGCATACCCAATCCCTCAACTTATGTACCAGGACAATATCAAATTCATTTCTGCGTAATCGAACTAAAAGCTCCTTCTTAACGGACTGTGTTTCCTCGATACTAATATTCTCTGAAAAAACTATATAATTCCACCCTCTTGAAATAGCAAATTCAATTAACAAAGTAAGCTGGTTATCATCAGGCTGATCAATTCTGCTTCCTATATAAATAGTTGCTGTCATTCACTTATTTTAGGCAAAATCAAAATTACACTAAATGCAAGCTCTATAGCTATTAATAACTTCCAATATCCTTCCGCAACTTTTATAAATATTTCCGCAAATGAGAGTTTGAAGCGATTTTTCGGCTGTAAGCGTAGAAAATTCAATTTGAAGGTATTTCTTTCCGCAAACTTTTTCTCTGCAATTTCAGCAAAGATTTGTCAGAGATTTTACACGGTTTTTGAAAAGGGAAAAGGTAAGAGTTTTAGATTCTATTCTTTCAAATGTGGTCAGTAAGTCCGCCTTCTAGACTTTCCTTAAAGCTTATCAAATGCCCGGTCTTCAAAATCAGAAATTGCATCCAGACCCAATGACTTAATATAAATTTCCGTCGTTTTCAGGTTTTTATGCCTTAAGGATTCTTTAATCATCATAACTGGCATGCCTTTTCTGAACATATATGAAGCATAACTGTGCCTACTCCAGTAGGTTGTTAAACCTTCAACTCCAATTTGTTTGCCAATAGTTTTCAGATCCCGGTTTATTTTCTTTCTCACTTTTCTGATCCGGTCAAGTTTTTGCTGCTCCGACTTGTGTTTATTTACATCCAGAATTGGGAGTAAATATCCGCTTTCCGAATTGTGGTATCTGTTTAAAATATCCTTTATTTCCGCACGGATCGGAAACGCAACTCTAACCGGCTTTTTCGCCATTTTTTTACATTCATAAATAATATTTCCGTCTTGTATATTCTTTGTAGTTAATAATGCTACATCAATAAATGATATCCCACGTCCGAAAAAAGAAAAAACAAAAATATCTTTCGCTAGTTGTAAATCAGGATATACTTCCATAGTTAGCAATTCTCCCAGCTTATCATTATCCAATGCCCGAGGACTTGTTTCTGTGCTAAATTCTGATACTTTGAACTCATGGAAGGGATAATTTTCACTTCTTATCCATCCCTTTTTAATTGCATATAGATATAATGTTCTTGTGGTCCTTAAATAGTTGTTTATTGTGGTATCTGCTACGTTCCTATCGTTCTTAAGAAAAGTTATCCAATCTTGTAAAACCTCAGGAGTTAAATCACGCAGAAACAAATCTTTTCCTTTCCTGTATGTACTAAATACACCTAAAACATTTTTAAAAACGCTCGAATATCCAACCCTACCTAATTTATTCAATTCGTCTATCCTTTCTGAAAAAGCTTTATAAACAGTCATTTTTGTTTTATTCCTTTTTTCATATATATTTATGAAATGTTCCGGGGAATAATCGGGTATGCCGTCTTTTACTAATTGATCATGTATATCCTGCACCTTTGCCTTGTATTTGGTCAGATAGGCATTAATTAATGATCTGGATGGAGTTTTAGCAGAGTAGTTGCTCGTTACAGTTTCTGTTTCTTCATCCCATTCATCTTTTAAGCAATGGTAACCTGTTAAAACATACTTCCTATAATTGCCAGATGTAATCCGTAAAACGATTGGGTGTTTTCCAGCTTTGTTCTTTCGGTCGGTTAGGATAGTAAATTTTACAGTACTCATGATATATCGGTTCTAATAAACATGTACAGTTTTATGTACAGTAAAGATACAAATTAATATAATTTAAAACAAATTAAAAATTTTAAACATGTCATTAACAGGCTATTATATAAGCTGTTACAATAAAATAGAAATTAAATAGACTTGCATAGGGTGCAAGGGGTCGTCTGTTCGAGTCAAATTACCCCGACAGGGTTTGCGAAGATCCAAAAATTGAAAGTATATAGTTTTGTGCACTGTAGAAAAACAATTTAAACACATTGTACACTTTTTGTTTATCCATTGGCAGATACCAACTTATGCGGAATGGGATACACTTATCGCTAATTTAAGAGGACTATATAACGCAGGAAGTAAAATGAAAAGCACAGGTCTTCTCAAACGATTAGAGTTATCTATAAAGTGCAAAAGCCGGACATCCTGACCGCATATGGCCGGCGCAGGTTTACTATACTTGGCCGGAGTTAAGTGATTGTTGTTAAGTCTTGTATGTTAATTGTAGTCTAGCCAGCTAAATGTGGTCATGGGCACTGGTTTTTCCACCAAAGTAACACACAAACAAAAAACTCACTTGTAAAATCGCCTATAACTTGCTTGGCCATGATTTAAAGCTTGTTTTTGGTCTGAATAAAACCATACTTTATGTAAAAATTTACGCCACTTCAGGTATTAATCTGGTTAAATTAAAATTCTAGAAAAGACCTGATATTTTACCATTTTCATCAACATCTATCTTTTCAGCAGAAGGATTCGATGGCAGACCCGGCATACGCATAATTGTACCTGCAATCGGTACTATAAAACCTGCACCGGAGGAGAGTTCTATTTCCCTGATCTTGAAAGTAAATCCTCTAGGACAGCCTTTTTTGTGCTCGTTGTCTGAAAGTGATTTCTGGGTTTTTGCAATGCATACCGCCAAATTACCCAGTCCGAGTTCTTCTATCCTCCTAAGCTGCTGCTTGGCAAGTACTGTATATTCAACATGATCTGCTCCATACATCCTGGAGGCTATGGTCTCAATTTTCTTTTCAAACGACCAGTCAAGATCGTAAAGTGGCTTTAAACCATCGGGACTGTCATTTACAGCATTAACTACAAGGTTAGCCAGTCCGATTGCCCCTTCGCCCCCCTTCAACCATCCTTCATTCAGGGCAACAGCAACATTTTGTGAAATACAATGTTCCTTAAGCAGATCAATTTCTGCTTCTGTATCTGTATCAAATTTGTTTATTGAAATCACGGGATTGAAACCATAACATCTGATATTTTCAATATGCTTGTCCATGTTTTCAAAACCGTTCCTGAGAGCAACCATATCTTCATTATGTAGTTCAGATAGTTTAAGACCTCCATGATACTTAAGGGCACGTATTGTTGCTACTATAACAACAGCACTTGTACGAAGATTACCAAACCGGGACTTAATATTAAAGAATTTTTCAGCTCCGAGTTCACTTGCGAAACCTGCCTCTGTTACGACATAGTCGCTAAAGGTGAGTCCCATTTTTGTTGCAATGATGGAATTTGTTCCCTGGGCTATGTTGGCAAATGGTCCTCCATGAATAATCGCCGGAGTGCCTTCAAGAGTCTGCACAAGGTTTGGCTTTATAGCCTCTTTCAGAAGCGCAGTCATCGCTCCATGTGCCTTAAGATCCCGGGCAAAAACAGGTTTTCCCTCATAAGTATAACCTACAAAGATGTTTCCAAGCCTTTTTTTAAGGTCCATGAGATCTTTAGCGATACAAAGTGTTGCCATCACTTCAGATGCCGCTGTTATATTAAATCCTGATTCCCGTGGCACTCCCTGGCTGGTACCGCCAAGGCCAATAATGATATCGCGAAGTGATCTTTCGTTCATATCCATTACCCTCTTCCATGTGATGGTTCGCGGATCTATACCAAGATTTCCTTCATTCATTTGAATGTTGTTATCAATAAGAGCTGCCAGCAGGTTATGAGCCTTCTCAACAGCCGACATATCTCCTGTAAAATGAAGGTTAATATCTTCCATTGGAATTACCTGGGAATATCCTCCGCCTGCAGCACCTCCCTTAATTCCGAAAACTGGACCGAGAGAAGGTTCACGAAGAACTACCGTAGTCTTCTTGCCAATAAGGTTGAGAGCCTGTGCAAGGCCGATCGAGGTAGTTGTTTTTCCTTCGCCAGCCGGAGTAGGTGTAATTGCCGTGACAAGTATCAGCTTCCCGTTTTTAACGCGTTCTTCATTAATCAGTGATATAGGGATTTTTGCTTTATACTTACCATATAATTCCAGTTCGTCAGGGTTAATACCGAGCTTTTCAGCAATTTCCACAACAGGTCTTATCACAACCTGCTGAGCAATTTCAATATCTGTCTTCATTACAAGGTTATAAGTTTCAATTTGATATAATAATGGTTTTTGAATTTATTTTTTAAGCCATGGAAAGACTGTTATCCCAACAGAGCACCTCTCTCTCTAATAATTCACTCTCAAAATAGCTACTTAAGTCAGCATTTATTGATTTTAATTGATCCTCATTGTACTCATTTAATGCATTAAACAATGCATCAATGTTTTCGAGTTTTGTACCCGGAGGCACATCGCAACCCGAAGACAAAACAAAGTTTTTGAAAGAAGCTGTATTTTTTAACAGTTCAAGTGTTATAGCTCTGATGATTTCAGGCGTACCATCTTTAATAACCTCTGCAGGATCGGGATTGCCAAAGATTAAACGGTCTGAAGGAACTTGTGGTAAAATGTCGACCATATCTACCGCGTTACCAAAGTGAAAACCTGCACTACCTGTCGAAACCATTGAATTTACAAGGGTCATAGTATTTCCGTAATTATGCAGAATAACTATAAAGTTTTCATCCTGAACATGATCAACTATTTGTTTAACATAATAGGATGAAAATTCATTACTCTCATTATCGGCCAATAAACCGGCAGCAGGTTCGGCTATTATAATACCATTACAACCTGCATCTTTGAAGGCCCGGGCATATTTTTTAAGAAAGTCGGTGCAAACCTGTAATAATTCGTGAGATCCTTCGGATTCAAGAAGTATGGCAGCCATCATCTCTGTAATATCATAGAGCCGCCCGGCAAGTGAATAAGGTCCAATAATTCCTCCAAAAACCGGACGATCTGTGATATTCTCTGTTGCCAGTTTTGCAGCTTTCAGATGCTCACAAGTTTTGACTTCACCAATTTCTGGTATTTTAATACTTGCCAATGAGCTGAAGGATTTTATCAATCTTCTTGAAACAGTAGGAATCTCGTTTTGACTATAGTTTATCTCACAGCCGAATGCTTCTGCCTCGACGTATAGAGCCATTACTAATGTGGCAGATGCTACTGTGGGATACCTGTCTGACAATGCTTTAAGACTTTTGTATTGAACTTCACCATTTGTGACCATTTCCAATATGGTTTTCCCCAGAATATTTAAACCGGGATAAGTCATTATCGGCATAACCTTTATCTCTTCTGAAGCAATGATGGAGTTTTTCCATTCTATCATATTTTTCTTCATCTTACATTTTTAGTTACACATGTTTTTATTGAAGTCAATTATATTAACGCATTAGCTCCGAATCGGTTACAATTCTCCCGACTGCTGATTCCCATCCCAGGGACATTATATGAATTCCATTTACCCCCTTTTTCTTTTTAATTGAGTCTACCAATTCCAAAGCAATCTGAATACCTTCCTCCGGTGCCCCTTCACCTGCTTTTTCCATTCTGTTTAGAACATTGTCCGGCAGGTTGACTCCGGGAACTTTTGTATGAAGGTATTCTGCCAATTTATAGCTTTTAAGAGGGGCAATACCTATTAGTATGTATACTTTATCGAGGATATTCCGTTTATCGAGTTGTTCCAGCCATGCGTCAAGTCGGGCAGGCTCAAAGACAAGATTGGTCTGGAAAAACTGTGCTCCAGCGTTGACTTTTTTCTGATCTCTTATAGCCTGCAAGCCAGGGTCTGATGCAAAGGGCGATGATGCAGCTCCTAAAAATAGTTTAGGAGGATTTTTCATTTTCCTACCATCAAGATATATCCCTTTATCCCTCATTCTTCTCAGTATCCATAGCATCTGAACCGAGTCGATGTCAAGAATATTCATATTGCTCATTGGCGATGGGCCCACTTTTGCACTATCACCGGTGATGCACAGAACATTGAATATTCCCTGCTCGTTTAATCCGACAGCATCAGCCTGAAGGCCGGTACGTGTCGTATAACGAGCTGCAATTTGGAGGACCGGTTCAACACTATTGTCCACAGCCACTTTACTGCAGGCAATACTCGACATTCTCGGCCTGGCCGAAGATGAATCTGTAAAGTTTATTGCTATAACATAAGGCTTTACAAGTTCAATATCTTTTTTAAGCTTTTCAGAATTTGCATTTAATGGGGGAGTCACCTCTGTAGCTACGACAAATTCTCCACTTCGCAGTCGTCTTTCAAATTCCGATACCGGCTCGTGGCAGACAGGGGCATGGTATTCAGAATTGCCTCGCCACCAGTCAGGCTGACGAATTGTTTTAAAAACGCTATCCCAGGTCTTAGATTTCTTTTCTTTGTCTTTTGAGAGAATATCCTTAAAGAAATTGATTGTTCCAGTTTTTTGTATTTTCTGCACAACCTCTCCCCATGTTTCTGTTCCAGCCTTTTCCCAGTCGAGAGGGGGCAGCACTTCAAGCAGCATCTCTTCTCTGCCCAGTTTTTCCGCATGTTTATAAATGCAGTACCAGATACATTTACGAGTTTCGTCGATATAACAATTTTTTGCTGGTGTAGTATCTCCACAAGGTCCGTTCCTCATTCCTTTAGGACATTCCATAGGACAAATAAAAGCTGTCTCCTGCAAAAGACAATTGCCGCACATCCGGCATCCGAACAGTGGTCCTTTTATAATCAGTTCAATCTTTGCGAGCAGACGCCTGCTGAATTTTTCTTTCCAGAAGGGATAAAATGCAGGCTGCCACCTGCGGGACGGTTTTATTGAAAACATTGGACAGAATTTATTTGTGTATTTACTGAATCACGAACCACTTTGATGATTTTCGACAAACCTTATGGCAAAGGGATCTCTTCCCAAAACCAGATCGGTTGCACGGATAGTTGGTGTAATTTTTTCAGGGTTTGCTATCGGGCATGTAAGTCCATTCAATATTGATAAAGCCATAAAGGCAGCATTCAGAATTTCCCTGTTTGGCAATCCGAATGAAATATTGCTGGCACCCATCGTAATATTGAGCCCAAGTTTCTGATGAACAAGCCTGATTGTCTCCAAAGTTACCAGACATGCATTTTGATCAGCACTTACAGCCATAGCAAGAGGGTCGATCACAACATCCTCCTCTTTGATACCTGCTTTAACTGCTCTTTCCAGAATTTTCTCAGCTATCGCCACTCTTTTTCCCGGATCATGAGTGATCCCGTCATCATCCATTACCAATCCGATTACGGCTGCACCAAATTTGTTTGCAACAGGCAGGATGGCCTTCAAATTGTGTTCTTCCCCATTCACTGAATTAATAAGGCATTTCCCCTTTGCTACTTTAAGCGCTGCCTCAATAGCTCTGGGATTCGGGGAATCAAGACAAAGCGGAATATCAAAATTATCCTGAAGTATCTTTACAATTTCCGGCAGCAGCCTTTCATCATCAACACCCGGGAATCCTACATTGACATCAAGTACATCAGCCATTGCTGCTATCTGAACCCTTGCCAATTCCAGCACATATTCAAAATTTCCTTCCTGCAATGTAGATACCAGTTTCTTGCGCCTTGTGGGATTAATACTCTCTCCGATAATAATAACCGGACCATTGGTGTCGATAATAACCTCTCTGGTCGTACCTGATAGTACTGTCTTCATTATCTTACTGACCAACAACCTGATTAAGGTAGTTTACTGCACCCTGCGGATCAGGAGAATAGAAGTCAGCTCCTATCTTATTGCAGTAATCCTGTGTTACGGGGGCACCACCTACCAGGATTTTTGTTGTTACTGATCTAGCTTTAATATCTGCAACTGTCTTTTTCATGCTTTCCATTGTTGTTGTTAGAAGAGCTGAAAGACCAATAACTGCTCCCGGATTATTTTCCAATGCTTCAATAAAACGTTCTGACCCAACATCCACACCTAAATCCACAATCGACCAGCCGCCGCCTTCGACCATCATGGAGACCAGATTTTTGCCAATATCGTGTAAATCCCCTTTCACCGTCCCGATAATAAAGGTTCCTTTGGTTTTAACTGTGCCAGAGGCAAAAAAAGGTTTCAAGTGAACCATGGAAGCTCCCATTGCTTTTGCTGACATCAGCATTTGTGGAACGTATATTTGTTTTTCCGAAAATTTCTTTCCAACTCTTCCCATAGCAGGGATCAAAGCTTTTTCGAGTATATCCTGAGGACCAATTCTAGATTTGATGGCATGAATTGTAAGTTCGTGCGAACCATCTTGGTCTTTTAACTGAGGAGGGTATGGTGATTTCTTATCTACTTTACCCAATTCCACAGCTTCAAGAAGTTTTTCGAGTAATTCTTCCATATTTGATTGAATTTAGATTAAAATGTAAAACAATGAAAACAAAAATAGGGCAGGTATTTGTCGGAACCTACTCTGATTTTTACAACTTTTGATGCTATATTCACATTTTATTCGTATTTTGCTTATTATATATCATAATGACTGCCCAATTAGAAAAAATAAGTGTCAAAGAAGATGAATCGTTTTTTATCGGAATTTTCCAGGATAATCTTGAGAAAAGCACCTGGCATTATCACAATAACTATGAAATAAGTTTTATCACAGAAGGAACAGGAAGGAGGATTGTTGGTGATTCTATCGTTGAGTTTCAGCCAGGAGATTTGGTATTTATAGGCCGAAATCTTCCTCATGTATGGATTGCGGATAAAGATTCATGGACACCATCGAACCGATTCTTGGAAATGGTATTTCTTCAGTTTACATCAGAGGTTTTATGCCAGCAATTATTAGCTCTTCCTGAATTTAAACATGTTGCAACGGCGCTTGCTTTTTCAGAGAGAGGTATCCAGATTGTAGGACAAACGCTCAACGAAGTGAGCGAGATTATGCTTCAACTCCCTTATATGAATAGTTTTGAACGTATGCTGAATTTTTTTAAGCTAATGAACATTATCGGGGAAAGTGATACAAATATTCAACTTGCAAGTACAGAATATCTCAGAAAGCGCTTTATTACGGGCAGTAAACGGATATCCAGGATTCACGAATTTTTAATGAACAACTACCGTGAAGATGTGGACTTAGAGAAGCTTGCAGAATTGGTCAATATGGCTAAAGGTTCATTGTGCCGTTTTTTTAAAATGAATATGGGTATGACTTTATTTGAATATCTGAATCAGATAAAAGTGGATTTTGCCTGCAAATTGTTGATGGACCCCGACCTTAGCATAATGGAAGTGGGTTTCGACAGTGGATTCAACAACATCAGTCATTTTAACAAACAATTCAGGAAAATTACCGGATTGACTCCTTCTGAATATAGAAAACAATTTAAAGGTTTGGTTTAAAATTATATATCAGTAGCGGGTACTTAAAATCCACTGATTATTTTATTAATTGTTTATTTTCTCGTTCTTTGAAATATTTGTAATCGCACCTCGTAAGCATCTCTTTTATAGATGTTTTGTCAAGTGGAGAAATGCAAAAGATCTGAAAAATTTCGTAGATCGGACGGTAAACTTTCAATTTGTAACCAGCTAGGATTACAAGACAGTAAGCAATTACCACATAGTACATATGGATTTTTACAGCATTTAGAGTCGTACCCTAAAAGGATTTGATTTTAAGCTGCTGTTTTATCAATTTAAACAATTTATGTAAAGCTTTACATAAATTTTTCAAATGGATAAAGCAATACCTTAAGATCAAATCCATTTGGGGAACAACTCCGAACGCTGTGAAAATACAAATCTACTCTGCAATTATTGTTTATTGTTTGGTAGCAATAATTGCTTACAAATTGAAAGTAGACCATTCACCCTACGAAATCCTACAGATTTTGAGCATATCACTTTTGGACAAAACGCCTCTAAAAGAGCTACTTACAAACCAAGATTACCAAGATGTCAAAGAACTAAATTGTATACAGTTGAAAATCAATTATATTTAAGTGGACGCTAATGACATATTTTATTTATTTTTACAAATAAAAATATTACGTTGAATCAATTTCCCACCGATATTGAACTGGTTGAGAGACTTCAAACAGGTGATGTAGAAGTATTCGATCTTATATATGAAAAGTATTCTGGGAAACTTTACTCATTTTGTCTGAAATATCTCCGATCGACTACCGAAGCTGAAGAGTTGGTACAGTCTGTTTTTCTGAAAATATGGGAGAGACATAAACATCTTGATAAAGAATTATCATTCAAGTCTTATCTTTTCACTATTGCATACAACGATATCTGCAAGCTCTTTCGCAAGAGAAATTATCTGCAAAAATTCATAAGTGACACTCTGTACGAAAATTCCCAGTCATCATCCGAAACAGAAGCAGGTATTGATTTTCAGTCTGTTCTTAACCGTGTGCAACAAATCGTTGACAAACTCCCTGAAAGGCAAAAAACAATTTTTCTGAAAAGCCGTCACGAGGGAAAATCAAGTAAAGAGATTGCAGAAGAACTTAGACTTTCACCTGGAACCGTTAACAATTATATATCAGAAGCCCTGAAATTCATCCGAATTCGGTTACGCCACGAAGATTTAGCCTTATTGCTGTTCGTTTCGCTGTATTTGATTTGAAATAATTACCTCACCCCCTCCCGTCCCCCGATCCCGGGAGAGCGAGGGAGACTGTTTCAGCTATATATATAATAAAGGTATAGATTCTGAATCCATGTCGGCAACCATATAAAAAATGATCGTTCAAAAAAAAATGCATTTTTCACATGAGATTCACCTTACTTGAGGGTATTATTTAAAGAGATGGAAGAAAAGTAAGGATTGAAGTAACTATTTTAACGAATCAATTCATTGGTAGTTTTAAAGAAGAAAAGATATTAATATAGGTTAGGGTAAGAGTTAGTTAGTAGTAGGTGCTGACAGGTACTTGCAGGTCTGATAAATAGTTCTAATGCTGCAAAACCTGTCAGCTTTTTAATTAAAACAACACTTTATCCTAAAAAATCAATGTCCGGTATTTATTCTGTAACAGGTTTTTAAACAGCGTGTTATATGTATCTCAATACAATAAAGTGGAAATCCTGTAAAAAAAATGCATTTTTCACATGAGATTCACCTTACTTGA
>JBGOZX010000122.1:0-13081 GCA_041480425.1 Bacteroidia bacterium
ACTAATGCCTTAATTATTATTCAGAAAAGATGAATGTATTCTTTTATATAGCAGCGTCGGTAGCAATAATTTCAACAATAATGGCCATTTCCGGAAGGAATGCCATACATGCATTACTTTATCTGATCTTATCACTTTTGGCTATTTCTGTCGTTTTTTATTTGTTGGATGCACCATTTATTGCAGCTCTCGAGGTAATAATTTATGCCGGTGCCATCATGGTGCTTTTCATTTTTGTAACTATGATGCTTAATATAGGACTTGAAAAAAAAACGGAAAAGAAATGGCTCAACCCCCGAATGTGGATAGTTCCGTCAATATTAGCAGGCATTCTCCTTATCGATCTGATCCTTACATTAAAAAATGTGAAGACAATACCCGTCGACAAACAGGTTATATTACCCAAACAGGTAGGTATTTCATTATTCTCCACTTATCTGCTGGGTGTTGAAATAGCAGCTATTCTTCTGATGGCAGGAGTTATTGGTGCATATCATTTAGGCAGTCAGAAGAAAAAAGTTACACATCGCTTTCTCGAAAAAAAATAAAAATATGCTGACAGTACCGGTAGAAACTCAAATATTGTTTGCAGGAATACTCTTCCTTCTGGGACTGATCGGATTGCTTGTCCGCAGGAACTTGATTTTCATGCTTATGTCAATCGAGATCATGTTTAACAGTGCCGGACTGGCATTCATCGTAGCGAGCACACACTGGAAACAACCCGACGGCCAGGTCATGTTTATTTTTATACTGGCAGTAACCGCAGTTGAAGTTTCAATTGGTTTAGCATTAATCCTGCAGGTATATCATCATTATAAAACCCTTGATGCCGATGCAGTTAATAAATTAAAGGACCACAATTAAGATAAGTTATTAGTTATCGTTTGTAGTTGTAATTAGTAAAATAATGTAAATCAATTAAAAATATAGGGGGAAGGGGGTCATTAAATACAATTAATACTAGCAACTTGAATTAATTAATATACATCTTTCAATGACATTATATGTAGCACTCATACCTGCTATACCACTTCTTGGGTTTCTGATACTGGCTCTTTTCGGGCAAAAGCTGACCCGGAAAACTACCGGAATCATCGGGGCTGGTTCAATTGGTATCGTTGCCCTGCTCACATTTATTGTCGCAATAGGGTTTTTTAAATCATTGCCTCAGGTCAAATCATATTCTGTTGTTGTCTGGGAATGGATAAATGCAGGGAATCTGAGAGCAGACATATCGTTCACCATCGATGCACTTTCATTGATTTTCTGTTTTGTCATTACTTTCGTTGGTTTTCTGATACATCTGTACTCAATCGGATTCATGGCAAAAGATGAAGGATTCTCACGTTTTTTCGCCTATATGAATCTCTTTGTCGGATCAATGCTGATACTTGTATTGGCTAACAATATTTTACTTATGTATCTGGGATGGGAAGGTGTAGGTTTATGCAGTTATCTGTTAATCGGCTTCTGGTATAAAGAGCCTGCAAACGGATATGCCGCAAGAAAAGCCTTCATAATTACACGTATCGGTGATACCGCCATTATCATCGGCATCTTCATTCTATTCCTGAATTTCGGCACAGTTAATATAAATGAACTGATGCAACAGGCATCTGAAAAATGGGTTACAGGTTCATCTTTGGCAGTTATAACTGCGGCATTATTGCTTGGCGGTGCACTGGGTAAATCAGCCCAGCTACCCTTACAAACATGGCTTCCTGATGCTATGGCAGGCCCGTCGCCTGTAAGCGCATTGATACATGCTGCAACGATGGTCACAGCAGGTGTTTATCTTATTGCCCGTACCCATGTTTTATTCAGCCTCGCTCCCATTGTCCAGTCGGCAATAGCCATTATTGGTGCACTGACTTTGCTCATAGCGGGATTCAGTGCATTGGCACAACACGACCTGAAAAGAATTCTTGCTTATTCCACAATCAGCCAGATAGGTTATATGTTTCTGGCTCTTGGTGTGGGTGCGTGGTCCGCAGCTGTATTTCATTTCATGATACACGCATTTTTCAAAGCTCTTCTTTTCCTCGCTGCAGGTATAGTAATACTAGTCTTGAATGAAGAACATGATATTTTCAGGATGGGTGGTTTGAGAAAGAAAATGCCCGTAGTTTTTATAACGTTTCTTATTGGCTCTGCTTCTCTTTCTGCGCTTCCCCTTATAACAGCAGGCTTTTACAGCAAGGACCAGATATTATGGTATGCCTTTTCTTCAGAGAGTGGAAGTATATTGTTATGGCTGGCAGGAATCATCGGGGCTTTCCTCACAGCTCTTTATTCTTTCAGAATGATATTTATTACTTTCTTTGGTGAAGCCAAAACTCAACCGACCTTCATGCCTGGCAAGCTGATGACAGTACCGTTAATCATTCTTGCAGTTTTATCGGTTGTCGGAGGATTTGTGGAACTGCCTGGATCAATTGGAAACATTCATCTTTTCTCAAATCTGGTTGACAATACTTTACCTGCGGTAATTGTTAAAAACAGTGAGAATCAGGAATTTCTTTTCCAGTCACTTTCAGCCATAATTGCATTAACAGGGATTTATCTTGCCTATTTAATTTACTTTAAAAAACCTTCTTTGGCAGAATCGTTCAACCACAGCAGACTCAATAAATTCTTTGAAAAGGGATGGGGCTTTGACAAATTATATGATACGCTGTTTGTGAAACCAGTTGTCTGGCTCTCGGTGATTGATAAGAATGACTTTTTTGACTGGCTTAACATTGGCATATCCAGGCTGGCTCTTTTATCTAATCGTTTGCTTAGTATTACTCAAAATGGAAAACTGAGATGGTATTTAATGTCATTTGTCATTGGTATAGCTTTGATTTTAACCTATATGCTTTATAAATGATACTTGTTTATCTCATAGTTATTTTATTGACAGGAGCATTTCTTTCATGGATTGCAGGCAGATGGAACCCCGTCTGGTCCCGCATCATATCTCTGGTAGCATTGATCATTGATCTTATTCTGATCATTTCATACATATTACAACCAAATTCCCCTGACAATAAATGGCTAGTTGATATTAAATTTGACTGGATCCCTGAATTCGGCATCAGCTTGCATCTTGCACTTGATGGTCTAAGTTTGGTGATGCTCGTTTTAACATTTTTTCTGGGTATCCTGTCAGTTATTATTTCATGGAAAGAAATAAGCACAAAAGTTGGTTTCTTTCATTTCAATCTGCTCCTGATTTTAGCAGGCATTGTCGGTGTATTTCTTTCACTTGATCTCTTCCTTTTCTATTTCTTCTGGGAGCTGATGCTGGTACCAATGTATTTTTTAATCGGTATATGGGGACATGAGAACAGAACCGCTGCTTCCTATAAATTCTTTCTCTATACACAGGCCAGCGGACTGCTTATGTTTATCTCAATACTTGCATTATATTTTGTTCATGGACACTCTACCGGTTTATATACTTTTGATTATCTGCAATTACTTGGAACTGAGATGCCTGCTTCAGCCGGGTTGCTGATAATGCTTGGATTCCTGGCGGCATTTCTTGTAAAACTGCCGGTTGTACCTTTGCATAACTGGTTGCCTGATGCTCACACTGAGGCACCTACCGCAGGAAGCCTGATTCTTGCCGCGTTGCTTTTAAAAACAGGAGCCTATGGTTTGCTAAGGTTTATTGTACCTTTATTCCCTTCATCATCAATAACTTTCGCACCTGTTGGAATGTTACTTGGGGTAATAGGTATTTTATATGGTGCCAAACTTGCTTTTGCACAAGTCGATCTTAAGCGACTTGTTGCTTACACAAGCGTGAGCCATATGGGGTTTGTAATACTTGGCGTTTTTACTTTTAATGAACTGGCATACCAGGGCGTTGTAATGCAGATGATTGCACATGGAATAAGCACAGGCGCATTATTTATCCTGGTTGGACAGCTTTATGAACGCATTCATACAAGAGATATAAACAAGATGGGGGGACTTTGGGAAAAAGCTCCTGTTATGGGTTCCGTTGGGCTTATCTTTTCAATGGCTTCATTAGGGTTACCCGGACTAGGGAATTTTATAGCCGAACTCCTGATTCTTATCGGTGCCTTTAAAACAAGCATATTGATGTCATGCCTGGCAAGTGCAGGGCTTATTGCTGCAACAATCTACTCACTGCGAATCGTTCAGAAGGTATTCCTTGGAAATAAAAACAGGGACTGGGATATGAATGATCTTACTATTCGTGAAAAAATAGTTTCTGCTTCAATGGTTATCGTGATTGTCGGGCTTGGCCTTTTTCCTCAACCTGTCTTTAATACCGCCAAACCAGCCCTGATAAAAACACTGGATGCACAAAAAGAAAATATAATTAAGGATCAGGGCATTAGCAAAAACGAAACTACATTGAAAACCATATTCCATTTTTCAGACATCGAAATAATGTATTAAGCATTAGTATATGACCGAAACAGATTTTTTGTGTTTAGCTCCTTTGCTTATTATTGCCATCGCGCCTATTGTGATTATGATCGTAATTTCTATTTTAAGAAATTACGAAGTTGTTTACGGCTTTTCCATATTGTCATTATTAAGTGCTTTTGCATCAATATTTTTTATTGTTCCACTGGTACCACATTCAATTGAGCCTCTGCTTATAATAGACATATACAGCCTGTTTTTTCTTGGAATTATTATCTTTTCAGCCTTACTTGTAACTTTACTTTCCTATGATTATATAAAACATCTTGAAGGGGTCAGGGAAGAGTACTATATAATTCTTTTTACATCGACACTCGGAGCATCATTATTAGCTGTTTCAAATCATTTCATACTATTCTTTCTGGGCATCGAATTGCTAAGTATTTCCTTATACATACTGATAGCTTTCCAGAGATCGAAAGACAGTTCAATCGAGGCAGGGATAAAATATCTTATTCTGGCCTCAGTCTCTTCAGCATTTTTATTATTTGGTATGGCACTGATCTATATTGCATCCGGAACAATGCTATTTAACGGAATAGTATCTTCCATTAATAATATTGATCAATTATCTCCCCTGGTTATCTCCGGATTCGGAATGATGATGGTAGGTATAGGTTTTAAGCTGGCGTTAGTTCCTTTTCATATGTGGACACCGGATGTCTACCAGGGTGCACCTGCACCAATTACAGCATATATAGCAACAGTTTCAAAAGGTGCATTAATGGCAATCCTGATAAGGTTCTTTTTTAATATCAGGGGATTTGATAACAATTTCTTTTTCATTATAATTTCAGTTATAGCTATACTTTCTATGTTCATCGGTAACTTACTTGCTATCAGGCAGCAAAACATAAAAAGGCTATTGGCATATTCGTCCATAACAAATATGGGATATTTAATAATCATCCTGTTGACCGGAAGCAATAAAGGCATTCAGGCCTCTATCTTTTATCTCATATCATATTTTATTACTACAATCGGGGCTTTTGGAGTGATATCACTTCTGTCGACCTGCGAATATGAAGCTGAAAAGATAGAAGATTATAAAGGACTTTTCTGGAAAAGACCAGGGGTAGCAATTGTGTTTACGCTTTCTCTATTGTCTTTAGCAGGGATCCCTATTACAGCAGGGTTCATCGCAAAATTCTATGTTATTTTTGAAGGAATGAAGGCAGGACTTATGGTGCTTGTATTTTCAATGATCATCAACAGTGTCATCGGATTGTACTATTACCTCAGAGTTATTACAGCCTTATTCTCCCCTGCCGATGAGACTAAATTACCGGCGCTCTCTTTCTCCGGAAATATGACTCTTGCTGTAATTGCGTTAAGTATATTAATATTAGGTGTTTATCCTGGCTGGCTGATTGATATTATTGTCAAATTTGTTACTTTATAACTGACCAGGTAATTGTCCAACATACAGCATAGCTCTGTTGCATTCCTTCTACCTGTTCAGCTGATACTTCAATTGCTTCCGTGATAAGAAAATTCTGCTTTTTACAGTTCCGATATTAAGGTTAAGTTCATCTGCAATTTCTTTGTATTTGTACCCGTTAATGTGCATTTTTAAAGGTATTCGGAATATATCTCTTAATTGTTCAATACTTTGAGTTATTTCCAAAGCTAAATACTCTGAATCAGGATCATCGGAGCAGACAGTTTCTGTTTGATTAATGAAAAATGATTCTTTAGTCTGATCAAGATATGTGTTCTGACGGAAACTGCGCCTGTAGTTATTAATAAAGGTGTTTTTCATGATTGTGAATGTCCAGGCTTTAAAGTTTTCATTATTAATATATTTGTCCTTACTCATCAGTACTTTCAGAAATGTTTCCTGCACAAGATCTTTTGCATCTGTTTTTTTTAAGGTAAGGCGAAATGCAAACTTCATTAAACTACGTTCAAGATCCAATAATTTATCATAAAATTCAACTGATGTCATGTTTTTGATTTTGGTTATGAAATATTTTTAGTACATTAAATGATTTAGATAGAATAAAGAATTGCTAATAGTTCATTTCAATTTTCTTTCTTTTGATGGGTAATTATGTTTCAGAGTTTAAAGAGCTAACTCGCAAGTCCGGTTGTGTTTAAAAACCAACGACTTAACTCCTGAAAAACGTGATATGACAGACTTTATATAGCATAAAAAATCTTCAGGCTGTAAGGCCATGCCGGTATTTATCAAGTCCTACAGCTTCTTCGAATGCCCTTATAAACCTGGTAAAAAGTGTTGGATAATCCTCCTGTACAAAATAATTATGAGTCTCGTCAGGAGTGGAAGGTAGGTCTTCGAAGCGATTATCTTTTGATGATTTACCCCTTTCTGATCTCGTAAAATCGATGCGCTCACCATTAATCCGGTTATAAAAATGCCAACCTTTTTTCTTATGCGTCTTCAAAATTTCACCGCCAAAAATGTCAAAAATCAACAGTGAGGTTACACTACTCTGATCATCTGCAGGGCTATCGGGGGTCAATCCTGGATTGTTATCCAAATTCCAGGTACGTTTCAGTGCCTCTTGTACAACCATTCTATCAAACATATTCTTTTACTTTTTGGGTTAGCCGAATCATGTCAGGTGACTGAAATATTTCATTGATAATTTGTTTTAGTTATAAATGAAACATCACAGAGTAAAGGTAAAAAATGTGAATTGAGCATGTGTTACAAAATTTTTGGAAAAAGTTACATGATTCACACATTCACCAAAGTGCTGTCCCTTTTGTGATCAAAATTTTGTGGGTGAGAAAAAATGTTCAAGGAGGTATTTAAGGGATGTTCTGATTTTTGAACTCTGAAATATCGACTACCGACAAAAAGCATTTCCGGTCATCGCCGGTAACTATGCCTTCCATATAAACCAGGCATAAAGGATTATTGTCATAACCAAGCATCACTTCGCATGATTCTTTAGCATTACCGGCATAAACTTTACTGAAAAATTTGTCAAATACAGAATGCGATTCTTCTGAAACGAATAGCTTAAAGTTGCTGTTTACCAAACTAAAACGTTTATCACCAAGCATGTCGGCACCAGTGAAGTTCAGCTCGAAGATACTGCCATCGGAATCGAGTGTAAAATAGCCTATTGGGGCAAAATCGTACAATATAATGTATTTTTTAAGAGCCGTTTCTGCCGTTTCATTTGCCTGGCGCAACTCTTCGTTCTGCATTTCTAATTCTATCTGGTGCACCTGCAGTTCGTGCAGGAGCTTTTTTGCGTCAATTTCAATAACCGACTTATCCACTTTTTTTTGCTTCTCTTTCAGTTGTTCTTCGGCTTTCATGCGCAGCATTTGGGCATCTGTAAGATTCTGTTCTTCGTTACTCATGGTATAGTTATTTTTTTATTACTGATAATCATTCCTGCTGCCATTTTCTGGTTGTTGAGCAGTACATTTACGGACCATTCAACAACTGGCATATTACCTCCGGCTGCTATTACCTGCATTTTGAATTTGCCATCCAGCACTTCGTTCAGCAGCTTATTCAAATATTTTTCAGTCTTTTTTCGCGCCGGTTCAGGAATAAACATCTTAATATAATTTTGGTTTACTGCATCCTCACGCTTTTTGCCGAAAAATTTCTCAGCTTCAGAATTAAACTCCAGTATTTTTCCATCGGTTGATAATTTAATTATTACATCTGAGGATGAATTTAGGAGCAAACTATTCAGCTGCTCTGTTTCATGTAATTTTACTTCCACCTGCTTGAGATCGGAGAGGTTGATAAAAGTGATGACCAGGCCGTCTATTCTGTCGTCGAAGGTGCGGTATGGCATAATGCGAATGGAAAACCATCGCCCGTCTTTGGCAGGAATTTGTTTTTGTATAAATACGAGTGTCCTTAATACTTCGAGAGCATCGGCAGCCAATTCGGGGTATATAAGGTCGGAAACCAGGTCGGTAAAAGGTCGTCCTATGTCGCTTTTTATCAGTTTAAAAATTTTGGTCGCCTGAATGGTATAGCGACGGATATTCAATTCTTTGTCGAGAAACAAAGTAGCAATATCGGTGCTGTTGAGCAAGTTTTTCATATCATTGTTCACCCGCGAAAAATCATCTACCTTCGACTGCAATTCAGCGTTCACCGTTTGAAGTTCTTCATTCAGGCTTTGCATTTCTTCTTTTGAAGTCATAAGTTCTTCATTGGTAGATTGCAGTTCTTCATTGGTAGATTGAAATTCCTCGTTTGTAGATTTCAGTTCTTCCTGCGAAGTTAGCATTTCTTCGAGAGTGTTCTGAATCTCATCATGTGCATGCTGCAACTCCTTCTCCAACTCCGATTGACTGATACTGTTTAAAGTCTTCACTCCTTTTTTTGCCCGCAGTTTGATGTCGGTAATCTCCGGCACATCAGTAAAAATTATCATTACCATGCCGTTTAAAGGCTCCGGTTTATTAATCCATTGAATGTTAACATTAAAGGTTTGCGTACCACCGTTTGTACCTACTTTGATATTGCGCAAAACCACAGCTTCTTTTTTTATTATGGCTTTGCGGAAGGCAACAGGAAATTCGTTGCGTAAACCGTCGCGTAACATTGCAAAAATATTCATGTTTGCTTTACCAACCGCCGGCTCCAGAAATTTTCCCGTACGTCCGCTGATGTAAATGATGTCACCATTTTCGTTCACCAAAACACCGGCAGATGAAAAATGCTGCAACAGCAGTTGATCGGCAAACGTTTGAATATTCAGGGTTGATCTGGCAGGTATTTGATTTTCAATATTGGCCGGTTTGGTCTGGGAAAATGAAGCGGGAAAATCGAATAATTCAGGTATCAGTGAAGTAACGGAGCGTTTGTAAATTTTCAATTTGGCATCCATAGGTGTAAAAAGATGACTCTGCGTTCTAAGTGTTTCGGAAGTGCCCAGCACCATAATTCCTTCGGGGTTAATACTATAGTAAAACATACCGATCAATTTTTTTTGCAACTCGGTATCCATGTATATAAGCAGATTGCGGCAGGAAAGGATATCGATCTTGGTAAAAGGCGGATGCATGATAATGTTGTGTTTTGCAAACACAACCTTTTCCCTTATTTCAGTATTGACGCGATAGCCGTCATCTGTTTTAATAAAAAAGCGATTCAAGCGATCTGGTGATACATAGGTAGCAATATTTGCAGGAAATATGCCTTTTCTGGCTATCTCAATAGCTTCATTGTCGAGATCGGTAGCAAATATCTGTAACGGAAAGCCTCCGTGCGGATTGATTTTTTCAAGCGCTTCTTTAAACACTATGGCTAATGAATATGCCTCTTCTCCGGTAGAACACCCTGGTACCCATGCCCGCAATATTGAACCGGCTTGCAGGTTACCAATAATATTTGGAATAACCGTCTCACTCAACTTTTCCCATACTATAGTATCGCGAAAAAAATTAGTTACGCCAATCATCAATTCTTTGAAAAGAATATTCACTTCTTTTGGATTTTCCTGCAAAAAGTGGACGTATGAAGTTATCTTATCAATTTTGTGGACTCCCATGCGTCTTTCGATGCGGCGATACACCGTATTTTTTTTATACAACGAAAAGTCGTTGCCGGTATAGGTTCGCAGCAGAATAATAATTTTTTCGAGAGCGCTTTTGTCTTCAATCTCTATATCCAGGTCTGATTTGACGACAGGAATATGTTTAAGAAAATCAATGAGCTTTGCAGGCAACTCGTTGGCTGGAGCCACAATATCGACCACCACGGAATCGATGGCATTGCGGGGCATGCTGTCGAATTTTGCCGTGGCAGGATCCTGTACCATCACTATTCCGTTATTTTCTTTTATGGCACGAAGTCCCATACTGCCGTCTGAGCCCATACCCGAAAGAATGAGACCGATACTTCGTTCATGCCGGTCGTCGGCAAGCGAGCGTAAGAAAAAATCAATCGGAAGGCGCAGTCCTCTTGCTTCCATTGGTTTAAACAGGTGAAGCACCCCCTTTAATATAGACATGCTCTTGTTTGGCGGAATTACATACACGCAGTTTGACTTTACAGCCATACGGTCTATTACCTGAAAAACTTTCATTTTGGAAATTCGCTGAAGCAGCTCCGGCAACATGCCTTTTTGTGTAGGGTCCAGATGCTGGACAACAACATACGCCATTCCGCTGTTTTCAGGCACATTACCCAGAAATTGCTCCAACGCTTCCAGTCCACCGGCCGATGCGCCGATACCAACTATTGGAAACTTACCGGTATTTAAATCAGAAGTTTTTTCTTTTGAAGATGTCGTCGATTTTAGTTTCCTGGGTTTCATTCGTATATATTTTTAATAATTTACCGGCCTCGTAAAATATCGATGATATATCTTTTTGTGATTGAGGCATCATGGATGTTTCATAAGCAGTGTTTTTCATTGTCTGTAAATATCGGAATTATCCAATATCCGATTACATGTCAATATAAATTAAATAAAAAAATATAATATTCGGAATAACTTGTTTTACACGCATTTGATAGTTGCTTCTTGAATTCTTCGAAGAAGCTGAATGCTTTAGCATTATATTAATCGGACACTAAGAAACAGGGTTTTTACTTATCTCCTTTTCCTGTTGTTTTTTTGCAAGTTCATGGGCCTGACCAACCCAGTTATCCTGCTCAATACGACCGGGAATAATTTCCAGTACCTCAGTAATGGTTTCTATATCCGTGTGTGTAAGCTTACTGATTTGATTAAAAGTATAAATACCGAGCAAGTTTAACCTTTCTTCAACCCATAACCCGAGTCCATCAATCATTGTTAAATTATTAGCCTCGTGTTTAAGGGCAGTTCCCAGCCTATCATAGTAAATTTTCTCCTTCCTTTCCCTGATACGCTTAAGGAGCTCAGACTTTTTACCTGCAATCCGAACAAGTTCCCGGGCCTGCATTATCCATTCATCTCTTTCAATTCTACCGGGGAAGTATTCAATTGCTTCAGTAACTGCTTGAACATCTTCTTCAGTAAAATTACTGATCTGTCGAAATGTATAGATATCCAGAACATTGAGCTTTTCATTTATCCATCCACCAATGCCGCTGATGATGGTTAAGTCATCCGCTTCTTCTTTTTTGGCAACTCCTATTCTGTCGTAGGAAATGTTTGTCTTTCTTTCGCTTATACGTTTAAACAGTTCCGTCCTTCTATCTTTGCTATAAACAAGTTCCCTGGCTTGTGCAACCCATTCGTCCCTTTCAATCCTGCCTGAAAAGTATATTATAGCATCATTAATCGTATCAATATCCTGAGCTGTGAATTTACTGATCTGTCTGAAAGTATAAATATCCAATGCATGCAGTCTTTCCTCAATAAAAGGACCAATACCGCTGATCATTTTCAGGTCATCCTTTTCTGCCTCTGTTGCTGTTCCAAAACTTTTGTAATCCAGTAAGTGCTTACTTTGTGCAATATTAACCAAAGCTTCATCCTTTTCATCCAGCAGTTGTTCCGCTCTTTTGTTTTTTAATGTCATATCGTCTGTTTCTTGAACAGCCTCTGCATGAAGCGCTTTAAGAGCTTTAACCTCCATAATAAGATGTTCCGTTTCAATGTCCTTTTCACTAAGACTCTTATGCAGATTACTTATATCCCCATTAAGGTTGACGATATGGTTATTCAATTCATGCTTTTCGGATTCAATAACCTTAATTCGCCTTACATAAATAGACTTATAATAAAGCCATGCAGTTAAATACCCAATGATTGCAGCAACCAGTAATAAAGAAAGTATTTCAATGGTTGCTCCACTTTTTGTTTGTGCTAAAAGAATTATTAAAGTGCTCATGATTTTATTTTTTTATAGTTATTGCTGTTCTCCTGTTATTTGCTCTTCCTGCCGTTGTATTATTATCATCTGAAGGCTCTTTCTCGCCCTTAGATTCTATTATGATCTTAGTTGCAGGTATACCTTTGCTTTCAAAATAATGCTGCACACTTTGAGCCCGCCGATAACCCAGAGCCTGATTATACTCATCCGAACCTATTGCATCGGTATAACCCGTGATATTGAGCCTGGCTTGTGAGTTTTTATCCAGATAAGCATTTGATTCATTAAAGTACTTGTCTGTCTGAACATCAGAATTGAATTCAGATTTGTCAAATGCAAAGTAGATTACGAGGTTTACAGGGATCACTGCCTGTTCACTCACTAAAGACTTTGGTAAGGTGTCGCCAGCGGTGACATCTTTTTGGTTGACCGCCTTAACTTCGATAGTATTCGGTTCATTACACAATCCCTTTATCTTACATACATAGATATGAGTTGATAGTGCTGACCAGCCCAAAAATGCAAGAAATCCAATTATCAGAATCTTCATTGGTTTAATTTATTTTTTGTGAGGTGTGATTTTACTTCGTAAATGTACAGTCATACATCGGCTTATGTGTTACAAAACTTTTAGAAAAATTTATATAATTCACACATTTTCTGCAACGCCAATGTGTGGTTGATCCTATATATAATTTAGCATGGAATGGTATGACGTTATTTGCTTTTTCGTTGACAAATTACGGTGACTTACAATCTTTTCTATCAGCAATTCAGGCAGCCAAGGTTTAAACCTGCATAAAAATCGAATTCTTGAGGAATTTTGAGTAAAATATTTATAAGTGACGAGCAAAGTTGTTACCTTGATATA
>JBGOZX010000123.1:0-12849 GCA_041480425.1 Bacteroidia bacterium
AAGGGTTATTCAGGTAAAAAAATTAGTCTTTGAAGTCTTTCTGCCCGGAGGGCTGTCTTTGAGGTCTTTACGGCCTGCGGCCTGTCTTGCTCCCGTTGATTGCTTGTCTTGATGTTTTACGACGGATCGCAGTGACAGACAGTCCGAAGTACAAGACAGCGAAGCGTTAAGACTTAAAGGACTTGCAAACCCTGCAAGACGTTAAGCCTTTAAGACAATAAGACAATAAGACAACAAGACAACCCTACGGCATTAATTTTCTGACAAAATAATTCTGATTAACCTCAACAATTTCCCAGTCGTTATTCAGAATCAGATGCCAGCCTTCACCAGAAATACGGTTTTTATCCTCCTTAAACCCTTTTGCAGTTATGCGAAGGTATTTATAGTTATTTGAAACAAGGCAACCACCTTTATCAACTGTCAGCTTCCCCCAGTTATCTGATACCCGCAATGTACTGTATAGAGTACCCAGGGTATCAAGCGAGTGCACATCTTCGGGTTCGAAATCAAAATAGGGACTTTCAAGTTCAAGAAAAACAACTGGTTTTGCCATAAAGATGCTGACCTGTTTATTTAAACTCTCTTTGATATCCTTCAGTCGTAGTTCTTCCTCCTTGTATATACCATCAATATCGTAATTAAGAGCTATGCTTCCGGCAACGTCCCTGCATACTTGAGGTAATTCAACTTTATAAATCTCTTTTACAAGATTGCCAAGATCCAGGTTTTCAGGACGGATTGTTGTAAAATCAAATCCTTTCTCATAAAGCAGGGTGGCATAAAGAGCGCCATGGATGTAGCCATAGGATCGTGAGTACGACTGGATTTTATATATGTTATCAAGATATTCGAAAAGCCGGGTCTTATACTCTTCGGGCGATTTTGTCGAAAGAAGAGTATAGGTAAATGTTGCAAGACCTTCAGAAGTCTCGAACCGGTTTTCTTCATCCGCATACTTCGGGTATGACTCCCGGTTTGATCCTCTGAAGATAAGTGCATCCCTTAATGCAAGCAGCTGTTCCTCACCTTCAGAGTTTATAGCTTTTTTCAATGCTTTCCATTCAAGCTTAATCCATAGCCTTGCTTCCTTTTCATCCATATTAGCGGAGTAGTAGCTGGCACGGCTTATACCGATTGTCTGCTGGAACCTGTGAAAAAGACTGTGAATTGCCCGTGTTATTATACGGTATTCATCTTCCTCATTTGGTAAAGGGGCCATTGCAAATAATGATCCTCCAAATTCCACAGCAGTGTTATTTATAATATGTTCCTTTGGAAAGATACCGGTATAGATACCATCTTTCAGTTTCAGCAGACCTTCATTATCGGGCTGATTTGCAATAATTTTTCTGCTAGTCCGGTCAATAAACATTACAGGACCAAATAGGTTTCTTCCCCATAGTTTTCCGCTATCCCTGTTACATATTTCTTCGATCTTATTAAAATAAAAAGTTGCTTTTTCAGGTGTCAGATAGATATCATCCTTGCTTCCTTTACAGCTGATAAGAAATACGAGAACAGGTAAAAAAATCCATATTTTCATTTAGCCGGTTTGTCGCTTCAAAAGTAATTAAATTTTTTGCAAATGGCAGAAAATGGCTGGTTTTGGTTAATGAAGGGATCATCGTAAAATACGAAAACTGGTCAGGCAGTTTCTTCATTGCGGCTGACTATCCTGCCTCGTTCCGGATCCACAGTTCTGGCATCCTTAATGCTGACATTCAGCTCAAATCCAATCAGGAGTGCAATTGAGTTGAGGTATAACCATAAAAGTATTACCATCAGCGTTCCTATCCAGCCGTAAAGTTTATTGTATTGCCCAAAACTGTTTACATAGGCTGAAAAGCCAAGCGATGTCAGAATAAATAGCATTGTTGCCAGAGTTGATCCGGGAGAGATGAATTTGAAATCTCTTCTTTTGGCAGGGGCAAGATAATAGAGAAAGGAAATTGCAATAAAAAGCAGAAGGACAACTACAATCCATTTAAGCAGTATCAGAATATAGATTACCAGGTTTCGTTCCAGGATTTCGAGTTCAACAAGCCGGTTAACTGCCATTTTCCCGAATATTACCAGAAATACTGCAACCGAGATCATAAGGATAATTAACAAAAGAAGGACCATTGATATCTTCCGCTGATGTACCCAGGTCCTTGAGTTAAATGAATGTGAGGTAACAACGAAAGCGTGTATGACTGCATGAATACCATTTGTTGAAAAAATGATCGTTGCTATAAACATGAAAAGAAGCAGCCCTCCGCTTTTGTTTGTAACTATATCTATAATAGTAGTCTCCAGGAAATTAAAAGCATTTACCGGAAGAATGCTTTCAAAAAGTTTTATCAGCTCCTGCTGGAAGTTGGGTATAGGCACAAAAGGAATAAGGGTAAAAAGAAAAATTGAGGCCGGAAGAAGTGCCATAAGCAGGTTGAATGCAATTGACGAGGCTCTGGTGACAAGAACTCCTCTTCGAAATCCTTTAACAACAAATTTAAAAACATCGCTTATTGGAATGCCATCAAATCCGGGGAGAACAAGTTGTTTGACCTTTTCTTTTCCATTGAATTTTCTAAACCCTTCAATAATACGCATAACTAAATGGCTTTTAAACTCATATCCAGGCTTTTAATGTGATGGGTGAGAGCCCCTGCAGAGATAAAATCCACGCCACATTCTGCATATGCTCTTACAGTTTCGAGTGTTATCCCTCCTGAAGACTCAGTCTCATAACGGCCGTCAATTATTTTAACTGCCTTCAGCGTATCCCTGATACTGAAATTATCGAGCATAATACGGTCAACCCCTCCGATAGCGAGTATTCTGTTGACATCAACAATGTTCCTTGCTTCTATTTCGACCTTTAGATTCCTGTTATTTTTCCTCAGATAATCTCTTGTCTTACTTATAGCTTTTTCAATACCCCCTGCATAATCAATATGATTATCTTTGAGCATGATCATATCAAATAATCCCATCCTGTGATTAAATCCTCCACCAATCCTGACAGCCTCTTTTTCAAGGAACCTCATCCCCGGAGTTGTTTTACGGGTATCAAGTATCCTTGTTTTCAACCCCTTTATAAGGTCGGCATATTGCCTGGTACTGGTTGCTATTCCGCTCATCCTTTGCATGATATTCAGCACCAGACGCTCAGATTTCAATATCGACTGCTGACTTCCTGATACGTAAAAAGCAATATCGTCGGGACTGACATTGCTCCCATCCTCAATTAACAGCTCAAATTTAAGATCTTTATCAATTATTCCGAAGACCTCCCTGGCAACCCGTGTGCCTGCAAGCAGACCTTTCTCCTTTATCAGCAGTTTTGCCTTTCCCGTTGCTTCCCCTGGGATAGATGCAAGAGAAGAATGATCACCATCTCCAATATCCTCTTCGAGGCTTCTTAAAATGAATTCCCTGAGAATTCTATTTTCCATTGTCGGGTTCAATACGTATCTGATGAATAAGTAATTCCTGGTCAACCTTTTTAAGAAGAAAATATACCCTGAAATCGCCCTTTTCAGTTTTAAGGTTGCCTATTGCATACTGAGCATCATTTTTTGCACCCTGGTGACGGATAATAAAATCTTTTGCCTGGTAATCATTAAAAAAATCTTTCAGAATTGTTTCTGCGACATTCTTTTTATAAAAATCCTCCTTATCGAGAAGAAGAAGCTCAACAGTTGAATTCATATATTTAGATAATTCTGCAGCGTTTCCGGCCTTTATGGCTATGGAAATTCCCGCAGGAATATTTGCCTGTTCCTGTGCTGTGGCTGCAAGAGTGCTTATAGTAAACACAACAACCGGAATTATACTTATGAATTTCATTTAATTCAGTTTTTTTGCCGACTTTCAAAATCAATACACTTACAAATTTAAACTAATTTCTTTTTAAAGAAAATCTGTTCCCCGCATTCTGTTTAATTATAATTGCTCCCGCACATTTATAATTATTATTTTTGTAGATAGTGCAGTGCAAATTTATCATGTGCAAAAGTCGGGCCATAAGTTATGAAGATCACTTTATTACTGATAGGAAAAACAACAGAAAAGAATATCGCAGAAGGAGTTAACAATTTTTCGGAACGGATCAGAAAATATTCGGCATTTGAAATTATTACTCTTCCGGATGTTAAGAATACCCGGAATATGCATACTCAGGAGCAAAAGACTAAAGAGGGAGTTAAGATAATTCAATCCTTCAGGAGCGATGATTATATTGTAATCCTTGATGAGAAAGGTAAGGAGTTCACAACAATTGAATTTGCGGGCTGGCTCGAAAAAATATTTATGCTTCAAAAGAAAAGAATTGTTTTTGTAATTGGAGGATCATGGGGTTTCCCGGACGAGGTCTATAGCCGGGCTGACATCCGCATATCCCTTTCAAGGATGACCTTTTCGCATCAGGTGGTACGATTATTGTTCCTTGAACAGCTGTACAGGGTGTTTACCATTATCAAAGGAGATCCGTATCATCACGAATAGACTGGAAAAATCAGAAAATGAAAGAAAAAAGATTAAGGTTAATTCTGGTTATTTTGACTGTGGTGTTAATATTAATGTCATTAGCTGCGGAATCGGTCTACTTCAGTGATTTTGAATACCGTTCGAGGACAAGAAGATTTAATAAGGTCCTCAAGGAAAAGGAAAAGATGATGGAAGATTGTCTTAATGGCATGAAACCAATTCTTTCAAGAGGGGAAATCCACGGATCAGTTTCTGAAAATAATCTTTTTTCCATAGCTGAACAGCAAAAAATTACAATCCTTGAATATATAAGCAATAAGCTGATTTACTGGTCAAACAATGATTTTGATGTACCCCGGGTGCTAAATGACTCATTATATTCGAAACAACTGATTTTCGTACAAAATGGATGGTTCCTGACCAAAACAGTTCAGGCAGGTAATGAACAAATAATCGGCCTGCTTAGACTCCGGACCGACTATGGATTTGAGAATGATATTATTAAAAACGGGTTTGAGAAAGATTTCCGGTTACCTGAAAACACAGGATTCAGCCTTGAAAAAAATGCATCAGAGTTTCATATCTTAAACCGAAACGGCAACTTCCTCTTCACACTTATATTCCCCGAGGTTAAAAGTAATACTTTCTATATTTTCATTCCTCTGTTATTATGGGCATTATCATTCATTCTGATCCTTTTTATTACTCTTGAACTGGTCAAGATTCTGGTAAGTCAGAACCGGAACCTGGCTGCCGTTTTAAGCTGCTTTCTGGTTTTTTCGGTGATTTATGCCGCAATTCTTGTTTCAGGAAAACCAGCAGTACTGTTTCG
This sequence comes from Bacteroidia bacterium, assembly GCA_041480425.1. Classification (GTDB taxonomy): domain Bacteria; phylum Bacteroidota; class Bacteroidia; order Bacteroidales; family VadinHA17; genus LD21. The sequence continues at coordinate 5,306 of JBGOZX010000123.1, forward strand.
TAATGAAGTTTTCTCACCCTACAGGTATACCATGAACATGGTAATTCCTTCTCTTGGCCATCTGTCAATATTAAGTGTTCTTATATCAGTATTTTCATATGTTTTTTTCAGGTACTTGCCAATAAGTGAAAGATCCGGAAAGATGGCCGGCAGAGATTATCTTTACCTTACTTTCCTTCTTATACCCGGAGCTTTATTATTCTTGCTGTATCACCTGATATTCAGTCATTTGATATTTAATTCAAATATCAATTTTGAAACATATAAGGTACTAAGTCTTAATATCTTCAGCCTGATCGGTTTTGTCACACTGGCATTACTTTTCCTTGTACCTTTTTTTTACATACTGAAAGTCTTTGAGATCATAAAACAAACCAGGACAAAAACTGTCCTTTTTTCGATAATCACATCCATGATTGTTTTTGTGCCTTTCTTTTTTCGAGAACCTGAAACTTTAATCCCTCTTGCCCTTTTTTATGTTCTGGTGACAGCCGGGATCTGGATTTTAAGGAAGAGAAAAGCAGGAATATTTAACATAATGGTTGTTTTTTCTCTGATCCTTGGACTATATTCTGTTTTATTTATAACTGTCCTTTCAGAGAAAAAAACGACTGAAAACATTAAAATACAGTCAGTTACTTACTCTGAAGAAAATGACCCGGAAGCGGAACATCTTTTACTTAATATGTGGCCAGGGATATCCACGGATTCTTTGCTCAAGGAAATGATGGGGGTGGAATATTTTGAAAAAAATGATGTTGATAGTATTTCAGACTATTTACGTAAAACATATTTTAACGGTTATTGGGGTAATTTTAGCTTCAATATTGTATTATGCTGGAAAGGTGAATTACTCAGGGTTGGTGAGCGAAATCAAAGTTCGGCTGATTGTTTCAGCTTTTTTGAAGAGCGGATCATAAAGGATGGGCATCAGCTGACCGGAACTGATTTTTATTTTATTGATAATCAACAGGGAAGATCAAATTATCTGGGAAAATTATTTTATGAAAATAATAACAAAATTGTTAATGGTCTGTTTATCGATCTGTATCGTGATATTAATGTATTCCAACCTGGATACTCCGAGCTGTTACTTGATAAGAAATATCACGGATATGCAAGACTGAAAGATTACTCATTTGCAAAATATATCAACGGGGAGATTGTTGTGAGGACAGGCGAATTTCCATATGATAAGACTGATGATCAGTATGTTGATAAAAGCACCGATTACACTCTTTTTAAGACGGCCGGATTCAGCCATGTTCTGTACAGGAATGGGAATGTTACTGTTATCATTAGCAGACCAGCTCTTTCAGCAGGTGACATTATTATTTCATTCTCATACCTGTTTGCATTTATTTTTATTTTTTCAAACCTGGTACTTCTGTTGATCCGAAAGCCTGCTCTTAAAAGTACTTACAGTTTCAACTTCAGGCAAAAACTTCAGCTGTCGTTTATCGGTATATTACTCTTCTCATTTGCCCTGGTCGGGATTGTAATTGCATCACTGGCAATAAAGCAATTTCAGACTAAACACAATGAGAATATTAAAGAAAAACTGAATTCGGTTTACATTGAACTGGACAGTAAAATTTCGATGGAAAAATACCTGACCTCCAACTGGAGAGACAGTACTTACAACTCTTTGGATGAGTTCCTGATAAAACTTTCGAATATTTTTAACACCGACATAAATCTTTTTGATTTAAACGGATATCTGATAGCAACATCGCGACCTGAAATTTTCTATCGCAACCTCACCAGCCGGAGGATGAACAATATGGCAAGCTACAACCTTATAAACCTTAGCCGAAGTGAATATTTTCAAAAAGAAAAGATCGGCAATCTCGAATATATTTCAGCCTATATTCCTTTTTACAATACCAATAATGAGCTGCTTACTTATCTGAATCTTCCCTATTTCAGGATGCAAAGTGTTCTTGCAAAAGAGGTATCGAATATGATTGTGGCTGTTATTAATTTCACACTCCTTCTGATAGTTATCACCATGAGTCTGGCAGTATTTATAAGCGGTCGCCTGACATCGCCGCTGACTATGCTTAGCAGCGGACTTGCCTCTGTTAAGCTGGGAAAGAAAAGTGAGCATCTTTCCTATAATGGAAGCGATGAAGTGGGAGAACTTGTCAGGCAATATAACAGGATGGTTGGAGAACTTGATGAAAGTGCTCACAAACTTGCCAATTCTGAAAGGGAATATGCGTGGAGAGAGATGGCGAAACAAATTGCCCATGAAATCAAGAATCCGTTAACTCCAATGAAACTTAATGTGCAGCAGCTTTTGAAATCGTGGAAGGATAGCGTCCCCGGATTTGAAAAAAAACTGGTGAGGTTTACAAAAAACCAGATAGAATATATTGATAACCTCTCGTCAATTGCGTCAGCATTTTCATCATTTGCAAAGATGCCTGGTGCAAATCCTGTGGAGGTTGATCTTCTCGAACAGATCAAAACAACCCTCGAGCTGTTTAAGAATAGTGATAACATAACATTCAGAGTTGGATGGCCCCATGAAAGCAGGATTAATATATATGCTGATAAAGAGCATCTTAACGGGATCTTTTCAAATCTCATTAAAAACGGGATTCAGTCAATACCACCGGGGAAAGAAGGACTAATAAAAGTAAATCTGGAAGTCAGTGATAATAGAGTTGTGGTCTCCATTTCTGATAACGGGAAAGGTATTCCTGAAGCATCACAGGGGAAAATGTTTACTCCTAATTTTACAACCAAATCTTCAGGAATGGGACTCGGATTATCGATCGTAAAAAGATATGTGGAGAATGCTAACGGGAAGATATGGTTTGAGTCGGAGACTGACAAAGGCTCGGTCTTTCACATTGAATTTCCACTTATGTACACAGGTGAAAAATCAGGAAATTTTTAGTCATATGTATTAATGGGATTAATTATTCAATTATTTAGTTAATTTAGCGATATATTAGCGGTTCATACCAGAATTGGATGAAAGATAATTTTTCCTGCAATATTAATAAATTGGTAATAAGTCTGTTACTACTCTTAAGCTTTAGCGGATCCCTTTTTTCGCAGACCAGGATCAACAACATTATTAATAAATATGCCAGAGTTACCTCATTAGGTACTGATTTTGTAATTGTAAATGATGCAGTCCAGTTTGCCCAGTTCCTTCCCGGTGATACGGTCCTTATGATACAGATGAAAGGAGGAATAAGTATTGTAGATGAAGGTTCTAATTTTGGCCTTTCTCAGGACACAATCGGAGCTCCCGGGAAATATGAATTTCTGATTGTAAACAGTGTTGTGGCAGTCACGAACAGAATAAATTTCCGGAACGACAAAGTCAACTCTTACGATGTAAGGGGAGTTGTACAGTTAATAAAGGTTCCATCATACAATACTGCTCTGGTAGATGCTGAACTGACCTGCCCACCGTGGGATAGTCTGAGCAGAACAGGTGGGGTTTTAGCATTGATTGTAGGAAGGAAACTTTCGCTGGATGCAAATATTGATGTTTCGGGCAAGGGATTTAAAGGAGGGGCAAGTGTTTTAGGATTAGGCCTTTGTGTTGAGTCAAATACATTTAGATTTGACAAATTCGGGTTTCATAGGGATTCTCTGAATTCTGGTTTTAAAGGAGAAAGCCAGATTGTCAATGGACTTTTAGGTCTGACGACCCTTTATCCTATCTGTCCGAATTATGCAAAGGGTAAGGGAAATAACTTCACCGGAGGTGGTGGTGGAAATGGGAGATTTTCCGGAGGTGGTGGAGGATCAAACTATGGCGCCGGAGGGAAAGGGGGGCGCGAAATGAATACATGTACCCCAACTCCCGTAGATGGTGGGAGCGGTGGCCGGCAGGTTAAGAATTCAAATATGGATAAAAACATATTCTTGGGTGGTGGTGGCGGGTCATCAACCTTTCTGGGAGGATCAACTCCTTCACCGGGAGGAAACGGTGGTGGAATAGTTATAATATTGTGCGATACAATTATAGGTAACGGGAATAGCATAATAGCTGACGGTGAAACTCCGGTTACAGCCAGCTCAAATGCCGGAGCAGGAGGTGGCGGCAGTGGCGGCTCTGTTGCACTCTATGCTCAAAGTTATTCCAGATACTCATCCCCGGTCTCAACATTGAACATTGCCGCAAAGGGAGGGAATGGCGGTAATAATACAGGATCGTTCGGAGAAGGAGGCGGTGGTGGCGGTGGTATGATCTGGCTCAATAACATTACAATCCCAACTAATATAACAAGAACAATTGCAAATGGTACTCCGGGAACCAGGGTTGGTGCTTCCACAGCACTTCCGGGCGCACTTGGTGAGATAACCACTTTTGAACCGATACTTACTGGTTTCCTTTTTAATTCAATACGCTCCTCAGTGACTGACAACCAGATCGATTCAATCTGTTCTAATGTTATTCCTAAAAGGTTTATTGGTACAAGGCCGATGGGAGGAGTAGCACCATATACTTACAGATGGGAAAAAAGCTACGATCAGATTTCATGGACACCTCTTTATAATGGTCCTGACTCAATTAATTATACCACAACAGTACTTGAGACAACCACCGTATATTTCAGAAGAACGGTAACTGACAGTTATATTACTCCCCTGGTCGATATTGGAAAATCTGTAAGGATAATAGTGCATCCTTTTATAAAAAATAATGTGATTGGAAACCCTGATACACTTTGTTATGGACAGAATCCCCCGGCTCTGGCTCCTTTATTAGCTCTCCAGGATGGGAACGGTCATTATGAGTTTACATGGGAGGTAAGCACTGATAACACAAATTATAGTTTGGTTGCTTCAGGAACTGCTGGATATCTTCCTCCTCCGGGACTTATCCTGACAACATGGTACAGGCGCAGGGTTAGTTCAGCCAGGTGCGTTGATATAAGTGCTCCTGTCAGGATCAATGTTCTGGATACGGTAAGAAATAATTCTATTTTAACTTCACCCCAGGAGATATGCAACGGGATGTTATTCACCGACCTTTCCGGAACTACGGCTCCGACTCTGGGCGGTGGGGATAATACATACCGGTTCAGATGGGAAAGCAGTACTGATGCTTCAACATGGGTTACCGCTGCCGGACCAGTCAATGGTGCGAATTATAATCCCATTGAATCTGCACCTCCATTCCCGGGGCAGGAATACTTCAGACGAGTCGTATTGTCCGGAAGTAATAATGTCTGTGTTAATGTAAGTAAACCGGTTCTTTTAAAAGAATACCCTGTTATTACAAACAATTCAATAACTTCAGGTAACCAAACCATTTGTTCAGGAGCCAGTCCTCTCCAATTGACTGGGTCATCTCCCCTGAATGGGAAAGGTGCCGGATCATATACCTATACATGGCAGGATAGTACCAAAAGCCATTCATGGACTGATATTCCGGGCTATATTGGGATTTTAAGTCAGAGTTTTAATCCACCTGCACTTACAGATACAACAAGGTACAGAAGGATTGTTAATTCATCAGCCTGTTCCGATCTTAGCAAGTCTGTAATTATTAACGTTCATAAACCGATAGCCAATAATAACATTTCTCTTATTGCAGGAGGGCTTACCGATACGACCATCTGCAATGGAGGAATTCCCTACAGGCTTTCGGGAACAGTTCCTGCAGGCGGAACAGGAATACCGGGTGATTATGCATTTCAATGGTCTTCTTCACCTGACAATGTAACCTGGACAGATATTTCAACTTCCGGAACAAGTCGCTATTTTCAACCGACATCGTTGACAACAACATCCTACTTCAGGAGGAGAGTAATCTCCGGACAGTGCAGCTCTGAAAGCGGGTTTGTAAAAGTGGTTGTTTTGCCCTTAATTAAGGATAATAGTATTTCCGCAAATCAAACTGTCTGCAAGAACAAGTCACCGGAACCTCTTACCCAGGCCACAGGATTAACCTTAACAGGTGGTGCTGGCAGCGGGACATATTCATTCTTATGGGAAGAGAGTACCAATGGTGTTACCTGGAATCCTGCTGCAGGGACCAATAATGCTTCCAATGGTAATTATCAGCCTCCTGCACTGGCAACACCAATAAAATATCGCAGAACAGTAAATTCAGGTGCTAATAATTGCTGTACAAGTACTTCAAATATCCTGGATATAACAATCGACTCATTGCCAGCAGGTTCAACAATTAATGCCGGACCCGATACATCAATATATTCGTTTGATCATATTATACGGATGGTAGCTGATCCGGTTATGACAGGCGGAGCTGGCAAATGGACAGTGATTGAAGGAACAGGTAGCTTTGAGGATGATACCGATAATTCAACCAGGGTCGACGGTCTGTCAAAAGGATTAAACAAATTCCTATGGACTGTTACAAAAGGGGCGTGCAAACTTGAGGATCTGGTCGACGTTTATGTGTATGATATGGTCATCCCTGAAGGTTTTTCACCGAATAATGATGCTTTCAATAATACATTTACCATTTCTGGCCTGGATACGGAAAACCAGGTCGCAACACTAACAATAATAAATGGTGCTGGAAGCGAAGTATATTCAACAACCAATAGTGAAGGTAGTGTGTGGAAAGACTGGGACGGAAAAAACTCAAAAGGTATTGACCTTCCTGAAGGAACCTATTACTATTTGCTGAAAATAACTTCAAAGGCAAACAGTCAGGTGTTTAAGAAAAGCGGTTTTGTAATTCTTAAAAGATATTAAGGGATGACAGGTCTCAACGACATTGTGATACTTGTTGATATAAATATATGAAAAGAATTAAGGTTGCAATAATCCTGTGTCTGTTTTTTCTTAACCGGGTTGCAGGACAAAATGTTCCCGACTCCACTAGGATAAGTCTTGGATTTCCTGTTTACAGTCAATATCTTCAGAATGGTCTTGTGATCAACCCTGCTTATACAGGTACCAGAGGAGTTTTAAGTAGTTTTTTATCATACAGGATGCAGTGGATGGGAACAAAAGGATCTCCATTGCTCCAATCGGTTTCATTTCATTCTCCTATGAAGAATGACAAGGTAGCGCTTGGTATCATGGCTCAGTTCATGCAATTTGGGGTTACAAAATCAACCAGTATTTATGCAAATTACGCATATCATATCCGACTCAAAAAAGGCAAGCTTTCATTTGGCTTGAAAGCAGGAGCAGATCTGTCAAACACCGATTATACAGGGTTACTCCTGAATGATGCCAATGACCCGGTTTTTAAATCAAACGATAAGCCCCTTGTTCTCCCGAATGTAGGAGCAGGCATTTACTATTTCGAAGACAGATACTTTGCAGGCTTATCAATTCCCTCGTTTCTCAGTTATCATAGGACAGACAATGGCAAAACAGTTCCTTATCACAGTTTTAATCAATATGATTTTCTGTTTTCAGCAGGAGCGCTCATTCCGATAACCCCCGTTTTAAAGTTTAAGCCTTCCGTACTTATTGACTACTCATTAGAAAATACAAGGAAGCTTACACAGTTTGATATCAATGGAAATTTTATCATTGCTGATCTTATCTGGGCAGGCGGTTCATGGAGAGTGTCCGAGCAAGTA
>JBGOZX010000124.1:0-12763 GCA_041480425.1 Bacteroidia bacterium
GTATTGCCACTCAGGATGGAATAAGTTAATGTCTGACCACTATCATCAAAGGCTAAAACCTGACCTGCAATAGTTCCGGCTTTACTATTCTCATCAACTGAAAATGTCTGTCTGTTTATAGTTGGTTCATCTTTCTCTTGTGCACATGATGATATTAAACTGATTATCATTATAATGCAAAATCCAATTTTAAAAGATATTCTATTCATTACAGATGATTTAGGGTCATGGGTAATATCAACATGCCTCAATAATCGTGCCTTTTCATCTTTTTGATAAAACCACAATGTCTTTAACTTCCAGGACTGATTTTTCATATCCCTTTATTACAGAGTTGATCATTGCCATACCCAGCTCCTTTAATGTCGTAACATAATTCGGGAGAAGTAAGCGTAAGGATGGATAGAGAAAGCTAAACCACCTGTAATACCTGTGAACATTCTTTTGTCCTTTAGTTGGCTGTATAAATCCGGGTCTGAATGCGTATACTTTCTTGAATGGCATTTTCATTAAATCATTTTCAGTCTTGCCCTTTACCCGTGCCCACATCATTCTTCCTTTTTCCGTGCTGTCAGTTCCGGCTCCGGAAATGTAGCAGAAAGTCATATCGGGGTTCAATCTGGCGAGTTTTTCGGCAACATGTATAGTCAGGGTGTAGGTTAGTGAGAAGTATTCAGTTTCTTTTTTATTTACTGATGTGACTCCCAGACAGAAAAAGCAGGCGTTAAATCCTTTTAAATGTATTTCGATAGGGGAAATGTCAAGGAAATTGTCATGAATGATTTCAATCAGTTTAGGGTGAATAACACCGCATGGTCTTCTGTTTACAACCAATATTTTTTCAATATCAGGATGCAGAAGGCACTCATGTAAAACTCCTTCTCCAACCATTCCTGTAACTCCGGTAATTATGGCATTAATTTTCATTTGTGATCTGTTTAATGGTTTTGTAGATACCAACATATTTTAATTTATAAATATACATACCGATAAATTCAATTTAATAACCCACCCCAAACCACTTCAGTCTGGCTCCTTCGCTGAATTTGCCCACTGGGCAAATTCTTAACGCCTGCCTGCCGGTAGGCAGGCTCGGCCACCTCCAGGGAGGGGATTTAAAAGTTCACCTTTCAACTCTTCAACCTCTTCAACCTTTCTCTACCTTCTGTACCAATTTTATTCAATAACATAGTTATCCTTTTCTCTTCTTAACAAAAGTAAATCGCTGTAAGAAGAACTTATATAGTCAGAATCTTTAAGTCCAAAAAAAGAAAAGTATTTGTCACATTGTTCCTTTAGTTTCGGCACATCGATTTGTTGATCCTGATCAATAGCTTCAACCTCAATAAATGTTCCTAATTCCTTTACAGTGTCAAAATGAAATTTCACGTTATTAATGAAATAAATTTTACGTTTCTTGTTAACTATTATTTTGATCCCATGCAATTTCCCCAATATGTCCTTAAGTGATTTATCAGGTTGGAGTTTATACAGCAAAATGTCTGATTGTTTAGCATTTGAAATATTATGTCTTTCGTAATATATGAGAGCATTTTCAATATTCCCTTCCCTTAGCTTTAACCGTCCCTTTGGAACATCGTAATAAGTGTCAATTTGATGGTCTTCTCCTATATAGACTGGATTTAACTCAAGTAACTTTTGCTCCAGTTTTCTGATGTTTATTGCTTTTGCTTTAAATTCATAGTTGATTATGCTCATTTGCTGTTGTATTTAATATCTTTCAATTCAAATTCACCATAACAGAAATCAATATCAGGATGGTGGTAGATGGTTGATGCCCCGGTCGCTAATTTAATCCCGTTAAAATCCCTGTATCCTTTAACCGGAGTTGACCACGGATAATTATTAAGTGTTTTACCATCAGCTGTTTCATACCTGTCGTTACTGACGAAATTTATCAGTTCTCCTTTTTCATTAAAGATCAGTTTTGCTCCTATGGAAAGATGGCCATTGGTAAATCTGGCTTCAACACTCAGATAATCAATTTCTTTCCATTGAATATTTTTATCTATTAGTGTAGCGGGAGCCATAAAGCACATGTCGTTAAAAAAAGTTACTGTTTCAGCCTGATCCATCTTTTCACCCCTGGCATCAACTATCGTAAACAATCCCAGTATTTTAATGGTCATGAAAGCTGTTTTATCCTTATATAGGTGTATCCCTCCTGCGGGAATACCCATTTTGCGGGCTGTGATATAAAATATGCGGGTAGGATTGTCGAAAAAATTATATTGCTGCGATGATAATTTCATCCACCCATCTCCGGGTTTAGATCTGATCCTGCCGGTGAATTCAATACGTATATTCACAACTTTTTCCTTACCAACAATACCAACGTAATTCAGATATTTTCGTACAATTGCAGGCAGATACTGTAAATCCTCTTCAGTTATTTTTTCAGGTTTGATTCTGCCAGTTCTTTCCAATCCGGCTTTTACTTCTTGTTTATATAACTTTTTTAAACTCATAATTAGATTTTTATTGAATTTAAAACCCACCCCTGCCCCAGCAATAAATCGAAGCAGACTCTCCCAGGAGGGGATTTACTTTGGTTTACTTCTAACTATTAACTTTTTACTTTTTGCTTTCATTTTAACCCACCCCAAACCCCCCGATAAATCGGGGCAGGCTCTCCAGGGAAGGGATTTTAAAGGAGCATTTCAACTTTTAAACTTTTCAACACTTCAACCCTCTTCAATCCTCTTCAACTTGGTTTTAACTACTTCCCCTTTCTCCATTCCCTCAAAATATTAGCGAATGGCAAGATCGCATTTTGTTTTCTGGGATTAAATATGCCTTCGTTTACAGCTTTAACATCTTCTATAGTAAAAAATGCTTTCGGATTGAAATCATTAATAACATCGAGAACTTTTTCAAGTTCATTCCGGTGTACGATAGTATAGATCAAATGTACCTTTTCCTTAGCACCATGGGCCTCAACAGAAGTGGCCCCGAAACCACTGCTGTTAAGTGTTTTAACAAGTTCCAAACCACGCTCATTGGTGAAAACTCTGATCATCTGGATACCCATTGCAAGCTTTTCTTCTATTATCATCCCCACAAAGTTGCCTGTCGCAAATCCGGCTGCATAGGCAACGTAGTTGATATAGTTATCAAGGTTCTGCATTATCTTGCTAATTGCGATAATCCAAATAAGCACTTCAAAAAATCCAAGTATGGGAGCTATTTTTTTCTTTCCTTTCGAAACAAAAATGATACGCATTGTTCCTATTGACACATCACAAATTCGTGCCAGGAAAATCAGTAATGGCATTAGACCGTAGGTGAACAAATCCGAGTTGAAAAATGAGCTTTCCATGGTGGTGAGATTTTGTTGAAGACAAATATAAGAATTGTCCTGCTCATAAATATGTAGAAAGAGTGGGAGAATGGGAGAGTGGGTGAGTGGGAGAAGAAAAGACGATGATTGACTGAGAGAATCAATGGAACTCTGTAACAATCCGTGATTAGTTAACCCTGTTTATATCAAGGTATATTTAAACTTTTCTTAGTTTTGTTTGTTAATCGAAAGGGCAGGTACCATAAGTACTTCAAGTGATTAGATTACAATTGAATGGATAGTTTTAAAAAGTATAGTTGCAATATTATTTATAAATTAAAATTAATAACATTATGAAATTGAGAAAGTTAACTTTATTTTTAAGTGTTTTGATAATTATTATTGCAGGATTATCTGCATGTAAACAGAAGCCGGTTAAGAAAAATTTGCATTCCGGTGTGGAGTATTACAGAAACCTTCAATTCAGTGAGACACCATATGATATAGAAAAAGGAACCCACCAACTGACTGCTGATCAAGCAAAAACCATTAACAGCTATAAATTTACTTATGATAACTCCGGCCGTCTTTTGTCGGTGGAATTTGTACGGGACAATGTGCTTCTTGGCTATTCATCATTACAGGGTGCTGCAAGAATTACTTATGAATATGTAAATAATAAGCAGATTAAGCATTATTTCAACAAGGATAACGAACCGATTGATTCAGACGGCATATTTGCAGCCGAGTATACCCTGGATTCAAACGGTAATCGTACGGATCTTATGCTTTTAGGGAAAGACGGAACAATGATTGAGAACAGGAATAAAATCCATTCATGGACCTGGAATATTCTTCCGGATAGCATGGTAAAGGAGCTTAGATACAATCTTGCAGATTCTGAGACTGTAATGAACCCATTCTGTCCGTTTTATGAACTCAGGTTTACTTATAATGACAAGGGTTATGTTACAAAAATGGCAAATTATAAAGCTGACACTCTCTATAACTGTACGGCAGAAAACTGCGGTGATATTGGTGTTTCTTATTTTACTTTTGTGCCAAACGAGAATGGGGATGTCGAAAGCTTTTCAGTTTATAATGTAACAGGGCAGATGTCAAACCTTTACTGGGGGTGGTCAAAACGCATAAATAAGTATGATGAAAATGGGAATGTCCTGGAGACTGTCTATTATGATCAGGATGATGAATATGTTGGTGGGAAGAACGTTCCTGTGACGCAGTATGTTTATGATAGTCATGGTGCTTTAATTGAGTCTAAGAACATGGATAAGGACAGGAATATTTTTAATAGTCCCGAAACAGGTGTAGCCATAACAGAATACAAGTATGACGAAAAAGGTAATCGTACAGAGACGCTAAAGTTTGATAAGGGACGGGTTCCACTATCTCAGTAATAGATTAATTTATTTCCCTACATGAAGAATATATATTTTTCTGTTTTTCTTATTTCATCTCTTGCTGTCGTTTCAGTAACCAGTTGTTCGGGAAATAAAACTGAAAAGAAGCAGGAATCACCTGCTGAAACTTTAAAACCTGCAACACCTGCAATAATAGGAAATGAGACTTCATTGCTTTTAAAAGACCTTAAAGAGAATGGCGATTATGTTAATAGTCGGGAGTTTCCTTCTTTGATCAAAGCATCAATTGTAAATGAAGAATTAGGGAAGAAAATCCTGGTAATTGATCTGAGACCATCAACTCTTTTTTCCGCAGGCCATATTAAGGGTGCAGTCAATAAGCAATTCAAAGATCTTCCTGATTATTTTGAGAAGGGTATTAAACCATTTGAATATGATAAAATAGTAATGGTCTGCAATGACGGGCAGGTTTCAAGTTACACAACATCCCTGCTCAGGTTAATGGGTTATGGTAATGTTTTTGCAATGAGATGGGGTATGAGCAGCTGGAATAAGAAGTACGCCGGGGAAGGGTGGCTAAAGGATGTCTCAGGTAAATATGAAGCAACCCTTGATACTACAGTTAATGAAATACCTCCGGCAAAAGCAATGCCTGAATTAAAAACAAATCTGGCGACAGGAAAGGAAATCGGAGAAGCAAGGTTTAAGAAGCTCTTTGAAGAGGGGACCGATAACATCCTTATTACGGCTGATAAAGTTTTCAGCAATCCTCAGAAGTACTTTATAATAAATCTCGAAAGAAAGGATAAATATGAAGATGGGCACATTCCGGGGGCTGTAAGATATAAACCGGAATCAACACTTGGTTTTACAAATACGATGGCTACCATCCCATTTGACAGGACTATTGTTATTTATTGCGGCACCGGTCATAACTCAGGATTTGCTACTGCATATCTTCGGCTTTTTAGATATGATGCACGGACACTGAAATATGGCAATAACAGTTTTATGCACGACAAGATGGTAAAACAGAGAACCGCTTTATCCTGGCTGCCATTCACATCAGCCGATGTAAACGATTTTACTGTTGTAAAATAATTTTTTTTAATTTCCAATTAAAGTTCCGCCTTGAACAGAGTATCAGGCCGGAATTTGTTTTTAAGAACTTCGTTGTCTGAATCATCTGTCAGAATAGAAATATCCCTGAATCCCATCTGACTAAGAAGCATCCATGCCCTTGCTGATTTGTAATTCTCAGAAGAGTACAGAAGAACATGGCCCTTGTGTCCGGAGATAATACTCAGGTTATTTTTATTAAACAATGAATCAACACGAATATTGAGGACATCAACCCGATGATCCATCTTCAGAACATCCTGATTATCAAGGTTAATTATCAAGGTTTTCCCGTGAAGACTTCCAATCTGCTCTTCTGTAACAAGGTTTGATCTCAGAACTGATGGTTCAGCCCATCTTTTAGCATCATATTTAAAGTTGCTATGGCTGAATGTTCTGAACAGAACTACCAGTAATATCACCAGAAAAATTGCAATAACTAACCTGTATCGTTTTATTAGGTGCATCTTCACTTATTATTGATTTTTTGGACTATTCGCAACCGCCGTCAAGCTTTTTGGAAGCGAACTTTTTTGCTTTAATGAATTTAAGTTTCATACTATCAGGCAGACTATTTATTTCAGTAAAGAGTTTTCCTGCTCTTGTCCTGGTTTCGAACAGGGCATTTTCTCTTGCTGAAATCCTTTCACCGGTAAACTTACTATCCATTACCGTTTTAAACCATTCATTAAGACCACCTTTCATAACATAGATGTTATTATAGCCAAGGCCCCTGGCAAAAACAAGAGCATAATTGGAATCAAAATCACCATTTGAGTAGAAAATATTTCTGATATTTTCCTTGTTTAGATATATATCAGGGTCAGCATTAATCAAATCACGGTAAGGTACATTAATTGATCCGGGGATATTCATATTTCTGAATTCTTCCGGTGAACGCAGATCGATTAATTGTACTGTGCTGTCTTCAGTGATTACAAACCTTGCAACCTGGTCAACAGTGAAAAAAGTCCTTGCGTCAACAACTTCTGACAGTAACTTCTGTGGTTTGACAATAAAAGACCGGTTTGCTGACAATGGCAATAAGGCCAGTATAGACCCAATCAACAGGAGAAGAACTGTAAATTTTTCTCTGATATTCATGATGAATGATTAAAGTTCATTGGTAATGTCAGGTCTGGCAAATCTCTTTTCTGCTGCTTCTGCTAACCAGAACATAACTGCCGCTGCAATTATGAGTAGAAAGATAAACAGCCCGGGAGAGATCCCCATTACCTCATTAATCCTGACAGGACCTTTGTATGCAGCATTAGCCAGATTCTGAATGAGCGGATATGTTTCAGCAAACAGGAACGCACCTGAAAGCCCTCCTGCAAAAAAGACCATTGCATCAATCTTCCCGATTGAAAGTGCACTTAATCCTGTCCCGGGACAAAATCCGCCCATAATAAAACCTGCACCCATAATTACTCCACCCACAATTGAAGCAGTGACATAAAACTCATTAACGAAAACCTGGTTAAGATTCAGGTGTCCCAGATAACTTAGCAACTGAGAGCCTATTAAAGCGACAATGGCAGCTGTAAAGAAAACCTTAATTACAGTTGTATCGTAACCGTAAAACATTCCTACAAGCTTACGACTCGAAGAGAATCCTGCCTGTTCAAGCGAAAAGCCAAAACCTGTCCCTATAAGGAAAGCAATTAGCAGATCGAGCCATTCGGGAAATACTGAATATGAGGATAATGGACCCATAATATTTTTTGTCTAAACTGTCTAAAACGTCTTGTTGTCTTTATGTCTTTAAGTCTTTCAGCTGTTGAGCCGTTAAGCCTTATATAGTTAAATCCAGTTTTTTCTGAAGAACCATGCAAAAATATAAGCTGATCCGAATATTGCAATCATGGTTACAAATCCTGCAACAGAAAGAACAGCCATCCCTGATAATGCAGCTCCGCTAGTGCATCCCCTGGCCAGTTGAGCACCATAAACAAAAAATACTCCTCCCAAAAAGGCAAAGATCAAACGTCTGGTATTTGATATTTTAGGAGACTTTTCAATTTTAAATTTCAACCTCTTTGAAATGGCCCCGGAAATGAATCCTCCTGCAATTATTCCAAATATCTCGAGTGACAACCAGTTTTTTAAAGGTTTTTTACCATCCTCGAAGTATTTGCTATAGTATATTGAATCTTCAGCATGTGAACGATCGACTGCACCCACTATCGAAACGACACAATATTTAATCCCTCCGCTGGCTCCAAGACCACGTCCCGAAAGGTACATTGCACTGAGTAAAACTATACCAAGCATGGTGCCGGCAAGATATGGATGCATGTATCTTTTCTTCATTATTTCGAAATTCTGTTAATAATGGTTTCTCTGAAAATACAAAAATAACAAATGTAAGCCACTAGATTAACAGACAGGAAGTCTATTAAGTTCATAAAGTCTATAAAGTCTGTAAAGTTGGTAAAGTTTATCTTTGAGAAGATTAACAGTCGGGAAAGGGGAGATGGGTGGAAAAATAATTCCCGCAGATTTCGCAGATACCCGCAGATTTTAAATTCATATCTGCGAAAATCAGTTAGATCAGCGGGGAAAACCCTAAATCCCAAAAAGTCCTAACTTACTGGTATTAAATCTTTAGTTTTGATTTTTGCCGGAATGAATATCCCAATTACCCCCTTCAAGCCAACACTCATTACTATGTTATAGAAAAATGAAATAAAACCTATAAAAATTAATGTGCCGGATAATGCTGCAAGAATCATATATACGTTAAACTCACCATTGACATAAAGCGACCTCCTTAGCATGCCATTTAAGCCTGCCATGCCCATAAAAGCTCCCATTCCGATTCCACCCAGAAGGTGACACCAGAAATGGACATTAACAAGTTTCTGGCTGTATACCTTTGCGCCGTTTGTTAATATCGGGAATAAGACATAAATAGCTGAATATAGCGTCATTGTCAGTCCTACCAGTACTGCAACATGAACATGAGGACCAACGACCCATTGGGTATTATGCAGTATTCTGTTCAGACCGACATCAGCCTGCATAATGCCTGCAGGAACGGCAAGAGCAAAGCCAAGTAAACCACCAAGAAGGAACTTAAGAGGATTAGTCATCTTAAGTGGACGCGCACTCCAGAGTGTAGCAAGGGTGATAAAGAACGCCAGCCCCTGTGTAATAAGTTCAAAAGCTGTAACCATCTCCCCCGACAGAACTTTCAGAATATTCGGTTGTGCCTGGTCAGATAGAAGGTGGTGGGACCATACTGTCCATGAAACAACCAGTTCAACAAGCAAAGCAGCGCGGGCTATGTTTTGCATGAAAAGAGGTTTCCCTGTTATCATCATTGCCAATAGATACCATGTACCTGCCACAAAAATCAGGACCAGTCCGTCGGCTATCAGGTCAAGCCCCCACCAGAACCAGTTTTTATATAGAAGTGCATCAATTGCTGTCTCCTTCAGGTCAAAACCTAAAATAGCTGCAACCATATATACGAGGATAAGAACTCCGGTAAATAGTATTATAATCGTATTGAGGGCCATATCAACGCTTCCCCTTGCAACTGCAGCAACAGGCAACGGAACAAGATGTTCTTTTTTGTTTTTTCTGAAAAGATTATTAAAACCGGTAATGCCGAGTGCTGATGAAAGCAAAGCGTCTGCCCGTTGCTTTTCCCAGCCGTCAGGCGTGTAGGTAATTGTTTTGAAGATGTTTATGACAAAGAGGGCAGCTCCTACCATTACCAGTGCAATACCAACAATAAAGAATGTTCCGCCCCAGACACTGAATTGTGAGAAATCGGCCGGGAGGGGCCAGTAAAGGGTGTACAGTGGTGCATAATGGCTGACAAAACCTGCAAACCAGAAAATAAATGTTCCGACAGCAATCAGTATGAATGTCCAGTTACCAAGCTTGATGCTCCAGAGTGGTTTTTTCATCAGGAATGGAACAAGAAACAGAAATGCCCCGCATACAATGGAATATGTAGATCCGAAAATTCCTACAAGCGGATGGGCAGTTAGAATTGCAAAAAACTGAGGTTCAGTTATGAAAGGGAGAGGTTTGACTTCATATAATCTCATCAGCATACCTTCAATCACAACGAATCCGAAGTAGATCAGACCTACCACAACGAAACGAAGAGTCAGTTTCTGCATTGGGGTAAGGGTTTCAGACTTAAAAAGTTCATCCTCACCGTTTATTAATGTTTTAATAAAACTCATAATGGCATAGTTTTGAGGTTATTAAATGGTATAATGTTAATTTGCTGCAGCATCTGACACAACAGTAACAGCATCTTTCACAATCATTAGAGCTCCCTTGGGCCCGGAATACTCAGTCGATCGTATTGTATAGACACCCGGACGGTCAAAATACCACAATACATCATTCCTGTGACCGGGGACTACCTGCATCTGGAAAAGCATACTGTTGTCGCTCCTGAAAAGACCAAAGCCATATGTCAGATCTTCCGATTTAACATCAAAAAGGACCTTGTCATTAACATTTATTACCATCTTTTCAGAAGGAAGGATGAACTGATGATTTTTTACCGTGATTAAAAAGGTTTTGTCGGGTGTATAATCCTTACGGTTTAGATCCATTTTTGCCCATGGGATAGTGTTATAGGTGATGATATGCAACGAAACACCCAGTATTGTCAGGAACCCGACAAAAGTGTAAAAAACTGCCGGTTTTACAGCTTTGCTGCTGCCCTTGCCGGTTACCTTCCAGGCGAACCAGGCAACCAGAAGGAGGATGACAAGGCAATAGATTGTGTATGCCAGAGTCTGTCCTGTCAGAACTATTTTTGAGTCAACCATAAGACCTCCTTTTTTAGTTAGTTGTTGATTAATTGAAAGATGCCAGGTAGGTTCATTTATTACAAATTTAAAAAAAAAGCTGAAAAATGCAAGAGTTTGTGTTCAAAAAAAGGTACCAAATTTGTTATACCTTTATCATTTTACCGGAGGAAATTATGCCAAGATTTAAGCTGACTATCGAATACGAGGGTACCCGCTATTCCGGGTGGCAGATGCAAAAGGGAGGGAAGTCCGTCCAGGGTGAAATAATGGATGCATGCAAAGAACTTTTCAATAGCGAAAAAATTGATGTTTTCGGAGCGGGGAGAACTGATGGTGGTGTTCATGCTGTCGGTCAGGTAGCCCACCTGGATGCAGAGACCGGTCTATTGCCGTTGAAAATTAAATATGGAATTAATGACAGGCTACCGCCCGATATATGTATTATCAGTGTGGACAAAGCTGATCCGGATTTTCATGCACGGCGTGATGCAGTGGCACGTAGTTATATTTACCAGATAAGCCGGCGAAGGACAGCGTTCGGGAAAAAGTTCGTCTGGTGGATAAAAGATCAGATTGATGTTGACCTTATGAATGAGGCTGCAAAACAAATGACAGGGCTGAAAGACTTCATCTCATTTACTGATGAGGAACAGGAGCAGAGATCGACAAAAGTTGAGATAAAACATGCCAGGGTAAACGATTTTGGGGATATGCTTATTTTCCATGTAATTGGTTCCCATTTTCTCTGGAAACAGGTGCGAAGGATGACAGGGGTACTTGTGGAGGTTGGTCGTGGAAAAATGTCACCGGATGATGTGGCATCATTTTTCAGACAAATGTCGGATATTCCGGCTAAACTTACTGCCCCGCCAAGTGGATTGTTTCTTGAAAAGGTTTACTATAGTAAAGAAGAGATAGTTTATCACACAAAGCCTGTAATTATTATTTAGGAGAACTTTACTACCATTCAGGCTTTACCCAATAAATCGCATGTACATTTATCCCGACTAATTATTTTCTGACTCAGGTTCATTGCTATTAACCGATTGGTTCTCTGATCAATACATTTTCTGCAGCTGGAAAACAGACCTAAATTCCATACATCAGCAAATACACGTCCTGCATTTAGTTTAATACCATATTCCAAAACTGTTTCCAGGGAGTGGATATCCGGTGGCGCAAAGTGACCTTTTTCCAATAACAGATCCAAGGCCCCGTTGCCTGCCCTTACAGGAATAACCGTACAGCATTCAACGCCAGTACTGAAGGCAAAGTCGAGTGACCGTTCCGCCCAATATATTCCTTCGGATTCCGAGAGGAAGGGAGGCCTGAGCAGAACAAATGCCCTTGACAGGATTCCATGTTGTGTAAGATAGCTGACCGAATTACTGAAATCCTCCAGGGTCATTTGCTTATTGAGTTTCTTGAGTATCTCAGGTTGTACAGTTTCCAGTCCAAGTGCAATTTGTAAATCAGGTTTAAGCATGTCCCTGAAAATCAGGCATTTTTCATTGATCAGCCTGGGATGACTTTCAACGATAACTGTTTCGAAACTACTTACCAGTGATGCAATTCTTTTATAGTCTTCTTCAGGAATAGCCCTTCCATCAAAGAAACTTCCACTATTATAGAGTTTCAGATGTTTAACATAAGGCAAATGATTTAAAGCCCATTCAATCTGGTTTGGTATAGCACCAGCCGGGACAGATTCATCGGTAGTGTTTTTCCACAGATCACACATCAGACAACGAAAAGGGCATTCCCGATTCGTCAAAAAAATGATCGCAATATCTTCAATTTCTCCCGAAATGGTGCGTTCTTTTTCAACCAGCCATTCATAGGGCTTTTGCGGATCAACAGAATTTTTCCTTCCTCGATGGGATACTATCCACCGGTCATTGAGCACGAGATCAGGATTTTCACTCATATATTGAAAGAAACTCCTTCCGGTAAGCTATCTCTCTTACAGGAAAATGTCTGCTAAAGTCCTGGGGAGAGGCCGCACCATGCTGAAAGCGTCTTTTCGGGAAAACCGGCATCTCCATTCCTGTAATGGCCTTAATTCCATGAGAAACTATTTGTCCCTTCAGATCATAAAGCTTCTGATGATCCCAATTGGTCATATCAATATAAGGAATACCCTCAGAAATTTCGATCACATTGGGCAATGTATA
>JBGOZX010000125.1:0-12733 GCA_041480425.1 Bacteroidia bacterium
CGGTTTATCTGTTCATAAACTGGCCTGTTATTTATCTTAATCAGGGGAACTACATCAGAACTAAATGTATAGATAAAATTCCCATGGGTATCATTTGGAATTGTTCGAAGCATCGGAAAAACTAATTGTTTGCCCGCAATAAGCTTACCTTTTTCATCAATTCCATATGTGGTAATTACTGAAATATATTTTCCGCTCATTTCGATATTGTCGCTGTGGAATTCTCCATTTTTGACAGCCCATGAGATGCTGCCATCTGATTGAAGGAGCCAACGGTCCTGAGCATGTAAGGGTGAAAAAAAGAAACCTGCCAAAAAAAGCACTAGAAATCTGCTTTTCATTTCTTTATGAATATAGAATGCAACTAATTATTTAATTATCCTGCCTTAATTGTCTCCAACCATACCTCCGCCATTAATTGTGCTCCCGCAAGTGTAGGATGAACCCCGTCTCCTGTCCAATAAACTCCCGGGGCTTTTTTCTGGGCCTCATCATAGACCTTCTGATATGGGATAAAAGTAGCGCCAAACTGAGCTGCTATTTCTTTTGCAGCCTTCTGATATCCGTAGAATTCCGGATACCATTTATCATCAACAGCCTTAACTCCGGGTACTGCAAATGGTTCACAGATAATTAACTTCACATTAGGAAGAGCTTTCTTTGTTCTTTCCAGAAGAGCGATATAATCATTTCTGTAGATGTCAATAGTACCATTATAATTTCCGTTAAGTTTATGCCAGATATCATTTACCCCGATCAGAATGCTCAATACATCAGGTTTAATCTCAAGACAATCTTTCTCCCACCGCTCAGCCAGCTGATAAACCTTATTTCCTGAAATACCTTTATTATATACTTTCAGATTCAGTGATGCATATTTTTCCAAAAGTGCAGCACCTGCTAACATCGGGTAGCCCGATCCCAGAACCCCTGGATTGTTGTAGGAGTTATCTTCTTTGTTTCTGCCGGAATCAGTTATCGAGTCACCCTGGAAAAGAATAATATTATCCTTACTTAATGTATTCTTCTTCACTACTGCCGGAGCCATCGCGGCTGACAAAATTTCGGGAATACTGACTGCTATTAATCCGCCCAAAGCGGCTTTTTTAATGAAACTGCGTCTGTTGTTGTTTTGATTTTCCATTTCTTATATTGGTTGAAATTTATCTTAATATTTTTTAATGAAATCATCTGAATAACCATTGATCTCAGAATCTGTTAAATGAGTACCCGAACTTACGATTACCCTGTATCTGAAAGTTGCGGATTTACCAGCAGGAATCGCAAAATTAAATACCTCTTTCCCTTTTGTGAAATCACTCCAGCCAAGGGGATTGGCAGCGAATAATCCATATCCCCTTGCATGCCAGTAGGTTGGGTATCCGGGGTTTTTGGCATGGTCACATATCACAAGTGAGATTTTCTCATTACCAATTAAACCAAAAAGATCCATCCATTTTGCACGTGTTCCCCAGACTGCTTCACCGGTGACTCCTTCACTGCTTCTGTAATTACCGCTTACGCCTTCATTTTTAGTGTTCTTTCCCTTAGAAGGATTGCCACCGGCATCCAGCAGAATAACTCCCACTCTTGAAGGCAATTCCAGCTGACGGGCAACCCGAATGCCAAACATACCTTCTTTTGTATCTTTCCAAAGTACAATGGTATCAACTGCGGTTAAAGTTGTAATCCGGTCAATTATCCTGGTAGATCCTTTAGCTATGAAGTGATATTCTGTTTTTTCGGACAGTAGTTCTTTCCCCTTAGGATCAAGCCATGTTTCAATTGAAACAAACGAACCTTCTCCGGTTCCTCCATTCAACTTTTCTATGCGCAGATGCCTGATTTCACCACCATTGGGTTCCTTTACTCCCCTGTAACCGTTACCCCAGAAATCGAAGCCGTTTACATTTCCGTAGTTTAACCATATACCGACCTGATGGATATGGTCATTCTGTTCACCCTCTCTTGGTTTTAACGGAAATCCACGTGTAATCTCAGTTCCCTCTGAAGTGAAAACCGGGTAAAGTATCGGTTTATAAACATTATCGGGCCAACAGAAAGTTGTAAAAAGTTTCCCGTCAATCATTATGTCAACCTTTTTTTCATTCTCCTTGTAAACAAATACAACATCTGAATCATGATCCTTTTCCGGGTACTTTATAGGTTGAGCTAAACCTGAAAGAAATAGAATGAGTACCGATAAAATAATAATGACAGACCGTTTTTTCATCTTTCTCTATTTTTATCTGAAGCTGATATTAATTAAATTGATTAACACAAACTTACCTCTTGTCAAACCACATTTGGAACCAAATAAGGTCTACGGTAATTTCTTGTCAGCATAGCATCTGCTTCAGGATTTTTCACAAATTTTTCCTTTGCACCATCAAACTGTAACTCCCGGCCAAGACGGTAAGAAATATTTGCCAGAAGAGGAAGCGCAGATGAATAAAAGCCTTCCTTAATGTGGCAGTGAAGTGTCTCGTCTTTGCCGGAGCGTATTGCATCAATAAAGTTTGCATAATGTTCTGTTCCTCCGGGTGCAACCAGGAAAGTGGGATCAATCGCTTTTGTTTCGCTGATTTTTGATCCTGCAAAAGAATCTTTTCCCCTTTGACGGAAAGCTTTCCAAGTTCCGCCATCCAGTTCAAGGTAACCTTCAGTCCCGTAAAAAATATTTCCTATACGAATGCCAAGGCTCGATTCATCATTAGTATAACGACCTCTGGTCTCAAATTCAAGTATCTTTCCATCTTTGTACTTAAACAGTGAGGTTTGTGTATTAGGTGTCTCCTGAGCACACTCAGCAGGATTTATACCATAAATACCACCTGTCGAATATACTGAAACAGGATGTTCGTTTTTATTGAGTCCCCAGCGGGCTATATCAAACTGATGAGGTCCCTGGTTGCCTGTAT
Organism: Bacteroidia bacterium; assembly: GCA_041480425.1. Classification (GTDB taxonomy): domain Bacteria; phylum Bacteroidota; class Bacteroidia; order Bacteroidales; family VadinHA17; genus LD21. The sequence continues at coordinate 2,922 of JBGOZX010000125.1, forward strand.
CCCCGTTACCTGTTGCCCAGAACCAGTGCCAGTTGTAATGAACGCGTTTTTCATTATAAGGGCGGAACGGAGCCGGACCCAACCACATATCGTAATGAAGAGATGCAGGTGGCGTACTATCCTGTGCAATTCCAAATGAATCACGCGGTTTATAACAAAGACCTTTAGCCATGTAAACATCGCCTATACCGCCTTCATGAAGAAATTTCATTGCTTCCATCACACTATTGATTGAGCGGTTCTGGCATCCTGTTTGAACGCGGACATTATATTTAAGGGCAGCTTCAACCATTTTTCTACCTTCAAAAACATTATGGCATGCTGGTTTTTCGACATAAACATGTTTCCCTGCCTGACATGCCCAGATGGTTCCCAATGCATGCCAATGGTTTGGCACCGCAAAAGAGACTGCAGTAATCTCCTTGTCATCAAATACTTTACGCATATCCCATTCTGTAACCACTTTTTCACCGGTCTTATCGAGTACCGTTTTTGCCCGTTCAGGATAGAACTGCTCATCCACATCGCAAATGGTCATCAACTGCACATTTCGGTTATCTTTCAATGCACACCAGTTGTTGATATGTCCGCCACCTTGCCCGCGTATACCGACAACGGCCAGATTTATCCGATCATTGGAGCCAATTATTGAAGCATAAGATTTTGAACTTAAACCCATACCGCCAATAGCGATTCCGGCAGTTCCCATTATGCTTTTCCTGATAAATTCTCTTCTTTTTGTCATTTGGATTTATTTTAAATAATGAAGTATTTATAATCTTTTTATAGTCAACGTTTTACTTTTCCGGTTTTCTTAAAACCTCATTTTTACCTTACTTTTTGCCTTTTCCATTACAGATTCAATGTCAACAGATGCACCCCCCTTAAGTTTACTTTCTTCTGCAGCCTGCATGAATCCAAAAATCTCCAAAGTTTCATCGGCAGTTACAGGTACTATTCCTGTATTAAAAAAATCAATTATTTTTATCAGTAAGGGGTTGTATCCCTGATATTCCCCAAGGGTTAAAATACCTTTTTCGCCAAATACAGTTCCTCCATAGCCTCCCTTACCTGAACGTGTTCCGCGAAAGGTGCCGATACTATTATCCTGCCAGATACCAACGACAATATCAGTGTTATCTGTATAAATCCGTGAAACGCTCTTACAACCTGTACCCATCAATGTAAACAAAGTTTCAACACCATGCACTCCATACCAGAAAAGATCAGGATGGGTCTTCTCAATCGTTGCAGGACTATAAGTATCAGCGCCCAATACTTTTCCTATCTTGCCCTGCACAATTTCCTGAGCACCTGATATATATCTTAAAGAAGATGATGAAAAAACGGGGACGTTATAATGTTTTGCCGCCTCAAAAATAGCTATGACATCAGAAAGAGAGGCAGCTATAGGCTTATCAATAAACATCCTCTTCCCTGCTTTTAAAACCTGCAATGCCTGTTCGAGATGGAGGCGACCATCGTTGGTTTCCAGTAAAACTACATCAACTTTGGGAAGAAGTTCTTCAATTGAGTTAACTATCTCTACCCCGAGCTTCTTAACTTCATCGGTATAACCCGGTATTCTATCAACACTGGATTTAATATCATTACTCCCTTTGGGATAGGCAGCCACTACCTTATATCCGCCAAACTCCGGACCAGCTGAAGGATCATTAAGCGCTTCTGTAAAAGCTACACTGTGGGATGTATCAAGTCCGATAATCCCGACTCTTCCGGATTGTGAATAATTTTCTTTATTTAATAAACTAACCTTGCTTGTCATACTAATTCCAATTATACCTGCTGTTGCAGTTTTGATAAATCCCCTGCGCTTAATATTATTTATCATGATATTTTATGCTTATAACGACAATAATTGATTATAAATATTTAATTACTAAGCCTTTAATGGACTGCTTAGTACTTTAAGCTCCCTTTGATATCATAAATTTAATTATTTTTTATAATACTAAAATTATGATCAGGTTTTTGTTCATTTTTAATTAATTCTACAAGATAATTAGTGCGGGAAGATTTCTTTAAAAGTAGCTTTTAGTGGTTCTGATTGTACTGTTTTCATCAATTTTCTTGGATTTAATTCAACAGCTGTAGTGATAAGTTCCGGTACATTATAGGATTTCAGGAATGTAGTATAAAATGTCGGATCCTTTTGTGGTAATAAAAAAGGTTTATAGGCTTTACCACTTGTGCTGAAATAGCTTAAATAGAGTCGTGTAAAAAGTCCATCGACCCGACGGCTACTAAAAACAATCCAGCGACCGCTTGATGACCAGGTATGGTAGCTTTCGGATTGCGTACTATTTATTTCAGGTTTTGATATTTCGCCAGATTCAAGGTTTTTGAGGAATAAATCGCTTTCAGCATGCCAGATTGAGAAATTTCCAAAATCTGACATGCAAAACAGCAGGTATTTACCATCCGGAGAAATCCTTGGAAATGAAACGCTATGTCCATCATGCGATGCTGGAACAACTGTATCTACAGCCCCAAATCGGCATGTTGCAGTATCGAAAGTGACACGTAGTAAATCGTAGCGGATCTGGTTATATTGAGCTAAAGGTAATGCCCTGGCACTGCAAAAGTACAAATATTTACCGTCAGGGGACCAGGTGGGAAATGTTTCGAATCGGTCCTTTGATGTGAATGCAGGATTTGTGAATACAATATTTTGCTCCGCATCATAAATAATTAGATCCGATACTGTGTCCGTCACTTCAACTTTGATCTGTCGCACGGAATGGAAAGTTTGAACGATATTGTTTACTGAAAAGGCAATATATCTCCCATTGGGATGCCAGGCAGGATATACGCCCGACGAAATAGTCTGATCAGTTTTTGTATTCACTTTCTTCACTTTACCTTCACGGTAAATTACTGTGCCAGCATATTTTGACCGCATATGAAACATCATGGTATGACTGTTATTGCGACAGAACGAATGACAATTCATACAATTGTCATCACTCATACTGTTTATCATTATTGGACTTTCGGTGAAATTCTCCAGGCATCGCTGGTATATTCCCATTCTATTCCAGAATTCAAATCCAGGATCGATCAACCTGTATACCAGATAGCTGTCAATCGGATCAACCGCTACGTTGTTGATGATTGGAGGAAACTTTATCCAGCCGCTATCTTTTTTTACAAATATCTCTACCAACAATTCCTTTCCCTTACATGCCTTTAATAGCCTCTTCCATTTTTCTTCAGGAATACGGATATTTCCAGTGGATGAAGCTATAGTTATGGTCTCCCCTCCAGTTTCATAAAGCCTTACCAAATACTTTTCTGCATTTTCCTTGATAATAAAGTTCAACGGTGCAATGTTCGGAGGCAGAGTAATTCCTGAATAATCGGGCAAAATTTGCACTTCCCTTTCTGTCTCGCTGAATGTTGATATTTTACCGGAGCAGGCATTGAGAATTATGCTTGTTAAAATAACCAGAATAACCTTTGCCTGATACAGAGCATTAGTTTGAATTTCTTTATTTGGTTTTCCCAGCATTCTTTTATCTTGGTTGACTGTTAATGAATTTCAGATAATACCAATAGGTTTTTCCAAATCTACTGTTCATTGCACTTGCTGCCTTATCAGTATTATCACCAAAAGAATAAATAGCACCTGCATAATCTGATAAACGGTCCCGGGTAGCCATGCTGATATTATAACCTTCGGGAACAATATTCTTTTTCGAGTAACTCATATATGCTAACAGAGCTTCTTCATATTGTACCGGTATAGATTTATACCCTAATTCTTTTAACCGATAAATATTTGAGGCAAAACCATCTAAATTTTTATCAAGCAGCAATGAAGCCATATAGTATTCAAAGACCATGCGGTTGTCGGAGTGGTCTGCAAGTAATTGGGGTAACCTGACACCAAAATTATCCGAACTGATAAAATCTGAATAGATTTCAAAATGACGTTTTTCAGAGATTTCCTTATCCCCTTTAATGAGTTCGGGATGATTGACAAATGACAGGTAATGGTGTGCCCATTCCCGGTAAAAAAGAGTTTGCTCCAATACCTTAAGGTATTTCTCAGCAAGTGCAATGTTATCGTCTACCAAGCTGGTTAAAACCAGGCGTTTGAGTGAACGTGGATTTGGCCCTTTTGCTACCATGGCTTCGAAAGCCCATCGATATGCTTCACTGTTGTAAGCAAGTTGATAGTAAATTTCACCTCCGAAAAAAGCTGTTACCCAATCCTGTCCCCAGTCAAGCCACAATCCTCCGGAACCAGCTTGCGGATAATTAAACAACTGATCCCCCATGTGACCTGTTTTGTAAAGGGCAAGATTTGTAAAGTGCATTAACATGCGGTTAGTGAACGGACTGGATGAAGAATGTTTCAATGCACCCTCCCAATCAGATTGTTGTATACAATGATCAATTCCAAGTAAAACTTCTGTTTTCCTGTCATAGACATATTTGATTATCCCGCCGGACAAACAAACTATTACCAGCGTTCCGGTCATTATGGTTTTCCAGTTCCATCCGGGCGAAAGTATCTCTCCTTTCGAATATATTAACCACCCTTTAGTAACGATTAAAATCAAAGGATAATAGACCAATAATAGAATCAGAATGTATTTAAAGGGTACTCCAATAAAAAATGGAAGGAAAAATGTCGATGCCATTTCTTTTCTTATATAAAAAATGAAATGTGAAGCAAGGTATGGAACCAATAAAGCGATTATTGGAAATAATGAAGCGATTATAAAACGGGAACGATTCCGGTTAAAGAACAATTCATGAATAAAACAGAGCAGAATTGTTAAAAGGGCATACCCACCTGCAATAAAGTACAACAGTGGCCAGCCTGTTAGTACCACAAAATAACGTAACTTATTATTCTTAATAGAAATATAGACTGCAAAATATCCAAGAGAAAAAATCAGGCCAATGGTATAAGCCAGTGTATACAGATGATAGCTGTGCAAGGCTGCCAATAGCAACACCGGGACAAATCCCAACAGCACCCCGTTAACGTGATGTTTATGGAAAATGTATACGGTAATTGCATAAACAGCAATCCCTGCCAATGTAACAATTGAAGCTCCGGCAACCGGAAAAATGAAAAATTGGGTCAGAAATGCACCTGTAAATTCCGACAAACCACCTGGTCTTGAAAGAAAATCTGCGAAATAGTTACCATTGAAACGGAATAATTGGATTTGTTCCAGATAAATAAGGTGGTAAGGATTCAAGACGAAAAAATAGAGGAAATAGACCACAAAAAGTGCACCAGTGGTAATCCAGTGAAATTTGGTATTTATCCGGGACATGTGCAATTGAATTATTTTTAATCTTTCCCTGAGAGCCGGGTTATCAGTATTACCCCGTTGGCTCCTCTTGTCCCATAAACTGAGGCTGCCGGGCCTTTAAGTACTTCGATTGATTTTACTGTTTGTGGAGAGATATCATCAATACTGTTTACAATTACTCCATCAACCACAAAAAGAGGTTCGGTGCTTACATTGAGTGACGAGGACCCCATAATTTTTATACTTTTCCCATTAACCTCAACACCAGGAACCCGGCCGCGTATCATATCATAAATACTCTGATATGAGGCAAAACTTGGATCCTGACCGTCAATCACTCCAACCGCGTTTGTTACCTCTTTTTTCTTAGTAGTCCCATATCCGATATTAACAACTTCATTATCAGTAGTTTTATTTGCTGGTTCAGTTGATTTGCCCGTAAGAATGAAATCGATGGATGTCCTCCCATTAATTACTTCTTCGGAAGCACCATTAAAAAGGGTGAAGACCAAAATTTCCTTAGCATCAGGGTTGACTTTAACTTTATAAAATCCCTTTTGATCAGTTACCGCGCTGGTTTTTACCTTATCGATAAAGATGACAGCACCTTCAACAGGTTTCTGTTTTGAATCCAGCACATTACCCGTTATAATGATTTTCTTGTTTCTGTTCTGCCCTAAGGAAACTTGCGAAAAACAGATTGACAAAGACAAAGTAAGTAAAAGTATAAATCTCATTTTTACCGATTTTGAATGTTATTCAAGGATTGCTCTCATGTATTCAATACACTTTCTGACTTCTTTGACAGCATCCGAACCCTATGAATCAGGCCAATCCGGCTTGTTTCATAATCAAAGCAACATCGTATTCTGCTTTGCGGGCTTTGCGTGAAAGCATTGCATTGGCTTCTTTATCACCGACGAATTTTTCTTTCTTTGCATTCCAGGTCAGTTTGCGGTTAAGCTTCATTCCTATCCAGGCTACGGCACACGCCTCAAGGCTACGGGAAGTCTGCTGGACTGGGGCAATTGGATCTTTACGGCTTAAAATACTTTCGAGCCAGTTACGGTAATGGTCAGCACTAGCCATCCATATTTTGCCCTCCGGGCCTATTCTTGGATAGAGAATTTTATCGTTGCTGGCATAAAGAGGATTTTTCTTATCATCAGCTGCGGAAACAGGGTCGCTTTTAGTTACCCTTTCGCTGCCACGGGCACAAAATACCATTCCATCGGATCCTTCAAACTGGATACCGTTAGTAAAATTATTATCAAGAATCACCTGAATATTACCCGGATACATCATCTCTACATGGTAAGTGGTGTGAACAGTCCACACATCGTCTTTCATGAAGTCAGCTTTCCCTACCACTGATAACGGTCCGCTAAGCTCCATACCCATAGCCCAATGAGCTATATCAATATGATGTGCACCCCAGTTGGTTATCATCCCAAGGCCAAAGTCTTCAGTTGTGATCCAGCCTGGTCTGCCATCAATAGTGTCCTGTGGATGAGCTCTCAATTCCATATAGGGCTGTTCAGGTGCAGCTCCGAGCCAGCGCTCATAATCGAAGGTTGGTGGTGGAGTCTGTGGTGCCGGTTTAACACCCTTAGGTTTGTCTCTTCCGATGCCGATTTTTACAGTTTGAAGCTTTCCGATACGCCCATTACGCACCGCTTCGCTGGCAATGCGAAATGTGGTCCAGGGTTTTTCGGAACGCTGCTGACTACCTGTCTGAAGAATTCTCTTCCTGGCACTAACGGCTGTCCGCAGAGCTATCGCCTCTGATATTGAATATGTCAATGGCTTTTGAACGTACACATCCTTCCCTGCAAGCACTGCCTGGATAGCAACAAATGCATGCTGATGGTCAGGAACACTAACGATTACGGCGTCAATATCGGGACGAGCAAGAACCTCATGAAAGTCATGATAGGTTTTAACATCAACATTCGTTTCCCCTTTATTCTTGTAGAACGTCTCAACAGTGTTTTTTGCTATCTCAACTCTCTTTGAGTCAAGGTCACATACAGCAACCATTCTGCAAAGGTCCGTATGTTTTATGGTTCCGTTATAGTCACTAGTTCCCTGCCTGCCACAACCGATTTGAGCAAACTGAATGAGCTTATTTGGCGATCCGGCAGCAAATGCAGAATGCTTTAATATTTCAGGAAGAGTAATCAGACCTACCCCGGTAAGGAGGGATTTTTTCAGAAAATCACGACGTGTACTGTTTTTCATATTGATTCGATTAAGTTTGCTAGATCTTTAACCAAAGACTTAAATTATAACATCTCAGATAAGTGTAATTATTTGATGGTAAACTATTTTATAATTAATCCTGTCCTGTGGAGATTGAATACAATTAAGGACTATTGTAATTCATAAGCTTCCTCAATATTTACAGCTCTGCAGATTCAATGTTATTCAAGGATTGCTCTCATGTATTCGATACACTTTGTGACTTCTTTGACAGCATCCGAACCTTCCGGAATAGGGTATTCCAGTTCAAGGTCAACATTGATAGGCCATTTCTCCTTCTTTAGCAACAGAAGTATATCGGCAATAGGAGTTTCGCCCTCCCCAAACGGCATATTGGTGTTAGCCGGATTGCTTTTGGGCCCTGTTTTATCCTTTATGTGTATGCTGGGGATACGTTCGTGATATTTTACTATTATGTCGTTGGGATGCAGTCCTGTGGCTCCGTAATAGTGGCCTGCATCAAGATTGAGCCTGTTGGCAGGCGAATATGCAAGGTACTTATCGATGTCAAAGCCCGGTTGGCCAAATTGTCCATGCGTATGAAAAATGGCAAGGCTCTTATGCTTTTCAGCAAATTTACCCAGGCGTTGACAGGCCTCATCAGTAAGTTCATCAGTTATACCATATGCTCCTAGTACCTTGGTTGCGTTAAATGCGTAGTCTATCTCTTCATCTGACCAGGATGAAGGTACAAACTTGGCAATATGGATATTCACCCCGGCTTCATTGTACATCTTGCGGATATCTGCATACTTTTGCATGGGTAGAGATAAGCGCCACTTACGTTGTGCCTCTCTCAGACCTTCAGCAGCTTTTGCACGTTCAGCCTTCTCATTTTCGGATAATTCAACACCGCGCGCTGGTCTTGGTGGGCCCTGAGGAAGACCCAGGCTTTCTTCGAGAACACTTCTCATCTCAACAGAATTGACTCCTGCCTGCAGGATATATCCGAGACATTCCCCGGCATTGTGTGGAATGCTGCGATAGCAATAAGTAGTGAGACCTAATTGAACACCAGCAACTTTGGAATTGGGCTTTTTGCTCTGATTCCCGTTTGCGAAGGAATAATTGAAAGGGACCATTGCAAATGCTGCTGCGGTTGCAGTAGTGCCTAAAAATTTACGCCTCGAAATTGTTGAATTTTTCATATTTATTAGAATTATTATAGGTTTTAAAGACAAGTTTTCCTATTTTTATGATACATTCAAATTTACTCATTATGTGGGTAAAAGTCAAAGATTTAATTACTATTTCGAATGAAAAATTTAAACTGGCCATACATCCTGTTTCCAGGGCTGTAGCCACCATTCAAATTTCATGAATATTAAAACCTGAAACTACCCAAAAATATTTCTAACAAATTATAGGTATGAAAACTGATAGAAGGACATTTCTAAGAAAAACTGCACTCGGAACAGTTGGTACATTTGCCATCCCAACGGTTGTACCCTCCTACTTGCTTGGCAATTCAGCTCCCAGCAACAGGATTAATGTTGCAGTGATCGGTATCGGACGGCAAACTGTAAATCCAAACATTCCTCAATTTCTCAAGTCAGACAATGCCCAGATAGTTGCAGTATGCGACGTTGATTCGTGGCGTCTGGGTAACGGGCAAAAACAGGTAAACGATTTTTATGCACAGCAAAAAGGATTCTCCTACAAAGGCTGCGATGCTTATGGTGATTTCCGTGAGGTATTGCTTCGTAAGGATGTCGACGCTGTTATGATAGCTACACCCGATCACTGGCATGTCCCGATAGCTATTGAGGCAGCCAGGGCCGGGAAACATATCTCACTTGAAAAACCTATCTCTACCTGCATTGAACATGGCCGGCAACTGGTGAAAGCGATTAAGAAGGCCGGAGTAATTACACGTAACGACAGTGAATTCAGGGCATTACCCAAGTTCGCACGGGCAGTTGAACTGGTCCGTAACGGACGAATAGGTAAGGTCCAACGGATATTTGTGGCAGTACCTTCAGACGGGCCTCCCCTTCCGGTACAACCTACCATGCAGGTACCCCCAGAACTCAACTATGATTTCTGGTTAGGGCCGGCATGGGAGGTCCCTTATACAGAAAAAAGAGTACATGATATTAAAGTTAATAACCGTCGTCCGGGATGGATGCGGGTAGATACCTACTGTAATGGCATGATATCAAACTGGGGGGCTCACCTTATGGGTATAGTTCAGTGGGGTAACAACACAGAATATACAGGACCGCTAAGTATTGAAGGTACTGGCGAATTTGA
>JBGOZX010000126.1:0-12443 GCA_041480425.1 Bacteroidia bacterium
CTCACCCATCTGGTAATTACTTAATTATTGTGGATATTTCAGTTATTGTTCCGGTTTATAATGTTGAAAAATATCTTGTTCGATGCCTGGACTCGATTTTTAATCAGCAATTCTCAGGTACTTTCGAAGTCATCGCAGTAGATGATGCTTCCACGGATAGTAGTTTGCAAGTATTGCAGGCTTATCAAAAAAATGAAGATCGTTTAATGGTTATCGCTCATGATAGCAATAAAAAACTTTCGATTGCCAGATCATCAGGAATGAAGGTATCGAAAGGTGACTATATCATGCATGTGGACGCGGATGATTGGCTATTGCCCAGTACTTTTGAAAATCTGTACAATAAATGCAAGAAAACAGGTGCAGATGTTGTTGTTTTTGGGATCATCCAAGAAGACAATGCAGGAAACACCAGGCCAGGGATTATTATCAAGGAAGAATTAATCACCACTGATAAACTTATAGTCCAGGAATACTTCTTCGGATCTGCCGTCAATAAAATTGTAAAGAGGAAGCTTACGGAAAATATGATTTCAGGAACAATAGGAGTAAATTCTTCTGAAGATCTGTTGTACGGTTTTGAAATACTTTTAAAAGCCAGTATCATTTATTCGTTACCAGAGAATTTTTATATTTATTTTGTAAATACAGAATCATTGACAAATACTGTGCAACCCGAAGAATATATTCAAAATCAAGTCATTATTTTAAATCAAATTCAGTTGATAGTTGACAAATATAAACCCGATTCACAACTTACTGAAAATGTACTGAACTATTATGAAAAATGGTTATATCCGATGATTGCCCAAATACAATTTGGGCATCAAATAAATAGGCATAAGAACCTTAAAATAATTTCACGTTTTCGTAACATACCCATAATGAGTCAGGCACGTGTTAATAAATTAGAATCAGCAATGACTAATAAATATCGTTGCCTGATAGAGGTAGCAAGACGAGTTGGAATTAGAACTGCATTAGGGATAGGTTATCGGGGTTTCAGAAAATAAATTGCGATAAGTATTTCTTAATAGTAAGACCTGGATAAGATAAACAGAAAAGTACTGAAATATTATCGGATTAATAGACTAAATGGGGCTTAAAGAACAAGCAATCAGCGGTGTTTTATGGAATACAATTGGGAAGTTTGCTTCTTATAGTATTGAATTTATCGTAGGTATAATTCTGGCTCGTTTGCTTACTCCTCGCGAGTTTGGATTGATTGGGACGATAATGGTGGTAATCTCTGTGTCTGATATTTTTATCAACAGCGGTTTTAGTCAGGCAATAATACGCAAGCAAAGCTGTACACAAAAGGATTATTCTACTGTTTTCTTTTTCAACCTGGCAATGGGCATTCTGCTATTTTTAGTTTTGTTTGTGACAGCGAGTCCGATTAGTAGTTTCTTCAATAATCCTGAACTTAAGCCCCTGATTCAGGTTCTCGGCATCGTGTTGATAATTAGCTCTCTGACCCTCATACAACGTGCAAGACTTACAAAGAGGATTGATTTTAAACTTCAAACAAAAATATCTGTTATCGCTTCAATCCTCTCCGGTATCATTGCCATTATAATGGCTTTTTCTGGTTTTGGGGTATGGAGCCTGATCGCCAAAACATTGACTAACCAGGGATTCAATTCTCTAATGTTATGGTATTGGAATAAATGGAAACCTGATTTTGTGTTCAGTAAAGAATCTTTTAAAGAATTGTTCGGGTTTGGATCTAAGTTATTGGTAAGTGGGTTACTCGTTACTTTGGTGCAAAATATTAATTATATTATTATTGGAAAGTATTTTACACCACAGGACCTGGGATATTTTACAAGGGCTGAAATGTTTAAGAACTTACCTACCGAGAATATTTCTTCCATTGCAACCAGCGTGGGTTACCCTGTACTTGCTACCATTCAGGACGACAAACCCAGAATGAAAGAAGTGTTTCGAAAGATGTTTACCACCACATTTTTTATTATTGCAATACTGACGGCCGGCATGGCGGGTACTGCCAAATCTCTGATTCTCACTCTGGTGGGAGAACAATGGTTACCTTCTGTGCCTTTATTGCAAATGCTCTGCTTTGTGGGTTTGATGTATCCCTTAAATTCAATGAATATCAATATTCTCAATGTTGTGGGAAGATCGGACTTGTATTTGAAACTTCAGACATTTGTTCAAGTGTTCACTATCCCAAATATCTTTGTTGGAGTTTTGTTGGGGATAAAACCGTTAGTTGTTGGCATGATGGTTATATCATTGGTCGGCTATTTAATCTTCAATTCTGAGTCATTCAAAGTGTTAAATTATTCAATAATGGAACAGTTAAAAGATATTTCTGCAATATTGCTATTAGCAGTAGGAATGGGAATTTCTGTTTTGTTAATTGATGTAGTCTCTAATTTCAAGCCTGTAATTACTCTCGCACTTCAGGTAAGTCTGGGCGCTTTTATTGTAATTGGTGTTAGTGAGCTTTTGAAATTACAAGAGTATATTTTTATAAAAAGGGTCATAACTAAAAAGATGAGGTTTCGATTTTTGGATGATAACAATTAGTTTTCTTGACTTTTATTCTTTCGATTTAAGAGGAAATTTATATTTTTTGTACCAGCTATCTACTGAAATAAATATGATTCACTAATAAAAGAGTACTTAAATGGCAGGAGATAAAATTTCAATTCTTCATATTGGTTCAGATGAGAAGTTTTTAAATGCTGCAAATTATGTTTTTGAAAAAGCATTTCCAGGGAGTAATCTGTTCATTATCCCACACTCAAAGAAAAGTGCTCCACTAAAATATGTTGAAATAAAAAGTAATATTGAGGTAGTTCCATATCAAAAAAATCTGACAGAAATACTGGCAAAACGGTCGGAAATGTATGATTGTATTATTCTACACGGGATAGGAGATTTTAATAGTCATATATTTTTATCATCAAAAAATAAGAATAAATTTATTGGTGTGCTTTGGGGTGCAGAACTATATAATAGGCAGGAGCTTTTAGGAAGAAGTGTCCTGGGAAAACTAACAGCCGTTATTGAGCCACGGTTATATCGGAAGTCATTAATAGAGCAATTTAAAGATATTTTGCGAAAAATATATTACTTAAAACAGAATATAAATCAAAATTCTGTTAAGGAAGCTGCCGGATCATTGTCATATCTTGCAACATTACAAAAAGAAGAGCATGATTATTTTGTTGAAAGGAAAATAATAAGAGATGATTGTATTTATGTTCCCTTCACCTATTATCCTCTGGAGTTTATAATGAAGGGTATTATGAATTCAATAGTTAATGGAAATGACATATTGTTGGGTAATTCAGCCTCGTCAACTAATAATCATCTTGAGGCTTTCGAATTACTCAAACAAATGGTAATCGGAAATCGTAAAATCGTTGTGCCACTAAGCTATGGCAACCCGGTTTATGCAAATTATATTCAGAAAGAAGGAGAAGCCCAATTTGGAGAAAATTTCTCAGTCTTGAGAAAGTTTCTACCATTGGCCGATTACAACAAAGTGGTTCAAAAATGCGGAATTGTTATAATGAATCATTATCGACAACAAGGAATTGGTAACATTTTAGCTTCATTATGGTTAGGTTCAAAGGTATATTTAAATGGAACAAATACTATGTACCACTATTTAAAGAGAATAGGTATCCGTATATATTCAATTGAAAAGGAATTATTTCCGGGAAATGAAGCTGCATTTCAAAACCTGACCTTTGAAGAAATTGATCACAACCGTAGAATTCTGCATCAGGAGATAGGTGAAGAACACATCATTCATCGGTTACGGGAGTCGATTACAGGTCATTTTTCTTAAGAAATTTTTAACCGCTGCCCCAATCATAATGGCAGTGAGTGTTGGGCCTGGGGAAGGATATTCAATGGAAAATGAGTGATTGGTTCTTTGATGATCTTAATATCCCGGAACCGGACGTGAACCATAGCCGTAACGGAGGTACACAGGCGGAGCAGACAGCTGCAATAATGGTTTCCTTTGAAAAGGACCTTATGGCAGATTCTTCTGACTTATTGTGGTTGCAGGCGATGGAGGGAATTATTAAACATTTTAACATTCTTATATCGTGAATAAGAAAAAGATACTGATAATAAGCCGTACAATCTTACCTGCGCAGAATCCCAGAGCATACAGGGCCACAGAATTAGCTAAAGAATTAGCCAGGCAAGAACACGATGTTGCCTTATATGCTGTGCTTGGAAACTATGATTATACAGAGTTCGAGCTTGAACATAGATTAAAAGTCAGAAACATTGGAAAAATGATATTTGCGACGTTCAATAGTGACGAAACAATCCGAAATAATATAATAGATAGAATTTTAAATAAATTACTGCATAGGTTCATAGAATTCCCGGATATTGAACTTATGTTCAGGATTCCTCGTATTATAAAGTTGGAAAAGAATGTTGATCTATTAATTTCTGTCGCCGCGCCATTTCCAATTCACTGGGGTTGTGCTTTATCAAAGAGTATAAATAAACAATTTTTTCCTAAAATATGGGCAGCAGATTGCGGCGATCCTTTTATGGGGAATAAAGGTGCAGGGCAAAAAAAAAAATATTTCTACTTTAAATATATTGAAAAATGGTTCTGCCGATTGGCGGATTATATTGTTGTGCCTTTCGAGGGGGCTAAAGAAGGATATTATTCTGAGTTCAGGAATAAAATCAAAGTGATACCGCAAGGATTTCGTTTTGATAATATTAAGTTGTGTTTAAATAAAGCCAAAAATGAAGTACCAACTTTTGCATACTCAGGTGTTTTTTATAAAGAAATTAGAAATCCTTCGACCTTTTTAAAGTTTTTATCATCTCTAAATAAGAGTTTTAAGTTTATTGTTTATACAAAAGATATAGATTTTATAAAACCTTATCTTAAACAGATGGGGAATAAAATTGAAATCCGGGACTATATTCCGCGTGATCAATTACTTTATGAGCTCAGTCAAATGGATTTTGTTGTAAATTTTGAAAACAAAACAAATGTTCACTCTCCAAGTAAATTAATTGATTACGCACTTGCTAAAAGACCTATATTGTCTATACCATCGCATTCATTGCCAATTAACATTATTAATGAATTTTTAGATGATAACTATCAAAATCAATTTATCGTGCATAATATTGAGCAGTATAATATTACGAATGTGGCAAAGCAATTTAGCTCTTTACATTGTTAATTAATCGACTGAAAAGACTAAAAGCCCAAATTCAACTGATAAATGCATATTAAACATCTTGAAAAAGCTGTTTTCATTGTGAAAATATTGCTTCTAACCTGAAAAATAACTATGTGTGGTATATGCGGATTTATTGATTATAAAGCGCAAAGCGACGTTGCGATTTTGACTAACATGGTTTCCACCTTGCATCACAGAGGACCTGATGACAAAGGTTGCGATATATATTCCACTAATTGTGCTTCTATTGGACTTGGACATTCCCGATTATCTATTCTTGACCTTTCCTCTGCTGGTCATCAACCTATGAATTATCGGGATTTAAGTATTGTACTTAATGGTGAGATATACAATTTTAAAGAACTCAGGAGTGAACTCAGAAATTTAGGCCATGTTTTTAATTCGGAATCAGATACTGAGGTAGTTTTACACGCATTCTCGGAATGGGGGACTTCTTGTATTTCAAAATTTATTGGAATGTTCGTATTCGTAATGCTTAATATAAAAACACAAGAGGTAACATTTGTAAGAGACAGGGCGGGAGTTAAACCACTATTTTACTATTGGCATAACGGACTATTTTTATTTGCTTCAGAACTTAAAGCCTTTCATCAGCACCCCGGATTTATTAAAAAATTAAGTTTGAATGCGGTTCATCAGTATATGGATTTCGGGTATGTTCCTTCACCATATTGTATTTTCGAAAATTGCTGCAAGTTAAATCCAGGGCATTTCCTTACGTTTAGTATAAATAAAAAGGAGTTTGAGATTACTAAATATTGGGACATAAAAGACTACTATTGCTTACCCAGTTTAAGTATTTCCTACAATGAGGCCAAGCTGGAAGTAGAAAAATTACTTCATTCTGCATTTGAATATCGCATGGTGTCTGATGTGCCGGTCGGAGTTTTCCTAAGCGGGGGTTATGATTCAACCGCAGTTATTTCAATATTGCAAAGCCATAAAACGAATAAATTAAAGACATTCACAATAGGCTTTGACGAAGGCAATAATGAAGCTCCTTTTGCAAAGCAGATTGCTCAATATATTGGTACTGACCACACAGAGTATTATTGCAAAACAAAAGAGGCACAAGAAATTATCCCAACTTTGCCCTATTATTACGATGAGCCATTTGCAGACAGTTCTGCAATACCTACAGCTCTTGTAAGTAAACTGGCAAGAAAAAGTGTAACGGTAGCTTTATCGGCAGATGCCGGAGATGAAATATTTGCAGGTTATGATAACTACCGTACTTTTCTAAATAATCTTGCTCTTATTGATAAAGTTCCAGCCTTCTTGCATAAAACTATAAGTAAGATTGCATCGTTGTGGACAAATCTTTTGCCTGATAATTTCCTTAATCATAAGTTTTCTGTTTTATCGAGCATATTAAGCATTGATAAAAAGCAAATTCCTCAAGCATTACTGCGTAGCTATCAGATAATGAACAAAACAACAAAAAGGAATTTATTCAATTTTATTGAAACAGATCAACAAACTGTTTTTGATGATGACTTTTCGCATTTTAAGGACAGCTTGTCAATTGCACTTGCTACTGATTACAGCAGTTATTTACAAAATGATATACTTACAAAAGTTGATAGAGCCACCATGTCAGTTTCTTTAGAAGGAAGAGAACCATTTTTAGATCATAGACTCATTGAATTTGCAGCGCAACTACCAAACAGTTTCAAATATGGCCATACTCAAAAAATGATTCTCAAAGATATTGTTTATAAATATGTTCCAAAACAATTAATGGATCGTCCAAAAACAGGATTTTCGATACCTGTTTACTCATGGCTTAAAGATGATTTATACTACCTGTTAGAAGAAAATCTGAATTCAACCGTTATAGCTAAAACTGGCTTGTTTAATCCCATACATGTACAAAAGCTGAAACGGAATTTTATGAATGGGCAATTGTATGATCCTACCATTATTTGGAAATTACTTCAATTTCAAATGTGGTATAATATGTGGATAAAATAAGTTTATGAAAAATTTTCAAAGAATAGCTCTATATGTTTTCTTTTTTTCCATCAACTTCGAGGTTTGGGATCCATTCCATACCAATGGTTTTTTTTCTGTATCAAAACTTACAGGATATATCTATTTACTCATGATGATCCCCATGATAATGTATTTTATCACATCTCATGAAAATAAGTCTATTTTAAGGCCTGTCTGGCTCTTTTTCGGACTACTCACAATAGTAAGCTTATTCCATGTCAATTCTATATATTATAATTTTTTTGATTTTCCAATCTTTCAAAATATCATTCTTTTTTGGATCCTGGTAAATCATGAACAGTATGACCAATTGGTTCTGGAGAAAGGTATGTTCAGCTTTGCTTTGGGATCTGTGGCACTCGCTTTGCTATTTAACGCTGGTATTGGAATCGAATATGATCCAGGCGGAAGGATTAACATATTTGGTGATAATCAAAACAACGTCGGTGTACGAATGAGTATTTCAATGGTAATACTTATACTGGCCATTGTACAAAACAGATTACAAATAGGTAAGATACGTTATCTGTTACTGCTACCCATTCCAATTATGATGATGTTTATGGCGGAAACCGGATCACGCGTTGCTTTAGTATCATTCGTTTTAGCTTTCATAACAGGCATATTGTTATTTAAAACGAAAAATATCTGGGGTAGAATTGCAATATTTGCAGTAGGAGCGTTAGCTTTTATTTATGTCTGGCAGTTTCTGATGCAGTCTGAAGTTTTAAAACTTCGGATATTACAAAGTACTCATGAAAGTGATTTATCAGGAAGAGAAATAATATGGCAGACATTGCTTCCACTCATTAAAAGCAACCTTGTTTTTGGAGTAGGTGAAACAGGTTATCAATATTTTTCTCAAACAACCTTTGGTGAGATCGCGAGTCCGCATAATGTATTCATTGAAGTGCTTTGCTATACAGGTATTGCAGGATTAATCATTTATTTGATTTTTCTATATAGGATATTTATAAGAAGCTTTCAGATATATAAAACTATGAATATGCTGCTACCATTGCTTTTATTGGTTCCAGTTATGGGTTTGCTTGTCAGCGGTCAGATTCTAAATGTAAAAATCGGCTGGGTTATTTTTACCTATATTGCGGGCTATTCTATTGTAAGCCAGCGTCAGGAACAGTTAAAATGAATTTTATTCTTATTATTGACAGTTTAGGTAGTGGAGGTGCAGAACGCCAATGCGTAACTCTGGCCATATCACTAAAACAAAGAAACCATAATGTAGTTATTTTAGGATATAACCAAGGAGACCATTTTTTGAAGGAAGTTAACAATCATGGTATTGATTATTATCTTATTGAAGAATATAATCCGATAAAGCGAATACTTAAATTTAAAAAAGAAATTAAAGAATTAAGACCAAATGCAATCTTTGCCTTTTTGCAGACCTCTTCCCTTTTGGCAGAATTATCCTCTATACCAAAAAAAACATGGAAACTTATTGTATCTGAGCGTAGCGATATATCCTATACCTATTCCTTTAGAACTAAAATTCATTTGCAACTTCATCGATTGGCTGATTTTGTAACAACAAATTCAGAAAGCAGCACCAGTGTCATATTAGGGAAAGCTCCTTATCTTAAGAAAAAATTAAAGACCATATATAATGGATTAGATTTGGACAGGTTCAGCCCTCCCGATGTATATTCTCCCAATAAAAAGAGGATATTGGTTGTTATTTCTAGTCACCAAAAACACAAAAATGCCAAAAATTTAATTCTTGCATTAAAGAAATTAAAGGATTCGAAAATTAGTTCATTGCCAAGAATATGTTGGTATGGATCGGATATGAGTTATTCAAGAGATAAGCCTGAAGATACTTATCAGTCAAACATTAGATTGATAGCCGAATGTAATCTAGAGAATGACTTTTTTCTAAAAAAACCGGTTATAGATATTGAAAATATTTATAAAAAGGCGGATGCCTTGATTTTACCTTCCTTTTGGGAAGGGTTACCTAATGCCGTATGTGAAGCAATGGCATGCGGCTTACCAATTTTAATGAGTAATGTATCTGACTACGAAGTATTAACTGAAGGAAATGGTATTTGTTTTGATCCGCACTCTGTTGCTTCAATAGCTTTGGCGATAGAACGCTTTTGTGATTTTGATATAAATGAGATAATTAAAATGAGATCGATAAGCCGGGGGAAGGCTGAAATCTTATTTCCAAAAGACAAAATGGTTGATTCATATTTGAAATTAACTGAGTAATGGTAATTTTAACAAATCGTATATCATATTCTTGTGCTATTATTTTCAATTTAAAAGGCCTGTTTTTTATTAAATAAAAGATCATATACTTAATCTTAATACTTTAAGTAAACACACTTAATGAATATACTATTAATTAGTACTGGAGGTCATATTGGTGGAGAAGAAACTTTCACAAAGAATCTGGCTAGCTCTTTGTTAGCTCGCGGTTATAAAGTTTGGGTTGCTCCGGGTGGAAAAGTACAAATGGATGATTTAATTAAATGGCAAATCCCAATTGCAGATATTGATATTAAAGGGAGAAACCTAAAAGGATTATTTAAAGGTGCAAAAGAAATCAAAATATTTGTCCAAAAGAATAAGATCGATATTGTACATTGTCTGGCAGCAGGTCCTGCCATTATGGGTGGGTTCATAAAGAAAATGCATTGGAATCAGGGAGAAAAGTGGATTTATTATGGCATTGGAATTAATAGATTGACATACAAATGGTTACCAATATTTTTAAATTTGCTGGATTTATCAATTGTTTGTTCGGATTTTGAATTATTGAAGTTCAAATTAAACAGGATCAAAGAATCTAAAATTGTCCGGGTACATCATGGAATAGACCACAAAGTATATGGTTTTGAGGATTATGAAAAGAATTACAATCGCAAAGAAATAAGAAAAGAATTAGGGATTTTAGAAAATGAATTTATAATTGGATATATCGGAAGACTATCTCCCGAAAAAGGATGTGATTTGATTATACCTGCTTTTATAAAAGTAATTGAAAAGGAAAGTTCTGTCAAGTTATTAATCGTTGGTGATGGAATTCTTCGAAATGCAATGCAAGAACAAGTAAAGACTAATCATTTGGGAGATAAAGTAATTTTTACAGGTTTTCGTACTGATATCCCAAAAGTGCTATGTTGCTTAGATTCCCTGGTTTTGCCTTCCTATATGGAAGCTTTTAGTCTCACTTCAATACAGGCAATGGGAGTAGGTATTCCCGTTATTGCATCCGATGCAGGAGGAAATCCTGAGCAGGTTATTCCTAATTTTAATGGTTATCTTTTTGAAACCGGTAATTATGATGATTTATCTAAGAAAACTATTGAACTGATTAGTAATGAAAAATCCAAGACAATGGGAAATAATGGAAAAGAACTTGTGGAAAAATATTTAAATGCGGGTAGAATGGTAAATGAAATAGAATTTTATTATAAAGCTTTAATATAATATGCGTATTGCATTTTTAACAATGGGTAATGATATTGGAGGTACTGCACAA
Source organism: Bacteroidia bacterium (assembly GCA_041480425.1). GTDB lineage: Bacteria > Bacteroidota > Bacteroidia > Bacteroidales > VadinHA17 > LD21. The sequence continues at coordinate 10,738 of JBGOZX010000126.1, forward strand.
GATATTATTACACTTTCGCAGGGACTTTTAAAATTAGGTCATCAGGTTTTTGTGATTTCAACTCCAGGTGTGATGGATAAGGAACTTAAAGGCACTGGTGTTATTTTCGTTAATGCACCACTTTACACCAGAAACCCTTTGGGACTATGGAAGGCCTCCCGTAGAATCTACAAGATAGTTAAGGACAATAAAATTGAAATATTGAATCCTCAGGGAATGTATACTGCTCTTGGCTCCTGGTTGGCATCCTTTGGATTTAGTATGCCTGTTTTTAAAGTAGTTACCACAATACACATGATCTCAAGCAGCAAATTATATAAATACACGTGGGTTCTTAATTTTTTTTCCAAACATATCATTACTGAATCATACTGCGAGCGGAATCGATTAACAAGTAGCGGTGTAAAGAGTGAGAAGATCACAGTCATATCCAATTCTGTAGATATGGAAAAGTTCTCAAAAGTAAAATCAAAACCAATTTTAAGAAACAAATATAAAATCAAAGATGATTGTTGTTGCTTTGGAATCATCGCAAGGCTAAGTAAAGAAAAACGACACCTCGATTTCATAAATGCTGCAAAAAATGCACATAGCAAAAACGACAATACAAAATTTTTCATAGTCGGTGATGGCCCTGAAAAAGAGAGGATTAAAGAGGCAGCAGTAGGATCAGAAGATTTTATTATCGTGACAGGTATGCGTCGAGACATTCCTGATATTCTAAATAGTCTTGATTGTTTTGTCCTTAGCTCTGAAGTTGAATCTTTGCCTTTATCAATACGTGAAGCCATGAGTATGGGGTTACCCGTTATTTCAACAGATGTTGGTGGAGTAAGAGAAGCAGTTCTTGAGGGTATAACTGGTTTTGTTGTCCCTCGACATAATCCGTCATTAATGGCAGAAGCCATGATCAAAATTGCCAATGATAAAGAATTAAGAATTTCGCTGGGCAATCGGGGACAGAAATTATGCCAAACGAATTTTGAACTCAGCAAATGGTCTCAAAAAACTGAAGATTTGTTTGCTAAGGTGTTAAATAATTAATTGGTGGCAGAGAATCCTTTAATTACTGTTATTATCCCCACACTTAACGAGGAGAAATACATAAGCAATTGTTTGCATTCAGTATTTTCCCAAACTTATCCCACCAACTTAACTGAAATCTATGTTATTGATGGGGGAAGTTATGATAAGACTATTGAAATTGTAAAACGCTTTCAGGAACATCACAACAACCTGTTCTTATTTAATAATAAAAAGAAGATACAAGCGGTTGCTTTTAATTTAGGAGTTGAAAAAGCGAAGGGAGAAATAATAATTCGATTAGATGCACATTGTTTCTATGACCCTAATTACATTTATTACTGTGTTTTGAATCATTCAGAGTCAGATTATGGAAATGTTGGAGGATGTTGGATTGTTCTACCAGGTTCAGATACTTTAATGGGAAAGACAATCGCTTCAATCAATGTTTCAACTTTTGGATTGGGAGGAGCTACATATCGTGTCAGTAATCATAAGAAATTAGTGAAATCTGTTCCTTTTGGCGCATTTCCTAAAAAAATAATTTTAATTGTCGGAAGGATGAATGAAAATTTACATAGAGGAGAGGATAACGAATATAATGCAAGAATTTTAAAAGCCGGATATAAAATATTATTTGATCCTCGAATTATTGCAAAATATTTTTCTCGAAGTACTTTAAA
>JBGOZX010000127.1:0-12400 GCA_041480425.1 Bacteroidia bacterium
ATAAATGGACTTACATATTTTTATTCACAGAATATCTCTGGACAGGTTGAATTAAGTGCCTAATGAAAAGCGTCGATTATAAACAACTGATATTTACTTCATATTAGTTAATAAGAACAATAAGTTATGAGAACATTTTATCGGATTACCTCAAATGAAACTGGAACGGTCGTTCTTAAAATAAGAAAGATCGCCAAAGCATTACGTTGGTGGTTGCGAGAAAATGGGTACCCATATAAGCAAATATTTTTTTCAGTCAGGACAAGTTTCTAAGCCTTAGCAGTAAAGAATATATTTTAGAAGAAAAATAGTTGTATAAATTAAAGGAGAACTCTGAAATGAAAAAGCTTTTGTTTTTGGTATTAATTGGTGTAATCATCTCATGCAGCACAGCAAAAAAATCTTTCTCACTTCTTAAGAAAGATGAATTCTTTATCACAAGAAAATACATTGGTAATTTCATGGATTATCGCCATACTGGGCCAGAGATCTTTGGAGGCACTCATCTCATCTGGATTAAAACTACTATGGACAGCACTTATGGCAAAATATCGGCGTATAGTAAAAAATGTGAATTTTCTGCCGGGGATAAAATATATTTAAAAAGAACATATTCCACTCCTGGAACTTTTGGGAATTGGGGGTATCAGATTGAAAATGATTCTTCTGTTTATTACAGGGTAAGTGAATTTCGATTTGAAAATAAGGTTTTAGTACAAACCTGGTTTTAATAAAAATACTTCAGATAAATAGGCCCTATGTTTGTAAAACATAAGTTTCAGAATAGTTATTAGATTTGAATAGTTACTAAGTATTCACCCAATAAAATCCGAAACTTATTGAAGCACAAGGTAAGAAAATTGATTTTACGGATCAAAACATTTATGCTGGATCTGATGCCCATTTAAAGAGTTGGAAAGTTATTGTCATGGCAGAGGATTGGGTTTGCCTGCCTGCCGGCAGGCAGGCGCTCAATCTGCCACAGTATTTGCAAATCTTCACCCCAATTCCGCTAATAGTTCAATAAGTTGTATATCAATAACATATAATGCCACTACAATCCTATTTAAGGCCATTCCTAGCCCTTTTCAGCCATTTTCTACTCCCCTATAGTTACCGTTATCGAAACGAAACAGTGTCGTAAATAGCTTAAAAACAGTGTCCTATGGCATTTGTTGTAGTTGCACAATACTCTATCTACTTATATATCAACACTATAATTATGCGACTATACTACCTGGGATTTTGGGGCTGGAGCTTTTAAATACTATTTTTCAATCCGAAAATCTGTATAATTGACAGGAGAAAAAGAATCTACGTTTACAGATTCTACAGAACCAAAGCCTGGGCCCTTTTTGCACCATTCAATATAAGCGTTTAGCTCTTCTCTGGATCCTTCAGCTTCTATATAAACACTCCCATTGGATAAATTTTTATCGAAACCTTTAATGCCTCGATTCCTGGCTTCACTTGCAGCACTCCATCTGAATCCTACGCCTTGAACCCGTCCCGTGACATGGATCTTATAAAGCAGTTTTTCCTCCATCGTTATAAACAATTTTTACTATAAGATTTGAGAGGTTTCATCAGTATAATATCGAATAAATGAACCATAAATGTAATTTATTTGATTTTGGCTTTGAATAAAAACCTTATCTTTTTTGCTCAAAAATCTTTTTATGATTTTATACTGAAAGTTATAAATGGAAATGATTTTTCTTATAGTCAGTTTAAGGAAGAGCAGGTTCCGATGGTTAACATAGTTTATTTCACGAATGTAAATTCCCAATTCCCCAATCATCATCAATTACTGTATAATACAGTATATCAACCATATACAACATTTCAAATACCTCATTTAAGGCCATTTCTAGCCCTTCTCAGACACTTTCTATTCATCTTTAGTATTCTATTAACAAAACGCAACAATGACTTAAAACGCTTAATAATAGGCAATTAGGGCATTTCTCATAATTGCGCTATATCCTGACTGTTTATATATCAATATATTAATTATACAACCTTACAGCCTGGGAACTTGGGACCGGGCTTTTTCATTTCTATTTAATCATTAATCAAACCATCTTGAAAACACTACAGAATAACATATCTGAAGTAAGACTTGTCTATAGGACTAAAGTCAAAGCTTCAGACAGACTACAGAGTATTTGCTCAAAGGGTTCTATTGTTTTTAATATATTCTAGGTACAACAATCCCATCTCAGAGCAAAATTTCTGTAGTTTTAGAGATCATTCAAATATCACTCTATTATAGAACCGACATTTGTTGGAAATTAATGTAATTTTGATATAAATAATTTGAGAAATATCATTTAGCAGGTCAGACATGGATTCACGTTACTTGATTTTACTTGCAATGCTGGTTTTTCCAGATTTTATTTCATACGGCCAGTTCGATTCTCCCTTAAACCCTAAACAAGTGACGATCAATCCGGATTTGGTAATTCAGGTTGGTGCATTCCGCCAGGAATCCAATGCTTTGGTATTGAAAGACAGGCTTTCAGCTATTCTTGACAAACCTGTTATTTTATTCACTGAAGATGAATTTTTTAAGGTGCGGATAACAGGATTTTCAAGCCAGGAAGAGATGGAAAAACTTTATCCCACACTTGCCTTTCTTGGAATGAAGAACATATGGGTATTGCCAGTTAAGAAACAGGAAGAAATTAAACCGCAAGCTGTTGTACAACCTGATACTAACAAAAAACCGGTAAGTGAGAATACATCTTTACCTGTTGTCGCGGAAGAAATACCCGTTGTGTCTCAACCGACTATTGTCCTGCAGGTTGAGGTATTCCACGACAAATCGGAGGCGTTAAATGCACAGAAAAGGATCATAACTAAACTCAATCTGCCTGTTGAGATTGTTCAGGAATGGGAATACTATAAAGTATTTGTAACCGGATTCTATACAACTGATGAGGCCAATAAATACTACCCAGCCCTTGCAAAACTTGGATACCCCAATATCTCCCTCATTGAGAACTACAAAACGAAGTGATAACAAAGTTTCCTTTTACACCATATTTATGTCAAAACAAAAAATATTAATCAGGAGTATTATATCACATTTGTAATAAGCCGATTGTAAGCTGTCTTTGATTTAAGATTATTTGATTCCACAAAGCATGTAAGAAAATAACAGGTAGAGAATAGAAGAGTAACGGAATAGCTGGAAGAGCAGGGGAAGCTTTAATTTATATTTTCAAACTTAACATAACGAGACCTATTTCCACAATTATCGACAATTACTGTATAATTCAGTATATCAACTACATGAAATATCTTAAACACCTCATTTAAGACCATTTCTAAGCCCGTAGAGACACGATCTCTATTTCGATAGTATCTACCATTGGACAAATAACAAAATTAGTTAAAACGCTTATACGCAGGCAAATACGGTATGTTGTGATATTTGACATATTTGTAACACGCATATATTCAATGCATTATAAATTATTAGTGCGAATGACCGATCTGGGTTTTTGGGATAAGACATGGAAGATAGGTAACTGAAAGCTTTGATAATAAAATAAAGTTGCCTTTGGCTTAAACAAGGTGTAACTTTGATAATAAGCAATTTAGAGAGAGATTTTAATCTAAAAAATACATCTATGAATCACTCTTTTAAAATCCCCGTACTTGTTATCCTTTTTATTGGTTCAATAATTTGTCTTACTTCCTGTAAGGATGATCCGACTCCACCTGTTGTGACAACCACTAATGTAACCGATATTACACAGACAACTGCAACAACAGGAGGAAATGTGACAGGCGATGGAGGAGCTAAAGTTACCTCCAGGGGTGTCTGCTGGAATACTTCAGAAAATCCTACTATAGCCAATAGCAAGATTTCAGACGGTACTGGTACAGGTTCTTTTACCAGCAGTCTTACACAATTAACACCCAATACTAAGTATTATGTAAGAGCTTATGCCACTAATAGTGCTGGTACCGGTTTTGGAAACCAAGTATCATTTACATCAAACCCGATAGTCCTTGCAACTTTGTCTACTACTGCAATAAGCAATATAACACAAACCACTGCCACAAGCGGTGGTAATATAAGTAATGACGGAGGTGCTTCTATCACCGCCAGGGGAGTTTGTTATGGTGTTTTACAAAATCCCACCATTGCTGATTCACAAAATACAACTGATGGTACGGGCACAGGTAGTTTTACGAGCAATTTAATTGGTTTATACGCTGGCACCACTTATTATGTCAGAGCGTACGCAACAAATGGCGTTAGTACAGCTTATGGTAACCAGATCAGCTTTCCTACCAACCAAATTGTTGTTCCAACACTTACTACAAGAGAAATAACTAATATTTCGACAACTTCAGCCACAAGTGGAGGTACGATAACAAATGATGGAGGAGGTTATGTTACAGACTATAAAGGTATATGCTGGAGTACATCACAGAATCCGACAATTTCTGATAGTCATGAATTGGGTAATGGATCATATAGTTTTACAGCTAATTTGACTGGTATATCGCCCAGTACCACCTATTACGTACGGGCTTGGGCGACTAACAGTGCCGGTACAGGTTATGGGAATCAGGTTAGTTTTACAACATTAGAAATGGGCCAAATTATTTTTAATCCTAATTTAACTTATGGCTCTGTTACAGATATAGATGGCAATACCTATAAAACAATTCAAATTGGCAACCAAACCTGGATGGCGGAAAACCTTAAAGTGACAAAGTATAGAGATGGTACTGTTATCCCAAATGTAACAGACAACGATTCCTGGAAAGTGCTAAGCAGCGGAGCATATTGTTGGTATAATAATGACGCTGCAACAAACAAAAATATATACGGAGCTTTATATAATTGGTATGCAGTAACTGACACCAGGAACCTTTGCCCTGCAGGATGGCGAGTACCCTCAGAAACGGAGTGGACAACATTAACAACATTCTTAGGTGGTGAAAATGTTGCTGGCGGCAAACTGAAAGAAACAGGTACAACCCATTGGTGGATTCCAAACTCCGGAGCTACAAACGAGACAGGTTTTACAGCCCTGCCAGGTGGTGAAAACGTATATGGACAATTCAACAACAATGGTGAATATGGTTACTTGTGGTCGGTTACAGAAGCTGGTTGGCAAAACGCATGGTTCCTGAACCTATACCGCGCTGAAAGTTATGTAGCCGGGGGTCAATTCGGTAAAGAGGATGGTATGTCTGTCCGTTGTATAAAGGATTAATTTAGCTTAAGAAATCATTTCCCCCCACATGTCTGCGTTTGTAATGCAGATATTATTTGGGGTCATTAAAAAACCATCCGGAAGTTTTGGGAATGATACTAACTATTATCTCGTCCTGAAATAGATTGATATTCTTTTTATCAACCTAAGGAGGAATGAGATGGATAATAGATGTCAGGGTTGTTATTTTTATTTTTCAAAAATATAATGTACGTAACAACTAAGACCAAAAATTGGAGTTAGAATAAATTGTAATACAAAGTAATTGCCATTTTAGTTCCCAATTCCCCAATAGTCACTAATTCCTGTATAATACAGTATATCAACAGCATGCAACATTCTAAACATCTCTTTTAAGGTCATTTCTAGCTTGTTTAAGATACTTTCTCTGTTTCAGTAGTACTACCTATTAATTGATGACAAAGTGGCTTAAATCGCTTTATATCAAGCTAATACGGCATGTTGTAATTTTATTGCATTTGCAATAAGCTGTATATCTGTATGTTAATGCAACTAGTTGACCAGGTAGTTTGGGAAGTGAAAATTCTAATTGCTTATAATGTAACTAAGGCTTAAATTTGGTAGCAGTCTAAATCAAGTTGAAACTTTAATGGGCAACCTGTTATAAGACTGTGTTTAAAACATTATTAAGATAGGTACAAATAATATTTAAAAACATGAAACGAACTTTAATTTTGATTGGGATTGGTCTTACAGTCATATTTTTTTGTTTTTTTCTTGCTATGCGTATTTGGTGTGGGCATGGTATAAAGGAACGTATCAATATTGCTAAGAAACAATACTCAGGTATAGCAGAAGATGCCTTAATCACATATCTGTTAGATACAACTCATTCTCCACAAGATCGGTCAGATGTGGCGATCTGGACATTAGGCCAAATTCGATCAAAAAAGGCATTGCCTGTTCTTTATGAGCTCTATAAAAATGATCCTGAAGGCAAGACCTGTTACGGTATGCATAAGTTAGTTCTTTGTCAATATGAAATTCATAAAGCGATTAATAATATTGAAAAGAATTGGTGGCTCTCACCTCCAAGTGAGAAAAACTGGTTTGGTCTACATCCAAGACTCAATAAATAAATCTTGGAATATTAATTATTTGGTATTTCTGTACCTGACACGGACAACGCTAAAGTAAATAAGCTTGTCATGCTTTTTGCATTTCCCTCTCCCAATTCCCCAGTTTCAGCATTTTATTTACAGCCAATCAGTTGTTACAGATTAAATATTTGATTTAAAGCCATTTACAGCCCATCTCAGCTACTTTCAGCACCTCAGCAGTATTCCTTATATCCACCAACTGTAAAAGTGTCTTAAAATGCTTATAAACAGGCAAATACAGAGTCTTTAATAATCCCTCCATGATTTAACTAACTATATATCAATATTATAGCAATTTGAGTGTACAGCCTGGGACTTTGGTCCTGGGCTTTTTCATTTCTATTAATCATTAATAAGTCCGGACTAAACAAAAAGAACTTCTTAACCCAACTCTTTGCATATTGAAGTCGGTACTTCATGCATTATTGCCGGATTAAAGCAAAGCAGCTTTCAGAAGTCGAAAGGAGTTACTTGTAACTATGGAAGCATTTTTATCAGGCCCGCAAATTGTTCCTTGCTATACAATTTCACCGATTCAATCCTTACGTTGCCTTGGGAGCTCAATCCTACTGCGAAAGCAAGAGCTGCTTCATCGCTGGTAGATTCGCCAACTGAAACGTAATCGTATTTGCCCATTGCGATCCAGAATCCGATTAATTTTCCACCAGTCTTTTCAAAAGCCTTGAGACCTCCTTCTATCCGTTCCGGTGCTTCCTTGACATTTTTAATGCCCTGATCGGTTAATTTCATCAACATCATGTAAGTAACCATTTTACAACCCTCCTTAAATTTAGTTAAATATCTGATTAAAGTTCATCTCTGCAATAGGATGGCTCTTGAGTAGCTAATACAAGAAATGAAATGGGGGACTTGTATTTAAGTAAAGATAATCATTATACATAAGATTTCACTACTGTATGGTTGGTATTTTAATAATACTTTTATTATGCAGGGAAAAAAGAATGCTTTTATCAGGGCACGGCATCCGACAATTCTATCTTCTTTTTGAGTTAGTCACACCCGATGCTAATCCAGTCTCTATACTCATGAATGGATGTCTGTACGGTGAATTATATGCACACAAATTAAGCGATAAGTCCGTTGTAAGCCAACCACGAGAAATTGTTCGACCTGGAAGAAAGAACGAAAGAAATAAGCACCGCAAGAAACTTTACTATATGAATTACAAGCCATTATAGCTTAAATAAACTACATTGATATCACAATCCCAATTCTCCAACTATCAATAAGTACTGTATAATCCAGTATATCAACAAAATACAATATTTCAAACACCTCATTCATGCCATTTCTAGACCAATATTGGTACATTGACCTCTGGTTGATACTCTACTATCACTTCACTGTTTGATGTTACCCCTGATAAAACTTTCGGTACCCTCTGACACAGTAATAGCTTGGTGGTCAACTCATCCTGAATGTTAATGAAGGTTGCCAGAACGTTAGTGAGGGTTGCAGAGTACTATAATGCTAATTCTTTATCCATAAAGCATCTATTGTTATTTATCAAACCTGAACCCCCCTCAAATCTGACTATACGTATGCCAAAACAGCTATACCCATTTCTATTAACTCCTACTGGTTGGCACTGTCCTATTCAGAGAGGTCAATTCCTGGCAGGAGGGGTTGTTTTGCCTTACGGGTCAATTTATCTGACAGTTTAAGAAAATGTTTCATAGCATTATCTTTTTTTATAAAAGCACCACTACCATCATAAAAAAATTTCTCTTACTTGTCAATACTTCTGCTTCTTCAAACTCCACCCCAATAGCGTTGTGTGCTGGTTTTACATAAATTCCAGCAGCTTCATTATGACAAAGAGTTGATGTTTCATCCTGTCGTGTTTCATATAAAGCAACCTTGTCATTTCTACAGATTAAAGTGTAGAATAAATCATTCTTCCTGAATTGTGTTTTCAGTATTGTCATTGTAGTGTGTTATTAAATTGTTATACTTGATTAATCCGGACTAAACTGAGCCACTAATCCGGACTAAACTAACACGATCTGTGTATTACTATTATACGTCAGACAAACAACAATGTTGCTTAAAATACTTTAAAACAGCTCATTAAATAGCAGTGTTCCTATTGCAGTTTATTTTAATTGTCTATAAGTAAAATTTCAATTGTGCAATCGCACTGCTTGGGACTTTGGGAAGAGTAAACTTAAATTGCTTTTAATTTGACAAAGGCGTAGTTTTGATAGCAGTCTGAACTAAGTTGAATTTTAATGGATAGTCTGTTATAAGACTATGGATAAAACACTAATAAGTTTTGAACAACATAGCATTAACAAACCATCCCTCATGATCTACCAGGATGAAATAAAAACATGACTTCCATAATTAGATCTGATAACTTTACTTAAATTGCCTGACCAATTATACATCCTTAAAAATTTAAATAATGATAACAAGTAAGTACATAAGTGCAATCATGGCATGTTTGATGCTTTTTTTGATGCTCTCATGTCAGAACAAACAAGCTAAAGAAGAACTGACTAACTTTGACAAAATGAAAATAGCAATTGTAATATCAACAAACGACTCTGAAACATCCTGGAACGCTTTTCGCTTCGCTAACTTTTGTATCGGCAAAAACGAGACAGTAAAAATTTTTCTTATCAGTAAAGGCGTTGAAGCAGAACAAGTGAGCAACGACAAATTCAACATCAAAGAACAAATGGAAAAATTTGTTTCGACAAAAGGTGAAATCTTTGCTTGCGGGACTTGTTTAAAAATTCGTAACTCCAGCGGGACAGAACTTTGTCCGCTTTCAACATTGAACGATTTATATGAAATGATAAAAGAAGCAGAAAAAGTTGTAACTTTCTAAAAAATATTTCTGTGGGCAATCTCTATCAAATTTTAAAGTTGTGGCATATCATAAGTTTTGTGTTCATGTCCATTCCGCTTTTTAATCTCATAGTAGTTAATGAGCGTGCTTTGATGGGTTCATCGTTCAACTTCGGGACAGACCGTTATATGGAAAACATTATCAGACATGGTGCAATAAGGTGTTATGTTTTTCAACTATCGGTTTTCATTTCGGGAATTCTGTTACTCGTTTATGGACACTGGGGCATTCAGGCATTGTGGACAAATTACATTCTCCTCGCAAAAACAATTATTCTTTTTACGCTAATGGGACTGCTTTCGTATGTCCATTTTGCACTTCAACCGAAAATTGAATCGTTCTTCAAAGACATCACTGCCAACACAAAAGTTCCCGACAATTTTCTTGCATCCGTAAAACCATTTCGTGTTCTTCGCAAACGACTTGCGACTGCTTGCCTGTTCCTCGTTTTGACAACTATTATTCTCGGAATACAAGTTTATGCACCATTTACTTTGACATTAAATTTAATACTCATCGGACTTGCGGGACTTTTTGCCTGGCGAGTAAATAAAACCTTAATACTGTTCGGGTGGCTTTGATACGACACAACAGCGACAGACAGAAGGACTACTGCTAATAATCGGATGCTATGCAATTTGCTTGTTACGGTATTTGCAATTCACAACCCCAATTTCCCACATACTTCAATTAAAAGCATTACTTTAAAAAGCCTGGTATTTTTCTCGCTCATCCTCAGAACATTGCCTGATTGCCCAGCAAGGAATAAGAGACAGTAAAGTTCTGATCCCGGCAATATTTAATTCATTCTCATCCAGTAATTTATTAATAAATTTAAGCCTCAAAATATCTACCTGAGAAAATAAATTCCGGCTTGATTCTTTCCTGAACGGAATAATTAATCCCTTATCAATGTATTGCCGTATTGAATGAACCGGAATGCCTGAAAGAGTGGAAGTTGTACTCTAGGTGTATACCGGAGTGGTACTTTCAACTAAACTATTCTCCATAATTTTTTAAAAATATTAAATTATTTCATTCTAAAATAAATTATACAGACGACAGGTGACTATCAAATTTTTAAGACCTGGCACAATTTGCCATTTTAAAGTATTCGTTTATAATAAATTAAACAACTTCTTCAAACAATAAATCAATAATGACTACCCATACGATTTTACTGTTAATTTATTAACAGCGTGATTTTCAGATATTTATATTATTAAATGTACTGTTATATAGAAAATAATTACATAAATTTACATATTATATGAATTAATCTGTTCATATAATATGATTTAATTAGTACATATATTATGTGATTGGCAACTCGTTTTTGTGTTCAATATTTTCCTGAACAATATTTCTCTAATAAAAATTGCTTTAAGGAGGAATCCGAAAATCCTTTATGAGAGTAGAAAAATTATTAAATTCAAAATAATGTATCATGAAAACAAAAAACAGAATTTGGATTTGCCATTTAATAGTAATGGGATTAGTATTAATTCTTACCAATAGTTGTAAGAAAGATAATCCAACACTACCTGTTATTACAACCTCTACTGTAACTGATGTGGAAGGTAATATTTATTATACAGTGACTATTGGCACACAGGTATGGATGAAAGAAAACTTAAAAACAACAAAGTACCGTAATGGTGATTTAATAGGAACGACTACACCTGCAACGTTGGATATTACAAGTGAATCTACACCTAAGTACCAATGGGCATATGATGGTAATGAGAGCAATGTAGCGACTTATGGCAGATTATATACAGGGTATGCAATGACAGATACTCGTAATGTATGCCCTACAGGATGGCATGTACCCGCCGAATCAGATTGGACAACCCTTACCTCTTATCTGGGTGGCATAAGCGTAGCCGGTGGCAAACTAAAAGAAACCGGCACCACCCATTGGCTATATCCAAATACTGGAGCAACCAACGAAAGTGGTTTTGGAGCTCTTCCGGGTGGCCACCGTAACATCGATGGTACATACGCCGAGATTGGCAGCTACGGTACCTGGTGGAGTCCTACGGAGGGCGTACAAGCCTTCCTTCTGGTCATTGGCTTTGACGGTATTGTATTCAGCGGCTACTACAATAAGCACAATGGCTACTCTGTTCGCTGTTTGAAGGATCAATAGACCATAGATAATAATTTACTACCAGCCCTCGGAAATCAGCTCCGGGAGCTTTTTTTTGCATATGATAAGGTTTTCAAAATTTCTTATATATCTAAAAACAAAGACAATCAATAGTGCTAATCCCATTCCCTAAGTCCCGTATGGAGCTTTGGGGGATGGTTTTTATTATTCTCAAATGAGAATACTAACTTTATATAATATGACAACCAAAATAGACATAGACCAGAAGATCATCTTAACCGAATTGGCAGAAGCTATAGCCACTTTTGATAGAACAATAGTTGCAGATTTTCTATCTGTAAATGGTGAATATCAAATCCAGAATGATAAGGAGGAAAGAATAAATGTCAACAAATCGGATTTCCTTAAATGGTTAAGTGATTGTATTGATGAATTCCAATTTGTAAATGAGGACAGAAAGAGACTTGAATATATTATCGACAAGTGTTTATATTGCAGGATAGTTAATCCGGTAATAATATTTGAAAACGGCACATTCCCGTTTTTTCAAGAGATCTTGGAGATAGAGAGAAATGCGGATTAATGCTTGAATTTAAAGATAACCTGGTATCCGACATATCTTTTTGTTACCTCTTTGTGAAGACTGATAATCAATATCTCTTTGAGAAGAGATGCTCAAGGTTGGCCTATTAATAAAAGATTCATTGGTTAAGAGGCTTCAGTTCATTATTCCTTGGTCAATTCCGTTCAGACTGTCTGGTCTGACAAGATTTTGGTGGATAGATATTCTTTATCCTAATTGAGGAGACAACCCGTTTAAAGGGTTAAATCAAATCAGAATAATTAATAGGATATAGAGATATAATGCATCGTATCATTTAAATGCCAGTCTATCTATTAGGATAACATGTTGTTTATTCTTAAAACTTTTAATTATGAAAACGAAAACTGTAATTTCCATTATCCTATTATTTACCTGCTACTTACTTTATGGTCAAAATATTAAGCCTAACAGGTTGCAAGGTTCATGGCTAGGGAATATAAT
>JBGOZX010000128.1:0-11933 GCA_041480425.1 Bacteroidia bacterium
AATAGGTTATGATATCCTTATTATTGCTACAGGAACACGAATAAGTCCTGAGGATACTAAGGGTCTGAAAGGAGAGCTATGGTATAAGAATATTTTTGATTTTTATACTATTGAGGGAGCTGAGGCTCTTGCCGGATTTTTTAAGACCTGGCAGGGAGGTAATCTAGTGATCAATATTGCTGATAATCCAATTAAATGCCCTGTTGCTCCGTTGGAGTTTGCTTTCTATGCGGATGATTTCTTTACCATGAAGGGTATGCGTGATAAGGTAATCATTACTTATGTTACTCCGATGTCAGGAGCCTTTACAAAACCAAAAGCATCAAAAATTCTTGGTTCATTTCTTAAAAGAAAGAATATTAACCTTATTACTGATTTTTTTCTTGGTGAAGTAGACAATGTCAATAAAAGGATCCTTGATTTTGGTGGAAGGGAGGTTCCTTTCGATTGTCTAGTTTCAGTACCTCTTCATACCGGTGATCCGGTTATTTCGAAAAGCGGGCTGGGTGATGAGTTTGGATTTGTAAAGGTTGATAAAAACACCCTTCAATCAATTATTTCTAAAAATATCTTTGTTATTGGAGACGCGGGAAATTTCCCTTCTTCAAAAGCTGGTTCAGTGGCACATTTTCAGGCAGATGTCCTTGAGAAGAATATCCTGAATTTTATACATAATAAAACTCTTACAGCATCATTCGATGGACACTCGAATTGCTATATTGAGACAGGCTTCGGTAAAGGGATACTTATCGATTTTAATTATACAACCGAACCTCTTCCCGGATTGTACCCATTACCAGTATTAGGACCCTTTTCATTATTAAAAGAGACACGATTAAATCATCTGGGAAAACTATTATTTAAGTGGATTTACTGGAATATTCTGCTGAAAGGGAGAAGACTGCCGGTAACAAGTCACATGTCGATGACAGGTAAGAAACAGGATTAATCTATGAACAATTAATATACATATAGTTACAAATATTAAACTTAATTTCAAACTATGGCACAGAAAATATATGCAGGCAAAACAGTGGACGTTAATGAAGAGGGTTATTTTACAAATCCTTCACAATGGACCAAAGAAATAGCAGTTGAAATTGCAAAGGAAGAAGGTATTGATCTTACTGATCAGCATTTTGCAATCATGGAATTTCTCCGGAGCAGATTCAACAATGGTGAGGCTTTATCTATCAGGAGTATAAATCATTCCGGAGTTATAGATGTAAAAA
Source organism: Bacteroidia bacterium (assembly GCA_041480425.1). GTDB lineage: Bacteria > Bacteroidota > Bacteroidia > Bacteroidales > VadinHA17 > LD21. Next base: position 1,233 of record JBGOZX010000128.1, read on the forward strand.
CATTTTACCAGCTTTTCACGGGGGCTCCCCTGAAAAAAGCTACTAAAATTGCCGGAATTCCCAAACCAGTAAGTTGCGTTTAACCTTTAAAACCTATATTAAAATGGAACAAAAATTTCCGATAAAAAAAGTCAGCCTCATTTGCGCCAAAGGTTCTATTGAGGATGTTTATGCAACCCTGATAATGGGAAACGGGGCAGTAATGGAAGGAATTGAAACCAACCTTTTCTTCACCTTCTTTGGCATGGATGCAATAATAAAAAGCCGCATGGACAAGCTACATACTGCAGTTGTTGGTAACTCTGCATTACGCCTGCCGGGAGGAATGAGAATGCCGACACTCCTGGGTATTATTCCGGGAATGGAATCCTTAACCTCATCGATGATGATGAGTCAAATGGAAAAACTTGATATTCCTCCTGTAAGTGAATTTCTTGATCTTATTACTGCTGGTGGGGGCAAAATATATGCCTGTAAGACCGCCGCGGATATGTTCAAGTTAAAGAAGGAAGATCTTAGTGACCATGTCATCGGGATAATCACTGTTGGTGAATTTTATGAACTTGCAGGCGGTGAGGGTTCACAGATAATTTTTACTTGATCTTTTTTACCTCACCCTATATCCCTCTCCTTCAAGAGATGGACTTTAAAATACTGATAACTAACTCCTTCCCCTTTCAGGGGGAAAGTTGGGATGGGGGTAGAACAAATCAGGGGGAAGGTTGGGATGGGGGTTAAATTACCAATAATTTGAATCCCAGCACATTCATTAAATTCTGACCAGGACAAAAAACTTTATACGCTATCGGCCAGACCTTTGAAAGATATTTGTCCTGCTCTCCCCTGATGACAATGATAAGTTCATCCATGGCTGGAGAGTTATCAGTTACGGAATATTTGTAACCTAATTCATTGACAAGGACGGCAAGGTCGTTACACCTGCCCAGGTTTTGTGTCAAAGTATCAAGCTTTTTCTCGAGGGCTTTTATTACGGGAGGTTTAAGAGGTCTGAAGAAATAAAGCTGATAAAGAAAGTCTTTTGCCCTTTTTCTGAACACATGAAGGTTGGTAGTTTTTGGATTATTACGGGCCGTTATATAACAATCTGTAACCTGGATGTAAGTCTTTTCCAGCTCCTTAAGAAGGAGTTTGGGGTCAAGATTGTTCATGCTTTGAAAACGAATTCTGTAACCCGATTTATTTAATAGATCACTTATTTGCGGCAGGTATTCTTTGATTTCTGTGGGGGTATCCTGATGGGATTCCGGCTTTTTCATCAAAATTCCAATTTTTTCATTATCCTCAAGCCTGGAAATGATGTCGGGATACTTTTTCTTAAACTCCTTTAAAATTTTCCGGTGGACTGATGTTTCACGCCACGATCGCATCTTCCTACCAACCTCCCTGAATGTAAGGTATTCCCTGCTATAAGATTCTACATCCATCTGTGTTCTGATAAGCCGCATTGATGCTCTTGACTTTTTCATCAGGACGCGTACATCGTGCACAACCTTCTCATCGGCTATAGCAGAAAGGGCCAGCATTGATTTTGATTCCCTGATATATCCATATAATGCAGGTTTGATGTCTTTCAATTTTACGTAATCAAGAAGCATTTTAATTCATCTATTTAACACTAATGTTATAAAGTTACGCATTTAAATTAAATCATTCAATAACATTACAAACATGGATATTAAGGTGAAAATTAGTTCTTTATTGGAGCTTACATTGTTGACAGTAAGAATTATTTTTTGTATTTTAGGTGTCTCGCTGTAATTCGTTAAGAAATATTTTCCCGCAGATAACACAGATCAACGCAGATTTTAATACATCAATCTGCGCAAATCAGTGAGATCTGCGGGACACTAAAAAATTTTCAATATCCCCTTTAAAAAGTTAAATTTGCTAATATTAACCTAAAACTTTAAAAATGGGTATGATACATAGCGGACTAAAGATCGGTATTCTGACTGCCGGAGGGGATTGCCCGGGAATTAATGCTGCCATCCGGGGGGTTGGGAAAACAGCAATTGTCAAATACGGGATGAAGGTAATCGGGATAAGCGATGGTTTTACCGGTATGATCACTAAAGAGTACACAGAACTTTCAGAGCAAAATCTGTCAGGTATACTGACTCTTGGTGGCACTATTCTGGGTACTTCAAGAGAAAAGCCTTTTAAAAGCAGTGGCAAAGGTAAAAATGAAATAAAAAAACCAGTCCTGATAAAAGAACATTATGAACAGATGGGACTTGATTGTCTGGTATGCATAGGCGGAAACGGGACCCTGAAAACAGCATATCTTCTTTCACAGGAAGGGCTTAATGTAGTCGGTATCCCAAAAACTATTGATAATGATGTCTGGGGTACTGACATAACATTCGGATTTGACTCGGCAGTTAATATTGCTACTGAAGCAATCGACCGATTGCATTCAACAGCCAACTCCCATAAGCGGATAATGATGATAGAATTAATGGGGCATAATGCCGGATGGCTTGCACTTTACTCAGGAATAGCTGGTGGAGGAGATGTAATTCTGATACCTGAGATTCAGTTTGATGAAGGGAAAATTGCAGATTATCTCCTTCGCAGGTCTAATGAGAATAAGCCTTATTCTATTGTAGTTATCGCTGAAGGAATTAAAACCCCGGGTAAGGACATTTCACCTGCCCGGTATTTTAGCAAAAGAATAAGTGAACTTACCGGACTCGAGACAAGAGAAACTGTTCTTGGTTATATTCAGAGAGGAGGTACCCCCTCTCCTATGGACCGCGTGCTGGCAACCCGTTATGGCACCTCCGCTGCAGAAATGATTGCAAAGCGGGATTTTGGGAAGATGGTTGCTCTGAAAAACAATGAAATAGTATCCGTGCCCCTCGCAGAAGTTGCAGGCAAACTTAAACTTGTAGAAACGAATAATCCCCTCGTTAACAAGGCAAGAAGCATGGGTACAAGCTTCGGAGACCAATAAACACACTTAAGGATTCGTAACTAATGGCAATTAATGATATGGTAAAGAGATGAAAAAGTTAATTTTTGTCCGCCATGGAAGAGCAGAAGAACCGACTTCGACGCTTCCCGATTTCGAAAGGTCTCTTACACCTAAAGGTAAAAATATTTCGTTGCAGATGGCTGTAAGTCTGAAGGAAAGGGAGAAAAACCCTGGCGTTTACATCAGCAGTCCGGCATTCCGGGCCCTCGAAACAGCACTGATCTTTGCAAGGGAATTCGAACTGGATCCGGAAAAGATCATTATTAAAAGCAATCTATATTTTAAGATTAATCTCAATTCCTTTGCGAAAATACTTGAAGAGATAGGTGATGAAGTTGATACAATAATAATGTTTGGACACAATCCTTCGTTCACCGTAATACCCGACAGGTTATCGAGAGACGGTTGTGATTTTATGCCAAAAAGTGGTGTGGTGTGTCTATCCTTCAAGACAAATTCATGGACCGGAATTATACATGAAAAAGGGAAAATGGAATATTCCCTTAAACCTGATAAAACATTATGAGCAATACCTATATACCAAAGGAAGTAAGCTGGTTAGCGTTCAATGAACGCGTTCTTCAGGAAGCTGAAAACAAGGATGTTCCACTTATTGAACGTTTTAAATTTCTTGGGATCTATTCAAACAACCTCGATGAATATTTCAGGGTCAGGGTAGCTACATTAAGGAGGCTTTCACAGTTTGGTTCCAAATCGAAAGTTATTCTTGGTTACAGCCCAAAAGCTACACTGAAAAAAATCCATGATATAGTTCTGGCTCAAAATTCAAAGTTTGAAAAGATTTATTCAGCACTTATCATGGAGCTTTCAAAGCATAAGATTTTCATTATTAATGAGAAACAGATGAACCAGGAACAGGCAGAATTTGTCACGAGATATTTTCATAAAGAGGTTCGTACACGACTTATGCCTTTCCTGATTGAAAAAGACTCCGATCTGCCCAATCTTAAAGATGATGCCATCTACCTTGCAATATACCTTTATAAAAAGACCAGTCAGAAGAGAAGATTTGCACTGCTTGAAATACCAACTGATGTGCTTCCCAGGTTTATTGTACTGCCCGAAAGAGGTGATGATAAGTCCGTGATATTTATTGATGATATTATCAGGGTTGGACTAAAAGAAATCTTCTCTATTTTTGATTTTGATGAGATAACCGCCTATACCATTAAGCTGACAAAAGATGCAGAATTTGAGATCGTTGACGATATTTCTGAAAGTTATATAGATAAGTTGTCACGAAGCCTTCAGCAACGCAAATGGGGTACTCCCGTCCGTTTTATTTATGACAGGGAGATGCCTCAGGAACTGCTGAAAATACTTACCAAAAAACTTAACTTCGGACCAGATGATGTTATTATTCCGGGAGACAGGTATCATAACTTCAAGGATTTTATGTATTTCCCGAACCTGGGCCGGAAGAAGTTTTATTATGACCCGCTTATTCCGGTGCAGCATAAGGATATCCAGCCAGGTAAAAGCATCCTGTCGGCTATAAAGAAGAAAGATATAATGCTTTTCTTTCCCTACCATCCCTTTGACCATTTCATCGATCTGCTGCGGGAAGCATCAATAGATCCGAATGTAACATCCATTCAGATAACGCTTTACCGACTTGCCAGGAACTCAAGTGTGATTAATGCTCTCCTTAATGCAGTAAGAAACGGGAAACATGTTACAACGGTTGTTGAACTCCAGGCAAGATTCGATGAAGAAGCCAATATCCTGTGGGGCAATAAGTTAATGGAAGAAGGAGTGAAAGTTATTTATGGTGTTCCGGGTCTTAAGGTTCATGCAAAGTTATGCCTGATAACCCGTGTTAAAAATGACCTTACTCAACGATATGCCGCAGTTGGTACCGGGAACTTCAATGAAGATACAGCCAGGATTTATACTGATCACCTTCTTCTCACAACAAATAAAAAAATTACAAATGAGGTATTTAAGGCATTTAACTTCTTTAATGTAAATTACAGGAAGGATAATTATTATCACCTTGTATTATCACCATTCTTTTTAAGAAACAAGATCACCCTGCTAATCGATAACGAAATAAAAAATGCAAAAGAAGGTAAGAAGGCATTTATCTATCTTAAGCTTAACAATATTACTGACAATGAGATAATAAATCATTTGTACGAAGCAAGCAAAGCAGGAGTAACTATACGCCTTATTATAAGAGGAATGATTTCTCTTGTTCCAGGGATTAAAGATTTTAGCGAGAATATAAAAGCCATCGGAATTGTGGATCGTCTTCTTGAACATACCCGGTTTATGATATTCTGTAATGGCGGCAATGAGGAGTGCTATATTTCTTCAGCCGATCTGATGACACGGAATATCGAACACCGCATTGAGGTTACATGTCCTGTATTTGATAAGAACATCCGGAATGAGATAAAACAGATATTTGAAATACAGTGGAGTGATAATGTAAAAGCCAGGAAGATAGATGCTTCACTGTCGAATAAATTTGTCAAACCAGATAAAAAACCTGTTCATTCTCAGATTGAGGTTTACAACTTCATAAAAAAGACTAATGAAAAAACAACAGAAAAATAATTATCTCTTTGTGAATCTTTGTGTAAGACACAAAGAAAAACTAAGTTATAATTCAAAATAAGTTCAAATATCACATTATGAATTATTACGGATTATTAATTGGGACAATAATTATTGTTCTGTTTTCATGGTTTTTATCAATCAAACATAAAAGATATCATGGAATTCCAAGATTTTTTGCTTTCGAGAGTATATTTATCCTGGTACTTCTGAATTTAAAAATCTGGTTCCATGATCCTTTTTCAATACTTCAGATAATCTCATGGATACTTCTAATCCTTTCTGCATTTTTTGCAGTAGTCGGTATTGTGATACTGAAGAGGAAGGGTAAACCCGGCGCCAACTTCGAGAACACCACAGTACTTGTTAAAACAGGATTGTATGGCTATATCAGGCATCCACTCTACCTGTCTTTGTTTTTACTGGGGAGCGGTGTAATGTTTAAAGATCCCGGGGCTCTGCAGCTCATATTAGGTATCATCAACTTTGCAGCTATCTGCTTCACTTCCAGGATTGAAGAAAAAGAGATGATCGCAAAATTCGGCGATGAATATATTGAGTATATGAAAGAGACGCGGATGTTTATACCGTTTGTAGTCTGACAAAACTGATATCTTTTGAACTTTCGGTTAATATTTTGACGCAGGACGTAAGAACAAGTTGCTCTTCCCTGCGTCCTGAGTCTTGCATCCTTTTAAACAATTCTGATTTCTCCTCTGCGGAATTTTTTACATAAACCCAATCAAAAAATGAGTAAAATATTTATTTAGCTGATAACCATGCAATAGTTTTATAGGAACCAGGTTTTTCTTTTGAATAAAGAACATCAACAAGTTTTCCGTTTTCATCAATAAGATATTTCTGGAAGTTCCATTTTACCTCAGAATCCATTACTCCATTTTTGTCTTTCGATGTCAGCCACTTATACAAAGGATGCATATCATCGCCCTTAACAGATATTTTTCCCATCATAGGAAAAGTAACGCCGTAGTTTTCAGAGCAGAATTTTTGTATTTCAACGGCCGTTCCGGGTTCCTGGCTTGCAAAATTGTTGGCAGGAAATCCAATAATAACAAGATTGCCCTGGTATTTCTCATACAACTCTTCAAGATCTTTATACTGAGGTGTGAAACCGCATCTTGAAGCAGTATTTACAATCATCACTTTTTTCCCCTTAAGCGAGGAAAAACTAAAGTCCTTACCATCAAGAGTTTTAACCTTGAAACTGTAGAATCCGGAAGTCTGCGAAAAGATTGTCATAGGAAACATCATTATTAATAACGCGATAAATAGTTTTTTCCTTTTCATATTAAATTAATTTGATTTCATAAAAATTAACAACCTTTAATCCGAAATGTTCAAATTCCAATTATAGGATTACTTTTTACTTTTTACTTTTTACTTTTTAACCTCATTTACCGACGTTATGTCCATTACCAGAGGAAATGTCATACTCTGTGGTCCGGTTATATCAATAGTTCCTGTCATTCTGGAAGTTACAGTTTGCCTGACAAAATAGCCTTCCTTAATGGCGAAAAAAAGTGTTCCGGAGCCTGTAAATGGCCCGTTAGTAACTATATCCATACCCTGGGTTTGGGTTGTCATATACATTGTACCACTTAATTTAGAGGATATCTTTGCACAGTCTATCTCATTTATTTTTTCGATTCCCTCAAATTTATTTACTGAGTTCTGTACCATTAACCTGGACATAGTTGGTGTCTTACCCGAAACAGTATCAGTTGAATTCCAGGTATCTCCTGGTTTGACATTACCCGTAGGAAGATCGGGGAAAAAATCAAGAAACGTTTGTGATGCATTGGTCTCACCGCTACCCTCCATATTGAAAACTATTTTACTTGCCTCAGAGATATCAGTTTCCTTACCTTCAGGTGTCAGTATCATATTAAATACTTTCCCCTGAATCTCTTTTATTGATCCACCAGCAATTCCCTGAGGAGAATCAACAAGTTGGCTTAAAGTGTCAATTTGAATTTCAAGTTTCAGGTTTTTTTCCTGTGTCCCGATATTCTTTACGCTGCACCCAAATACCGAATTCACATTGACTTGCATGGATTGGCCTTCAATATCCATGAACTGAATTATTTTACTGATATTTAAATAACTGATAGCTTTATCAGATGGGTATTGGTACTTCAGTTTAGTTGCACCACCCGGAAGACTTCCATCGGATTTGTTTTGCGAATATCCCTGAGAACAGATACCGAAAAATATTAATATTAAACCGGTAAATACTAAATTCTTAAAATGCAGATTTTTCATTGATTTTTAATTTTTAATTTTTATAATTATAGAAGGTTTTTACTTCACCCAATTAGCCCTGGTTGATTTTACATCCCTGGAGTTGGTGCCGATATAAATGATAAAATCACCCGGTTCCCAGTTGTATTTCAAATCACTGTTGTAAAACATCAGGTCGCCGACAGTAATATCTATACTTATTTCCTTTTTTTCTCCAGGTTGCAGTAAAACCTTTTTACAGTTTTTCAATTCTTTTACAGGGCGCGAAACAAAGGCTACCGGGTCTTGTATGTATAACTGAACCACTTCCTCTCCAGCGAATTTACCGGTATTAGTCAGCGTTACCGAAGCCGTGAGTGTTTCATTCCCCTTCAGCAAGTTTTTGCTGAGTCTGATATCACTATATCCAAAGCTGGTATAACTCAGCCCGTAACCGAAGGGATACAACGGATCGTTTGGACTGTCGAGGTATTTTGAAGTGAATTTGTTATTAGGATCTATTGGCCGTCCGGTATTTTTATGGTTGTAATAAAGAGGTATTTGGCCTACGTTTACCGGGAATGTTGTTGTTAACTTGCCCGAAGGATTATAGTCCCCGAATAGAATGTCTGCAACCGCATTTCCTGCTTCGGTACCACCTGCCCAGGCCTCAAGTATGGCGCTAACATTTTCATTCTCCCATGATAATGTCAGTGGACGGCCATTTATAAGGACAAGTACAACGGGTTTTCCCGTTGCCAGAAGAGCTTTAAGCAGGTTCTGCTGCACTTTTGGAATTCCGATCTCGGTAAGGCTAGAAGCTTCACCTGACCAGGCAGCAGGTTCGCCCAGCACGACGACTACCACATCGGCCTTACCTGCGGTTTGCAACGCTTCATTCATTAATTGCCCGGGCGATACCTCAGGTTCTTTGGATTGCTGTTGCCCTGGCATGGCAAAAGGATTGCTGCTATTCGCAAGCTGGGGATTATCCGTAAATTTGGAACCCTTCGCGTACAGCACCGTTACTGCACTTCCTCCAACATTTTTCAAACCATCCACAATGGAAGATACCTTATTCTGGTCTCCGCCCATAGCCCAGGTGCCAAGCATATCGGTCCTGCTGTTGGCAAGTGGTCCGATTACAGCAATGGTGCCTGTTTTTTTCAATGGCAGTATCTGTTTGTCGTTTTTCAGAAGAACCATGGACCGCGCAGCTATCGCCCTTGCTGCTTTCAGGTTCTCCGGCGTCATCACCTCAGTTTTGGCTCTTTCTTCATTCATATACCGGTAAGGATCATCAAACAATCCCAGCTTGTATTTTGCCTCAAGTACCCGCCTGCAGGTAAGGTCTATGTCCTTCAGGCTTACTTTGCCTTCATCCAGCGATTTTTTAAGGGTTGTAAGGAATCCTTCCCCTACCATGTCCATATCTGTTCCTGCTTTCAGGGCCAACGCAGATACGGTCTGAATGTCACCCATACCATGCATGATCATTTCGTTTATTGCTGTGTAATCAGTAACAACAAGACCCTTGAATCCCCACTGGTTTCTTAAAAGTTCAGTTAGAAGCCAGTAATTTCCGGTTGCCGGAATGCCGTCCACAACGTTGAACGAAGTCATTGCGCTTCCCACACCGGCATCAACTGCGGCCTTATAAGGAGGAAGGTAATCATTGTACATTGTAAGCCGGCTCATATCCACAGTATTGTAATCGCGACCTGCCTCAGCAGCGCCATACAATGCAAAATGTTTGACACAGGCCATCATTGTGTTGTTCAGGGAAAGGTCATTGCCCTGATAGCCTTTTACCATGGCTCTGGCAACCTGTGAACCCAGCCATGGGTCCTCTCCTGCCCCCTCGGCAATTCTTCCCCAACGCGGATCGCGCGCTATATCCACCATTGGGGAATAAGTCCAGGAAATGCCATTGGCTGTGGCCTCCTGAGCAGCTATGCGTGCGCTTTTCTCAACAAGCGACATATCCCATAAACAACTCATGGCCAACGGTATAGGAAATATTGTCCGGTATCCGTGGATTACATCCATTCCAAACAGGAGGGGAATATGGTTGGGAGATTCCTTTACAGCTACATCCTGGGAAGCTCTCATGGAAGCAATTGAGAAACCGTTGAACATACCGCCAATCTGACCCAACCGTAGTTTCTGCCGAATTTTCTCATTTACAGCCGTACCGGTTACAAATGCACCGGCGGTAGTAAGATTGAGTTGTCCGATCTTTTCTTCAACTGTCATTTTGCTCATCAGATCATTGATGAATGTATTCATTTTTACATCCTGGGCTTGCGTTTCCAATAAAAACGCCATAAGACATAATAAAAGACCAAGTTTTTTCATATTTCTTTAGTTAATTTATTTTGAAGTAAAAGATGGTTGAATTTATGAATTATTCGCTAATATTTACGGAATAAATAAAACATCTGATTAAATTATGAATTATTTTGATTCTTGTTTTTATCATGATGAAATCTATTTATCTTAAAGGCAATTAGAATAACATCAGATGTTCTTTCAGGACATTAATTTATTAGTTTTAGAAAATGAAAAAGCAAATAGCCATTTATTTCTGTCTGGTCATATTCACAGGTAAGATGCACGCAGCGATTACTCCGGTTAAATTAACCTGTGAAAATCTCCAAAATCCCATGGTGGTGGACATTCTGAAACCACGCCTCTCCTGGATAAATACGGTTCCCGAGAATGAATGCGGGCAGTTTCAGACTGCCTGGGAGATCAGGGTCGCCAGTACAAAAGAAAACCTTCTGACCGGAAAAGCTGATTTGTGGAACAGCGGTAAAGTAAAATCAAATGAATCAGTCAACATACCCTATGACGGAAAACTTTTGACTTCACGGCAG
>JBGOZX010000129.1:0-11902 GCA_041480425.1 Bacteroidia bacterium
ATATACCGATTGTAAAAAGTGCTTTTTTGCCCTTTTTCATCGATAGTACCAGGTCTTTTTCATATTGTTGAACATAAGGATTATTAGAAAATATGAAGACCAGGAGTGTGTTTTCATTGGTAACAGCTTTCGGTCCATGACGGAAACCCAGGTAGGAATCGTTTTTACAGATAATGGCACCGTCGGTAAGTTCCTGAAGTTTTAGTTGGGATTCAGTAGCTGTTCCATAAAAAGGACCGGAACCAAGAAACACGACTCTGTTAAAATCAAGTGAAGCTATCTCTTTAAGCCGGGAGGCATAGTGATCTATAATTTTTGTGCCATATTGATGAAGAATATTAATTTGAGGGCCCAGTATATCTATCTCCTTCAATCGTGCTACCAGAAATCCACATAAAAGCATACCTGAGTAACTACCTGTCATTGCAAGGCTTTTATCGTTTGCTTCGGGAGGCAGCAATACGATGAGTCTTGTTGAATTTGACTGGAATCTGATAAGCTGACCCGTTGCATCACAGGTTATAACGATATGAAAACATTTTTTGCATAACTTATCTGCAAGGTCGACCGCTGCAGTGCTCTCAGGACTGTTGCCTGAACGGGCAAAGGAAACCAATATGATGGTTTCATTGTTAAAGAAATAATCATTCGGATGAGAAACAAGGTCGGTGGTTGCCACTGCATCTGTATGAATTTTCAAAGACCGGTAAAAAGTTCCATGAAGTGACAGGCCAATGAAAGCACTGGTTCCAGCCCCGGTCAGAATGATTTTGCATACTTCCGGAAGTGCTTCATTCAAATAAGATGAAATACGTTCTTTATCCTCCAGGATTTGCCGGTAAATTTTCAACCATAATTCGGGCTGTGCAGCAATTTCATTTGCAGTATGCACAGCTCCATGTTCATTCAACAAAGAGTTTTCAAAGCCAAGTGGATTCATATCGTGATATTTTATAGTAATTCTCAAATGCAAATTTATACAAATTGAAAATAAAAACAAGTTTAATGAAAGAATATTTTATTTATTTATAAGTATATGAAAGTTTAGCCTTAACATTATCAAATTTTTTTCTTTAAGTTCTTTTGAAATTAATTAAGATTGTTATCTTTACTTTAGCAAGGAGTATACTATTTAACTATTTCCTATATGAAAACGCGTAAAAGGAGTTCTACAGTTGAAAGAAGAAAAAGCATTTTGCATCAGATAAATGAAGCAGGTCAAGTGTTGGTTCATGAACTAAGCAAGGAGTTTGATGTAAGTGAAGTAACCATAAGGAATGATCTGGAGCAATTGGAGAAGAAAAATATGCTTATAAGGGCCCGTGGTGGTGCCATCAAAAAAGAGAATGGTGTAGGTATTGACTACCGCTTGTCAGAAAAGGACAAGTTGAACAATGAAGAAAAAGTGAGGATTGGAAAGAAAGCTGCACAACTAATAAATGAGCACGACACTATCATTATTGATTCAGGAACAACCACGATGGAGGTTGCCAAAAACCTGGGTCATCTCAACGATATAACAGTAATTTGCAATGCGTTGAATATAGTCAGTCAACTCATCCAGTTAAAAAACGTAAATCTCATCATACCTGGAGGTTATCTTCGTAAAAATTCGCTTTCGCTGGTAGGTCCGCTGGCTGAGAAGAACCTGCAGAATCTTTATGTGGATAAAGTTTTTATTGGAGTAGACGGATTTGATACAAAGCATGGAATATATACACCTAATATTGAAGAAGCATACTTTAACGAGATTATGATTAAGATCTCCAAAGAAGTGATCGTTGTCTGCGACTCCAGTAAATTCTTCAGGCGCAGTTTGGCTTACATCTGCGGAATTGTAAAAATTCATAAAGTTGTAACAGATGGAGGTATTTCTGATGAGGATAGGAAACGGCTTGAAGATTCAGGTATAACTGTTATAATAGCTTAATTTGTATTCATTATTATTAAAATAAAAAAGAGGTTGAAAACACTTTTAAGACAGCCTCTTTTTGTAAAACATATCCTTTACTATTTGCTGCTCTTATTCATCATGACAAGAATTTTTTCACTAAAGTCCGGCAAGGGTGTGACCAGATTACCAACATCTGACCAGTCAGAATTCATAATACTCATAGAAAATGACATGGCATCGGAATTTATTTTAAAGACTTCTCTTGAAATGCCAAATTCCATTTTTATAGTATTGCCTTCTTTAACAATATAACCTGGTCTGATTGCTTTTTCATTTTCAAAACCCACAAAAGGCCAACCCGGGTCTCCATTAACTAAATCTACTTTACTTGGTGCAAACCATCCACCATTGTATAAATTCCCTTCACATCCATAATCAACACCCATTTCTTTCATTGAAAACCCGGATGAAACAGTATTGTCAACATCCATATATACACCAAAGATATGATCTATTAAACCGGCATTTTCTGCAATAGAGTCAAATTCAACATATAAATAAATGTAATTGGCATCATAATCAACTTTAGCAGTATCAATTGCACCCTTACCTGATAGTAAGAAATCCGGGTATGTTACTCCATTCCAATCGTCGAATGTACCATCCTCAAGATTAATGACAGATGGTTTATCCACCCTTAGTACAGTATGGAAAATGTATGATTTTCCATTAAGAGATCCATTCATGGTAATAACATAATTACCTATTGATGTATAAGTATGTTCCACAGAATCACCGGAAACAACAGGTGAATCATCACCAAACTCCCATGAAATATCTGTTGCACCTTCCGTTGCATTGGCGAAAGTAACAGTCAGCCCATCATAATATGAACGGAAATCCAGTGGGGGAGTATCTTCGAGATTATATTTACCCTCCTTGCTGCATGACATTAATAAAAATAATAGAAATGCAGCAATATATAATTGTATTTTTTTGAAGTATTTCATAGTATTTAAAATTATAAGTTAGGTACACAAAGTTTGTTTGTACTGATCTCACTTGATGGGATTGGGTATATCAATTCAGGATCATTGAAATGAAAAAGAACCCCGGGTTCATCAAGTCCAGGCTCACTACCAGATGGTACACCGTTATAAGTGTCAAGATGAAAACCCCAATAATTGCGAACAACATCCTTCCCGTTTCGTAAAAGGTCAAATATCCTATGTCCCTCAAATGCAAGTTCAATCCTCCTTTCTTTCAGAACTACATCAACAATTTCACCAACTGTTATTGATGCATCATCGTACAGGTAATCATCGATATTTTCACCTTCAGGAACAATAAGACGGTTTTCAAGCAACGTATTTAAATCTGCAACTGCACTGGTAACAACTGTTTTCCTGGCATACGCTTCTGCCCTGTTGAGGTAAATTTCAGCTAAGCGGAACATCACAGGAGAGCTAAGCGTTGGTGAATCGTCCTGTCCGGAAAACTTGCTGATATAGAACATATTAACTCCATTCTTAACAACAGCAGCATCTGTCACAATATATTTCCATCGCTGATCAATGTCCGCCATACTCGTTCCATAGCCCATATCTTCCATTATTGAAGAACTAGCTCCTTCCTCGGCCCAACAGTTGTTACCATTAAAAATCATTGATGCTACTGAACCATTCAGCTGATCATCGACCAGATTGTAGGGGATAAGCCAGATACTTTCAGATCCTGTTTTTGCAGAAGCAAAATAACCTGGAAAATTTTCTGGCGTTTCTAACTCAAACATTCCGGAATTGATCAGCTTGTCAGAATATATAATGCAACTATCCAACTCACCTTTATACAGATAAACGCGTGAGAGCATTGACCAGACTGAGTAGATACTTGCAAACTTATGGTTGTCATTATTCCTTTCAGAGGGCATTTCCTCACTCATAACGGACTCCGCTGTCTTCAGACTGCTGATAATGTATTTATAAGTATCCTCAAGGGTAGCTCTTGCCTTAGGCATATTGTCCGACTTACTTTCCCGGATAATTACTCCTGGTTGTAATTTATTTGCATCACTATATGGTTTTGCAAAAAATCGGACAAGGTTATGAGTTGCAAATGCTCTGAGAAAATAACTTTCTCCCTTTAGTTGATTGGTGAAAGGATCATCACCTTTCAGATCGGCCATTGATATTGCAACATTTGCACCATAAATAATTTTATAAGACATTTCCCAAAAGGCGTTAATATTGGATTTTTCAGCACTTCTGTCCTTATACCTGAAACTATTAATCAGGTCGTCCTCTGTTTTGTATGCACAAACAATATCATCGCTTGAAAAATCACTCATTTGATAATATTGACGGATATAACAGTTATTGCCATTGGACTCCTTAAATATGGCATATAATCCATTAACAAGACTTGACAATCCATCAGAGGTAGTAGTAATCTGCTCACCGGTGAGTGCATCCTGAGGTATTACATCAAGTTCGCACTCTGCAACTGTTAAGGTGATCAGCAAAAGTCCGAAGTATTTTAAAATCTTTTTCATATAATTAGCTTTTGTAGTGTTAGAAACGAATATTAAGGCTTAAAATATACTGCCTGTTATTCGGGTATTTGAACTCAGCATACCCCGGGAGATTTCCATAACCCGGATCAATCGAAACTTCAGGATCCTGTCCCCAGAAATTAGTAAAAGTATAGACGTTATCCATAGCAACAGAAACAGTCATACCACTGAGTTTTATTTTTGATATCACCTGCTTTGGGAGTTCATAGGAAAGCGTAATATTCCTCACTTTCAGGAAACTGCCATCATCAATGAAACGTGTTGAGGGATCAAATGAATTTCTTGCGTTCTGAGGAAGCGGTTTTGTAGCTACATCACCTGGTTTCTGCCAGAGTTTATAGTCATCGCGCGGCATCATGACATTAAATTGTGTTTCCTGCAGGTCATGGTCAACATATCTCCTGAAATAATTGAATATCTTATTGCCCCATAAATAGGAAAAATTACTCCTTAGAGAAAAAGCCTTATACCTGAACTCAGTAGCAAATCCTCCCTGAAACTTAGGCATCGGTGTACCATATTCTATATATCTTGCATCCTGGTATTCGTGTGTCGTTTTACCATCCTTTCCTACCCATAGCATAGATCCATTAGCCGGATCGATTCCATAGAACTCTTTTGCATACCATGAATAAAGAGGTGATCCATTATGGTATACCTGAGTCACACCATATGAATTCGAAGTAATAATAGTATCACTTCCAAAACCGGACAATTTATTCTTGTTATAAGCAATGGAGAAGTCTAATGACCAGTTGAAATCGCTTGTTTTAATAACGGCAGCTGTCAGGCTTAACTCAATTCCACTATTCATATCCTTTCCAATGTTTTGCCATTGTGTTCTGAATCCACCGGAAGGAGGCAATGCTCGTTCAACTAATAAATCCTTGGTCATGTTTTTGTAAAGATTCACTTCCAGATCGATTCTTTTCAATAATCCGATTTCAAGTCCAGCATTTAACTGATCCGTTTGTTCCCATGTTAGATCCGGATTGGCCATTTGGGTTGGAACAGCCGCCGGTTGACCATCATATTGAGAGGAAAAACTGAACATTTCCATATACCGGTATGGGCCAATATCTTTCATCCCTGTTTTACCCCAACTGGCCTTAAGTTTAAGATTAGAAATAGCCGATATGCTTTTTACAAAATCTTCATTACTAATCAGCCATGCTGCTGAAACGCTGGGAAACTTTGCAGTTCTCTTATTTGGTGCAAATTGTGACGACTGATCTATTCGATATGAAGCAGAAAAGAAATACTTGCCGGTGTAATTATAGTTCACTTGAGAAATGAACGATTGCATTACTGACTTAGTAGGAGAACCTCTGATCAAGTACTGACCAGATGCAACTGATGGAACTCTTAGCCCCTCAGGGATACCCATCCCTGACCCGAAGATGTAATCATCGTTTCCTCCCTGGGCCTCAAATCCAATTAATCCGCTTAATGAATGACTCGCTCCATCAAAACTAAAATTCAATAAATTCGTAGTTATACCACTATAATTAAAACTATTTTGAGAGCTGACGTAACCTGTTCCAAAATATGAAAGGTTGTCTGCTGCTTTTGAATAGTAAGTCTTGTCCATAAATGCATAAGCACTCAACCTGTTTGAAGTTGAAAATGTTAACCATTTTAAAATCTTAATACTTAAGTCAATATCATAGTCAAAACTAAAAGATTTATTACTTAGCTCGGAATTTTCTGCTGCCTGAATTGGATTTATCTTGTCTTTAGACCATATACCTTCAGCAGTTTTGAAACTTCTGGCTTTGCCATTCTCATCATAGGGGTTATCCCAGGGCATGCTGGTGTAAGCATAATAGATATTCATATAATCTGTGCCAATGTTTTTCGACCCACTTATATTAATATTGTTGGTAAGGGAAACTCTATCGGAAAATTTATAGATAGTGTTCGCCCTTAGGTTAGCACGCTGAAAATTGGAATTAATAAAGGTGCCTTCTTCATCATAATAACTGGCACCCAGATAATAGGAGAGTTTATCACCTCTGCCTGCCGACGACAAAAAATAGTTCTGTATCCTACCGGGACTAAAGGTTTCAGACAACCAATCGGTATTCACATCCAGCAGTGATGAAGGTCTTGCAGACTTGAATTTTCTGTCATCTACAACAAATTTCTGAGGATCACGGAAATATTCCCGATGATAGGCATATAAGGTTTTACTATCCATCATTTCTACATTTCCATGATCGGCAGTACGGAATCCGTTAACTACCTTAAACTCGAACTGGGGTTTATTTGACTTGGCTTTCTTGGTTGAAACCACAATAACGCCTCCATTTGCCTGTGATCCGTACATGCCAGTTGCGCCTGCATCTTTCAACACAGTTATTGTTTCAACATCGTTTGGATCAAATGTTCCACCGATAATACCATCTACGACGTAAAGAGGTCCCTGTGGTGCACTAAAGGAAGAGATTCCCCTGATGCGAATTTCAGAACCTGCCCCCGGGGCGCCTGAACTATTTATGACCTGGATACCAGCTACTTTCCCCTGCAGCATGGTTCCAATATCATTGGCAGTAACGTCAAGAAGTTTATCAGAAGATACTGTGGTTACAGCACTTGTAATTTCGTTTCTCTTTTTTGTGCTGTAGCCCATAACCACAACGGTTTCTAACTCTTTTATATCTGGAACCAGGGTAATGTCAATGTACTTTTTATCACCAACAATGATCTCTTCAGTAACAAAACCCATAAAACTGAACACCAGTAAATCTTCCTTTGTTCTTACAGAAATACTGTAAGTACCATCAACGCCTGATAGCACTCCTTGAGTAGTCCCTTTGACTTTGATGCTCACACCGGGTATCCCCTGGCTATCTTCTGCAGAGATTACCTTGCCTTTTACAGGGATTTGCCCGTAAACGAAGGTGCAAGCTGTAATAAGAATTAAAAACAGCCCTATTTTTCTTAGTTGTCGGTAAAATAGTTTCATAGGTGTAAAGGTTATTTTTGAAAGGGGAAAATTAACTTTTAATCTTTCATTTCAATTGTAAGGCACAATTTACGTATCATTTTTTATAATTACAATCTTTTATTATGTTTTTTTAACTGGATTAAAGTTATGAAAGCTTATTATTCATATATTTGTTCAAAGCTTATCATAGCAAATAATAAGTATTGGATCATAGTTATCACAGGCAACTCCCATGGTATCCTGTTATTTTGTTTGGATTGCTTTTATTGATAAGGCAACAGCAGGATAAAACAGGAGCACAACTATAAAGCATATAAATATAGCTGATGCACAATGAAAGGAAGTAATATGAATAAAGTAGTATTTCCCAGGGCATTTGCCTTTTCAATAGATGATTTAGGCTGGAATGAAGGGAGCAATCTCTCCAGGAATGTTCCTCCCGGGCCTGTCAGAGTAGGTATTAAAAGAACATTCGATCTGAATGACTATAGATACATCGTGGATGTCGCCAAAGTAGTTGGAGTAAGGGTTCAATGCTTGTTTGTTTTATGTGAGATGGACAGGGAGAATGTGCTGGCAAAATATCCCACTACAACCCGCCAGCGGGAAAAATGGGATAATACCCGGCGGGTATGTGACGAGCAGCTTGAAATTATGAAGTATGTGTTAAATGCGTCTTCCCATATGGAATTCGGACTTCATGGCACTGGTCATGAGTATTGGGCTGATGACGGTATCCAGCGGCGTGCAGAATGGTATAATCTGATTGACCGCGAACCCTGGCCGGAAGAAACGTTACAGCAACATATACAAGGCTTCAGGGAAATCATGGCGCAATATGGGTTTACTCCCCGGAACGGACATACATTTCCTGAGAGCTTTACGGCCTGTGCCTATGGTTATTACTGGAATCCGGACGGGGATTACAGCCTTGGGAAAGTGCTTTCACAGGCTGGGGTTAAATATGCCAACACCGACTTCGGGCAAATTCCCGAACTTTCACCTCCCCAGGAGGTCAACGGAGGAGGATTTGATCACGGCACGCATGTAATCAACCGCATGAATTATGGTAACCATTATTATGATTATAACTCATTACCCAAAGTACCTGTCGATATGCAGGGTACTGATATTATTGAAAGCCATTGGGCCAACTGGTTAGCCTCAGATGATATTTTGCAGCCTGAAGTAACGGCAAAATTTATCGATTATTATCACCAATTTCAGCGACTCTCCAACCGATACCTTGCCAAAAATACGGAGCAATTGCATTCGCAATGGCTTTACAAAAAATATGCACGAATACTTGAAACTGAGCCGGGAATTGTTGAAATCGACAACACACAAATGGCCGATGATGCCTATCGGAATGACATTCTGGGTAATCTGGTTTTAAAGCTGAAACTGGAAACGAGCCAGCATGTTACGGATGCCACTATCAATGGGAATCTGATCCCTGCCTATTTTGAAGAGGAGGGTTTTGCCTTTCTATACCTTCCTCAGCTGGAAAAGAAAAAGTACAGGTTACAATACCGCATAGGTACCGCTTTAATGCCCTTGCATGTATTTAATGACGGAACATACAATGTTTACGGATTAAGCAAAGAGGACAGCCAAATCCTAATATCCCTGAAAATGTACGGCAGGCAAACCGTTAAGATACAATGCAGTAAACCCGAAAAGGTTGTTTCAGTTACTGACGGATTAGTAGTAGAGAGTTTTGCATACCTCCCCGATCAGGGAATGCTCCAGATTGTTTTACAGGCAACTAATATGCAGGGTTCGCGTGGTGTTATAAAACTACAATATTGATTACTATTCCGGATGAAAAATAATATTTACTTATGAGTAATACTATCACAGCAGCAGCGCTTTATCCATGGTGTAAGATTCCATATGATCAACTGGAGAATAACCCGGCACGTAAAGTCCCCTTTCGGCTGGTGAAGGACTCTCAGGAAATGGGCATGCTTATGGCCAGGGAACTGGCCGATGAAATAATGGCGAATAATTCAAAAGGAAAAACGACCCGCGCTATTATTCCATGTGGTCCTGCATGCTGGTACAAACCTTTTACCGATCTTGTCAACGGAGAGCAGATCAGTTTGAAAAACCTGGTTGTCTTTCACATGGATGAATGCCTTGACTGGCAGGGACGGGAATTACCTAAAAAGCATCCTTACAATTTCCGGGGATTTATGGAAAAGCACTTTTATAATCCCATCATGCCTGAATTGTCTGTTCCTGCAGAAAACAGGATCTGGTTGAACGCAAATAACATTCAGGAGGTAATAAAAAATATTGAGCAGGCGCCTATCGACATTACGTATGGCGGCTGGGGCCAGGATGGACATATAGCCTACAATCAGGCAAGGCGGCATCCTTTCAGTCATGTTACACTGGATGATGTCCGGAACTCAACAGTAAGGATACAGGAGAACAACCCGGACACAATAATTGCATTGGCACAACGCACATTTGGATCGGCCTACCAGTTTGTTCCGCCCATGTCGGTCACATTAGGGGTTAAGGAATGTCTCTCTGCCAAAAAAGTGAGATTGTTCAGTGACACAGGGGCCTGGAAGCAAACAGCACTCAGGGTTGCTTTATTTGGTCCCTTGACTCCGGAGTACCCCATCACACTTTGCCAGGAACATCCTGATGCGATACTCACTGCCACTATTGAAACCGCCACGCACCCGATAAGCGAAAACCCGGATTGGGAGCTTATTTATTGATATGCAGGATGATCGCAAAGGAATTAAAGTTTGATCCACGCAGCTTGAGTTATACCGGGATCATCGGAACCGGAGGCATCGGTTCCGGAAAATTCTTTGTACTTAATGATGATCATACCTTGGGAAGAGAGGAAAGCAGAAGCGGTCATTTCCTGGATGTCTGCGATTATTGCAAGCAACATATCATATTGCATTATATTAAGGTTTTGTTGGGCCCCTCCTTTTCCGTAATACCGGTTGGCAAGATAGGGGATGATGATATCGGTCAAATACTATTCAATGAAATGAGGGAAACAGGTTTTGAAATGAATAGAGTTGAAAAGATTCCACATGTGTCAACCTTATTTTCATTCTGCTTCTCTTATCCCGATAGCAGCGGTGGCAATCTGACTACAGATAATTCGGCAAGCGCAATGGTAGATGCAGACTTCATTGAAAAGGCAGGGGCTGAAATACAAAAACTAGGATCAAAAGGGATCATTATGGCGGCACCTGAAGTACCACTCGGAGCAAGGCGAAAACTCCTTGAGATGGGAAAACAGAACGGGTTGTTTTGCACTGCTTCATTTACCACAGGGGAGATACACGATGCTATGGAAGGTGGATTGATAGCATATACTGATCTGATTGCCATAAATATAGATGAGGCATCAGCTGTCGCTGGTAGTCATGTTGATAAAACAGATACAGCATCAATCGTTCAATCAGCCATTAAAAACCTGCAGGCACTTAATAAAAATATAATGGTCTCGGTTACAACGGGAAAAAAAGGTAGCTGGTGCTGGGATGGTCATCAACTGAACAGTTTTCCTTCTATAAATACCAAGGCAATCAGTACTGCAGGCGCCGGTGATGCATTTTTCTCAGGTATCATCTGCGGACTTGCCCTTGGGCTTCATCTTTTTGATGCCCAACAGCTTGCATCGGTGGTTGCCGGATTAAGCGTTACTTCTCCTGATACCATCCACAAGGGAGTTGACAGGCAATCGCTGAATAAGTTTTTAAATACTTCTGATCTGACTTTTTCTGAAAAAATAATAAAACTATTGGAGGATTAACAATATGGGGATTGTAATGCGCATCATACAACAATTTGATCCATGCCATGAGC
The DNA here is from genome assembly GCA_041480425.1 of Bacteroidia bacterium. Classification (GTDB taxonomy): domain Bacteria; phylum Bacteroidota; class Bacteroidia; order Bacteroidales; family VadinHA17; genus LD21. The sequence goes on from JBGOZX010000129.1 coordinate 11,266, forward strand.
ATGAATTTATGGTACTTGAGAAGAAATTTGATGAATTGGAAAAGAAACGTCCAGATTATCCAAAGGGTAAACGAATGCAGCCAATTTCAGCCAGTGAACCGGTGAATAGCTTAATCTGGCAATATGAATTTCCCGATATCGAAACTGCATATAAAACACTGGACTTCTTCAGCGGAGACGAAGGACATGAAATGCTCTTCAGAAAACAGGTAGAATTTATGAAAAAAATAAAAATCGAATTCTATAAAACCCTGGAATTTGCTGATTGAGGATCAGAAATAATAATTAATATTTTTTCATAATTAAATTGACTCTTTCGTTATGTTGGTTAATTTTGAATATTAATTTGCTTATGGTAATTTTCAACGTAATAATATCATTTAAAAGTTCACATATTTTGTTTTCAACTTAAATACTTACAACTATGCTTAGAAGGAATTTACTATTTGCATTTTTAATTTTGTCTCAGATGCTTATGGCCCAAAATGCGTCCATAACGGTAGAATCCAGAGACATACTGACTTATCCTTACAGTGATCCTAATCCTGTGCCTATTTTAAGTGAAGGAAGAAGCGAGATTTATCCCTATCATTCTTTCAATGGATACAGTTTGAAAGGTCAAATGCAAAAATGGAAA
>JBGOZX010000130.1:0-11703 GCA_041480425.1 Bacteroidia bacterium
CTCATTATACTGTATTGAAAAATTTCCTTTTTGTAAAACTTCCAACAATTCACTGACCATATGCCGGCAGCCAATTAATTTTTGCCAGGCAGCCACCATCTCATCGGAACCATTAATTTCACATTTCCGGATGATTCCATCTTTTACAGAAAGTCTGCAAGTGTGTTGTCTTCCGTTCAATTCAAAACTATTAAAGAATTGATATTCAGGTCCATATGCATAATTCCACTCCCATGTCCGGTATTTTGATTCAGCCAGCGATTCTGCCTCTTCCATCTCTTCGGGAGTAAGGCTGTATAATTCCGCATCAGGGAAATTCTTAAGAACCCAATTCATCATCAATGACCTGAACTCATAAATATCTTTAATATTATTCAATGTATCCTTCAGGTTCATAACAGATGATGGATTTGAACCAACTGCTCTTGTGATATATCTATTTTTATCCTTTCTGATTGACTTTTTCAGTAAATCAAGATTTGCATCAAAGAGCACAGTCCCATGATGCAGTACCCTGTTACGATAAACATGTTCAGCATTTCCGGAAATCTTGTAAACAGAAACTTTCAGATCATTCTTCCCTTCAAGTTTTGCATCAACTCCCAGCGAAGATAAGAAGCTAATTACAGGCAAGGTATACCTCCGGAAGTCAACCTGTTTTCCATGTTCACTTTGCAAAATAAATGAAAAATTAAGATTCCCCATGTCATGAAATACAGTTCCTCCCCCGGATATCCTTCGAATTACAGGGATGTTGTTTTCAGCAACAAATTTAGTGTCGGCTTCCCGGTGGGCAATCTGGTGTTTCCCGATAATGATCGAACTGTCGTTAATTCCGAGCATCAGAAAATCTTCCTTTCTGTTTTTAAGGAGGTTTTCTTCAACGGCAAGATTGAAGAAAGGATCGTGCGATTCGAGATTGATACAATACATTACTTCATTAATATATCCTTGCTTATCAGACGCCCCCCGCCCCGCTAAAGGGGGGTTAAATCTGTGGATTTTATAAGCCCACTTCAGGGGGTTGGGGGCAAAAGAAAATATTGTTTATTCTGAAGAATTTTCTTATCAGTTAATGCATAGAATTTGTACATGCTCCAGCCAATCAGCGATCCGAGAAGTGATCCGCAGATCACGTCTCCCGGATAGTGTACTCCAAGATATATCCTGCTGTAACCAACAACTGCAGCCCATATAATGATGCTGATTGTAAACCATCTTTTCTTAATAAACGTTAAACTAAGAAGTGCAACATTAAATGAGTTTGCTGCATGTGAAGAGACAAATCCATACATTCCTCCGCACTCACCTTTTACGAGGTGAACCAGCCCTTCAAGAGCAGGTTCATGACATGGACGCAACCGATCAACCGAGTTCTTAATAAAAACCGAAAGCTGATCGGTAAGAGTTACTGCTACAATAATAAACAACAGTATAATCCAGAATTTTCTTTTATACCTGAAACCCATAAAGATCAGGATGGCAAGGTAAAGCGGCACCCACGTTACTGTGCCACTTATAGTATGCATCACTTTATCCCAGAAAGGAGAGTTAATGGAGTTCAGAAACAGGAAAAGCTGCTGGTCTAAATGTCCGATCATAAAATAACGTTAGTAATTATTTAGCGCTTTCCAGATCATATCTTTTAATGCAATCAATCCCTGACCGGTAAGTGAAGAGATAAATAACCACTGAATATCCGGCAGGTCCTTTTTGATTTCATTCATCAGCTCCTCATCGAGCATGTCTGATTTAGAGATTGCCAGAACGCGCTTTTTATCAAGCAGTTCGGGGTTATACATCTTTAACTCGTTCACCAGGACTTCATATTCCTCCCTGATGTTTTTGCTGTCGGCAGGGACCATAAAAAGTAGCATTGAGTTTCTCTCAATATGCCGCAAAAACCTGACCCCCAGGCCCTTGCCTTCATGTGCACCCTCAATGATCCCGGGTATGTCGGCCATCACGAAAGATTTATCATCCCTGTAAGAGACTATTCCCAGGTTGGGTACGAGAGTTGTAAAGGGATAGTCGGCGATTTTTGGTTTTGCTGCTGAGACAACCGACAGGAGTGTTGATTTTCCTGCATTAGGTAAACCGACCAGTCCCACATCGGCAAGAATTTTAAGTTCAAGGACAAATGTATCCTCAACACCTGGTTCTCCCGGCTGTGAGTATCTTGGTGCCTGGTTTGTAGCAGATTTGAAATGGGTGTTGCCCTGTCCGCCCCGGCCACCTTTGGCAAGGATCTTCTCATCGCCGTGGTTTGTTATCTCGAAAAGAATCTCTTCTGTCTCACCCTTTTTGGCTATAGTACCAAGAGGAACCTCAACTATCACATCTTTTCCATCGGCACCGGTTGATTGTTGTGCACCGCCAGAGACTCCGTTGTTAGCAAAAATATGCCGTTGAAATTTCAGATGAAGCAGGGTCCACATCTGACTATTACCTCTTAATATAATATGTCCTCCCCTCCCTCCGTCACCACCATCAGGACCACCCTTTGGGATAAATTTCTCCCTCCGGAAATGAGCAGAGCCTGCCCCTCCGTTACCAGAACGGCAGTAGATTTTCACATAATCAACAAAATTAGAACCAGACATAAATACCTCTTTTCAAACATTAATTTGTTAATAATCAGCAACCTATATCATTATTGCCTTTTTGAGTTTCACCCCCCATCCCCCCTGCTTTGCTTCGCTGAAGCTTCGCGCAGCGCCGTCGGCGCTCCGTCGCTGAAGCTTTGGAGCGTAGGCGACAAGCCTATGGCGGCCGATGGAAAGCGAAGAGGGGGGGCTAATTAACTGCTCTGAATTAACCCCTCTTCTGGGGGTCAGTGGGGCGTACCTTCACAGAGATTTAAAAGTATTAGATCAACTTTTTCATATAATCGGAAAGCCTTTTAAAGATATCCTCAATTGATCCCATACCATTAACCGGCTGATAGATACCTCTTTTGCGGCAGTAGTCAATAATCGGCTCTGTTTTTGCCTTATAAACATCAATCCGGTTTTCAATAACTGCAGGATCCTTATCATCCGGCCTTCCGGAAAGTTCTGCCCTTGCAATTAACCTTTTAACAAGCTCAACATGCTCCACATCAAGAACAAGCATGCTGTTGATCTTCATACCCCTGTCATTCAGCATTTTCTCGAGTGCCACTGTCTGTGCAACAGTACGGGGGAAGCCGTCAAAAAGAAATCCGGCACAGTCTTTTGTGCTGTCAATTTTTGCAGCTATCATTTCGATCACGACCTCATCGGGAACCAGTTCACCTTTTGACATTATTAGGCTCATCTTCTTACCGAGTTCTGTATCTGCAGCAATCTCGACACGAAGCATATCACCTGTTGAGAGGTGAGTAAGATTGAATTTCTCAGCCAGTTTCACTGACTGAGTACCCTTACCTGAACCGGGAGGACCAAAAATCAGAAAATTTACCATAGAATAGAAATTATAATTTGATTCAGGGTGCGTAATAGAATACTTTGAACATCATTAGTTAATATTATAAAGATTATTACACACCCTTAACTTACTAAAGTATAAATAGATGGAAGATTACGACCAAACCCGTTATAATCGAGGCCGTAACCTACTACAAAATTGTTCGGGATCTTAAAACCTGTATAATCGATAGGTATATCTTTTTTATAAGCATCGGGCTTAAATAGCAAACAGGCAATTCTTACATCAGAAACCTTTCTTATAACAAGCTCATCAACAATTCGTTCCAGTGTCCCTCCGGTATCGATGATATCTTCTATAACAACAATATATTTGTTTTTAATATCCTCATTCCAGCCAATCAGTTCTTTTATCGTCCCGGAGGAGCTTGTTCCTTCGTATGACGCCAGCTTTACAAAAGATATCCGGGCTTCCAGGTCAATTCTCCGGAACAGATCAGCCGCAAAGAGGAAAGCGCCGTTCAGTATGCCGAGAAAAACCACATCCTTACCAGCTAGGTCATAGTTTATCTGCCGGGCCAGTTCTATTATTCTCTTTTGAATGTCCTGTTCTGTGATATATTCTGTGAACTTTTTATCGAGTATCCGGATCTCTTTCATATTGGCAATTTTTGAATTATCGCCCGGTGCGAAAATATGAAAATATTACCTTATTTTTGTCCTTATCAGGAAGTTAAATTAAAATTAATAATATGGAACCTCTGGTAAGCATAATAATGGGCAGTACCTCAGATCTGCCGGTAATGGAAAAAGCGGCTCAGATTCTTAATGATTTCAAAATACCATTCGAGATGAATGCACTGTCGGCCCACCGGACTCCTGAAGAGGTCGAAAAATTTGCAAAGAATGCTGCATCACGCGGAATCAAGGTGATTATTGCTGCTGCCGGAATGGCAGCTCATCTTCCGGGTGTTATTGCTGCTATGACACCGCTTCCTGTTATCGGAGTACCAATAAAAGCTTCACTGGAAGGTTTGGATTCCATCTTTTCAATCCTCCAGATGCCTCCCGGAATACCGGTTGCAACTGTTGGTGTTAATGCAGCTCAAAATGCAGGGATCCTTGCTGCCCAGATAATTGCCACCGGGGATGAGACAATTCTGAAGGCAGTGGTAAAACACAAGGAAAGTCTGAAGAAAAAGATAGTAGAAGCTAACGAAGAATTGAAGAATGTAAAATACCAATACAAGACTAATTAAGAGTCTTCTTTAAACCGCAAAGGTCGCAAAGTTTAAGCAAAGGTCGCAAAGAAGAACCATTCATGACATTCTTTGCGTGCTTTGCGCCTTCTTAGCGCTCTTTGCGGTTATTTTTTTTGAATTCTTTGTATATAATTCATTTTTTATGTAATTTAGTATTATAATTTTTTGAAACAGTTTGTACTCGCTGCACAAAATATCTGTTTCGGTTTTTTTTGTTTTCCTGTCATTATCCGCCTCCGGAGGCGATCCTTATCGTCTTTCGGCCGGGGCAGCTGAAGCAGGGATGGCATACTCTTGTGTTATGAAATCCGGCTTCTGGTCGTCGTTCCATAACCAGGCTTCCCTGGCTTATAACAACTCATTTTCTTTCGGATTCAACTATGAGAACAGGTTCAGCATCAGGGAACTGGGAATTCGTTCCGCCGGTCTGATCATTCCTGCAGGTAAGGCTTCTTTAGGAGCCGTTTACTCACATTTCGGATATACCGATTTCAGAAGAGAGATGGCTGCACTTTCATGTGGAATAAAACTTTCTGAAAAAATCTCAGCCGGTATACAGGTAGATTATTTCTCTGAAAAAACAACAGGAGAATATAGCAACAGGCAATCTCTTACATTCGAAGCCGGGCTTCTGATTATACCTTCGGAAAATATTCATCTTGGGGTACATCTCTTTAATCCTTTTCCAAACTCCTTAAGAAAAAGTTATCTGCCATCAACAGTCAGGATCGGAGCAGGAATTGATCTGAGCAAAACACTTTTTGGAGGTGTGGAAGCTGAAATGAGTACAGGTAATAAGCTCATCTTCAAATCTGGTTTTGAATATGAAGCAGGAAAAGGAGTCTGGCTGAGAGGTGGGTTTAATACCGATAATACATCATTCAGTTTCGGATTCGGATATCTTGTAAAATTTGTGAAGATTGATATTGGTTTTGTAACCCACGAAAAGCTTGGTGTAACATCCTCAGCTTCACTGATATTTCAAATCAAATAACTATAAAAACCAAATTTAAATCCCTTAACCGCAAAGGTCGCAAAGTAATTGCAAAGGTCGCAAAGAAGAACCCTTCAATAAAATTGATCATGAATGAAAATGAAATTTCAAACATAATAATAGGATTGGCAATTAGAGTGCATCAATCATTAGGTCCGGGATTATTGGAAAGTGCATATAAAGAATGTTTGTTCTACAAACTTAATAAGTCAAATTTCTTTGTTGAGAAGGAAAAGCCAATGCCCTTAGTTTATGAGGAAGTAAGGCTTGAATGCGGTTACAGAATTGATATTCTTGTTGAGAATAAGGTAGTTATTGAGATAAAAAGTGTTGAAGCTTTGAATGAAGTGCATTTAGCTCAAACTTTAACTTACATGAAGCTATGTAATTACAAACTTGGCTTACTTATTAATTTCAATGTCTCATTATTAAAAGAGGGTATAAAAAGAGTAGTAAACCGAATATGAAAAATCGGATTATTAATATAGTATTGTCTCAATTACTTCGGAAATACTTTGCGTGCTTTGCGGTTAATAAAGATTTAAGATTACTATTAATAAGAAACGTATTCATTTTATTTCTATTGTTTATTCCAAAATTTATTTTCTGTCAGGAAGGGAAATTATCGGAGATAATTATATCAATCGCTGAAGAGTTAGCTGCTGATGATTCAGATCCGGAGGCGAGTCCTCTTTATTTAGAAAGGCTTCAGGAACTGACTGAAAATCCTGTCCGACTGAATTCTGCAGATGAAACCGAACTGTCCAGATTATTCTTTCTATCTGATTTCCAGATCAAAGCACTGGCCGATTATATACATTCCTCAGGAAAAATTATTTCTCTGTTTGAAATAGTTAATATCCCCGGTTTCGAGAGGGAGATTACTGAGATGATGATCCCTTTCATCACTCTTAACTCCAGGCCTATTTCGGTTCCTGATTCTTCAGTATGGCGAAATACTTTACTGACAAATATTTCTGTTAAAACTTCGGACACAGAGACTTCCACAATTGGTTCGTCATGGAAAATACTCACTAAATACAAATTCACAGCAGGAGCTTTATCCGGAGGAGTTACCACCGAAAAAGATAACGGTGAGAAATTTTTCAGTGGCAATCCACCACGGCCGGATTTTCTTTCGGCCCACTTTGCTTATTCCGGAACTGGAATCCTGAGAAAGATCATCATTGGCGATTATAGTGCGCGTTTCGGGCAAGGTACAAACATCAATACAGGCATCAGGACCGGCCTCTCTCTCACTTCGTCAGGCTATTTATCTGGTAGAGATGAGATAAAACCTTACACCTCAACTGAAGAAAACAACTTTTTCCGTGGAACTGCTGCTCAGTTTCAGCTTAAGAATTTTGGATTTTCCCTATTTTATTCAGTAAATGAAATTGATGCCACTCTTGGTTCAACAAACGGTTTATCAAATGATTACATAGCAACCTTCTACCGGACAGGACTACATGACACTCCTTCTGCTGTCATTAAAAAAGATGTTGTAACCGAAATTGGTTATGGGGCTGACCTTTCATGTAATTTTAATAACCTCAGGGTTGGCATGATATGGTGCGAAAACAGGTTCTCCCTGCCGGTAAAGACAGCGAGCCTGAAACCGGAAGATATTTATGATTTTGACGGGGAGCTAAATACAATTACAACAGCTTATTATAATGCGATATACAGAAAGTTAATTTTTTTCGGTGAAGTTTCAGTGAATTATAACAAGAAATATGCTTTGATACAAGGATTATCATTCCGCCCTGCTGACAGATTGAATATTAATCTGTTGTACAGGAATTATGAACCCGGCTTTATAAGTTTCCATGGGAAAAATCCATTCAGTAGCTCAGGCGGAGGCAACCTTAATGGGTTACTTGGCAATTTCACTTTTGAAGCTGCAAGGTTTCTGTTTATAAGTGCAGGTTGCGACCTCCGTTACTACCCCTGGTTAAAATACAGGTGCAGTGCCCCATCAATGTCTAATAGCCGGGAGATAAGAGTTAAATATCTTCCAACAGAAAAAATAACCCTGGAAGCATCTTATAACTACCGTTACTTAATGTTAAACGGACAGGAAAATAACGGGATAATAAAGCAGGAAGAGACTGTCAGCCGGACAATAAAAGGGACTTTAAGATATTCTCCTTATGAAAGGTTGACGATTGGCAGCCGCATAGATTACAGGATTATAACCCCTTCAGGAAGCAAAGGGATGCTCCTTTTACAGGATATAAATTACAGGTTCAGAACTGTACCGGTTTCTTTTTGGTTCAGATATTGCATTTTCAGAACCAGTGACTGGGATTCGAGGCTCTATACATATGAGAATGACATGGTGTACAGTTTCAGTATTCCTGTATTATCAGGTGAGGGTAGCCGCTCTTATATTATGGCAGGATGGAAGATCAGCGAACTTGCAGATATCAGAGTCAAATATGCCTTTACATCATTGGTAAAAAACAGTGAGGTCTGTAAAGAAACCCGGGAATTCAGAATGCAAATAAGATTATGGTTTTAGGAATGATAAATTTACATTTTATTTTCAGGAATTTTAATATCCTTTATGTTAAGCTGAAGATTCCTGTTTCCTCTGAATTCATTCATCTCTACTGAATAGCAGATATCAATAGGATTGCCTCCTTTTATATACTCAAAATGGTTTGCCTGGTTGAAAGCTATTGCCGGGAAAGTTTTCTGCTCTGATGATTCCTGGTATAAATCAAGTCTTAGATGTTCCCCACTTGAACCAACCATCCTGCCTGTTCCTGCATCAAATACATTTCGCGAAACAAAGACAGGCGACATATTTTCTGGTCCGAAGGGTTGGAATTTGTTCATAATATTAAAGAACTCTTCGTTTATCTCTGAAAATGAGAGTTCTGTATCAATAAATACCCGTGGAACAAGTTGTTCCTCGGTTATGGTACTGTTTACAAATTGTTCAAACCGTTCCATAAATGGTACTATATTCTCCTTTTTCAGGGTAAGCCCGGCAGCAAACATATGGCCACCGAAACTCTCGAGCAGATCGCTGCAGGCTTCAATAGCCTGGTAGAGATCATAACCCTGAACCGACCGTGCCGAACCTGTTGCAAAACCATTTGATTCTGTAAGAATAACTGTAGGGCGGTAATATGTTTCAATAAGTCTCGAAGCCACAATCCCGATAACCCCTTTTTTCCATCGGGGATTAAAAAGAACTGTTGTTCTTGCGTTTACCGTTCTCTGATCCTCTGATATCATCCGCATCGCCTCTGTAGTGATTATGCGGTCAATACTTCTTCTTTCAATATTAAAATTATTGATCTCCTTACTGATCCCGGTAGCAAGTTTTGAATCGCTGGAAACTAGCAGATCAACAGCTTTGCTGCCTGTTTCCATCCTTCCTGCTGCATTTATTCTTGGCCCGATTTTAAAGACCACATCCTCGACAGTCAAAGCACGACTCACTTCGGCTTCCCGGATAATTTCTTTCAGTCCCATACGGGGTGACTCATTCAGTTGTTTCAATCCGAAGTACGCCAGCACCCTGTTCTCTCCGGTAAGAGGTACAATATCGGATGCTATGCTCACTGCGACCAGATCGAGATAATGAGCTATCTTACTGAATGGAATGCCATGAACCCTCGAGTATGCGTGTATAAGTTTAAATCCTACGCCGCATCCGGACAATTCTTTATAAGGATAACTGCATGAAGGTTGCTTGGGATCAAGAACTGCAACTGCTTTAGGGATCTCATCCCCCGGATAGTGGTGATCACAGATTATGACATCGAGACCTTTTGTCCTTGCATACTTAACCTTTTCCACAGCCTTTATTCCACAGTCGAGGGTGATCATAATCTTACAATTATTCTGAAATGCAAAATCGATACCCTGGAATGAAACACCGTAACCCTCTTTATACCTGTCAGGTATGTAATACGCAACATTTGAAAACTGATCCTTAAGAAATGAATACATCAGTGCTACTGCAGTAGTACCATCTACATCATAATCGCCGTAAACAAGTATCTTCTCATTTTTCTTAATTGCGGTCGAAATCCTTTCAACCGCAATATTCATATCCTTCATCAAAAATGGATCATGAAGGTAACTCAGGTCAGGCTCAAAGAACGCTTTGGCTTCTTCAGGTGTTGTGATATACCTCTGTACCATGAGATTTGCCAGGGCTTCTGATACACCAAGAGCACTTTCCAGTTGCTTAACGACAGCAGTATCTCCTTTTTCTTTCACAACCCATTTCTTTTCCATCCTTCTATTTATTAATCCATTTCAGATCAAAAACCTTCTGAAGATTATTTTTAAGCTTCAGCTTTATAGCATCAAAATCCTGCATGTTACCAAGCTCCCTTTCAATCGAAGTGACTCCTTTATCTGTAAAACCACAGGGATTGATATAATTAAAATATGTCAGATCGGTATTTATATTAAATGCAAAACCATGCATTGTAACATACCTGCTGGCCCTGACTCCGATAGCACATATCTTACGCGTTTTGCCTGGAATACAGGGATCGAGCCAAACCCCTGTTGCTCCCTCAAGTCTAGACCCTGTCAGGCCAAACCCTTCAATCGTAATAATCACAGCCTCTTCAAGAAGGTGAATGTATTCCTTAAGACTGATCTTTATCTTCTCCAGGTCAAATATCGGATACCCTACAATTTGTCCGGGGCCATGATAAGTAATATCTCCTCCCCTGTCGATTCTGTAAAAGGTTGCATCCTTTGCCTGAAGCTGGATATAGTCAAGAAGAAGATTATTCTCCGATCCGTTCTTTCCAAGTGTATAAACATGAGGATGTTCAACAAAAATCAAGGTTCCCGGAGAAGTGTCATTATCTGGAACAGCACCCTGTTGGTACTGTAATTTACTATCAACTAGACTCTTAAAGATCCCCTCCTGATAATCCCAGGTTTCTTTGTAATCCCTTAAGCCAATATCTTGATATACAACATTATAACTCAATTGTAATTCCTTATGTTAAGTGGCGTAAAGATAATTAATTTTATCCAGCCTTAACATGTTTTTCCGCATGAAAAGAAGAACGGACAAGAGGATTACTTTCAACAAAACTAAAACCCAGGTCCTGAGCCTTTTTTCTGTACTGCTCAAATTTTTCCGGGGTGATATAATCAACAACTTTCATATGATCCAGCCCGGGTTGAAGATATTGTCCGATAGTAAGAATCCTGCAACCGGCATTGATAAGGTCGCTCATAGTTTCGCTTATTTCATCCTCAGTTTCTCCCAGTCCAAGCATAAAACCGGATTTCGCAATTTTCGTCTTTTCCGAGATATATCTTATGACACCCAGACTCCATTCATATTTTGCTTTTGTACGTATCAACGGAGTCAGACGTCGGACAGTCTCAATATTATGTGATATTATATCAGGTCCTTCATCAATTATTTTCTGAATATTTTCCGGTTTCCCGTCAAAATCAGGAATCAATGTTTCGATAGTAGTCCCCGGGTTAATCTTTTTGATGTAATTTATAGTCTCAGCCCAGAATGAAGCTCCTCCGTCGGGGAGGTCATCGCGGTCAACAGATGTTATTACGCAGTGCTTAAGCTGCATGGTCTTTATCGATTCAGCCAGTCGTTGTGGTTCTTCAGTATCTGGAGGAAGAGGTTTCCCTGTTTTAGTTGCGCAGAATTTACAGGCTCTTGTGCAGATATCGCCCAGTATCATGAAAGTAGCAGTTCCTGCATTCCAGCATTCCCCTATATTAGGGCAGTTACCGCTGGTGCAGATAGTATGAAGATTGTTTTTCTCAACCAGTCGCCTCACCAGAGTATAATTTTCACCACTGGCTCTCTGCATCTTCAACCACTCCGGTAATCGCCTGCTTTTCTGCATTTGAAGTTTGATTATTTCGGTTGACAAAGTTATTATAATCTGCGAAGATCAGAAGGATCGTCGGGAAACAAAATGAAGAATGTCCTGCAGATTATGCAGATCATCGCAGAAAAAGGAATCAGCGAAAATCAGCAGTATCAGGGGGAACAAAAAAAGTGTAACTAAAAAAA
>JBGOZX010000131.1:0-11692 GCA_041480425.1 Bacteroidia bacterium
ACCTTCCTGTATATTATAGTCGGTTTGGTTCTGATATTTGATTTTATAAACGGATTTCACGACTCAGCAAATTCAATTGCAACGGTTGTTTCAACTAAAGTTCTTTCACCCCTGGCTGCGGTAAGTATGGCTGCATTTTTCAATTTTATAGCTTTTACTGTTTTTCCAATGAAAGTTGCACACACCATTGGAAAAGGTGTTGTAAATCCTGATGTGATTAACCTTACTGTAATTGGTGCTGCTCTGGTTGCAGCTATTACATGGAACCTTCTTACATGGTGGTGGGGATTACCCTCAAGTTCCTCTCACACTCTTGTCGGAGGCCTTGTAGGTGCGGCAATTTCAAGCTCAGGTTTGGGAGCTGTTATTTCAGCCGGTGTAATTAAAATAGTTTTGTTTATTTTCATTGCACCCCTGCTTGGGATGGCAATCTCTTATACACTTTCAACAATAGTAATATGGTTATTCCGGAAAATGGCCCCTTTTTCGGTTGACAAGTTATTCCGGCGACTTCAGATTCTATCGGCATCTGCATTCAGCCTTGGTCATGGAGGAAATGATGCTCAGAAGTCGATGGGTATAATATGGGTTGCACTGATCGTTTCAGGACTTGCTACAAAAGAGGATCCGATTGCTTTATGGATTAAACTTTCATGTCAGGCCGCAATAGCTTTCGGTACTATGTTCGGGGGCTGGAGAATTGTAAAAACCATGGGACAGAAAATTACTAAAATCAAACCTTTTGAGGGGTTCTGTGCTGAAACTGCTGGTTCTCTGACATTGTTCGGAGCAACATATTTTGGTATTCCGGTAAGTACGACGCATACAATAACAGGTGCAATTATCGGAGTCGGTGCCAGAAAAGGTGCTTCTGCAGTAAAATGGGGAGTTACAACAAAAATATTCTGGGCATGGATACTTACAATTCCGGTCTCAGGAATGATCGGTGCTATTATGTACTACATTTTTAACTGGATCAATTAAAAATTATTTGAAAAATTAATAAGCAAAAATATGAATATAGATAAGTTCCTTAAGTTTTTTGTTCCTAAAGATCACTCATTTTACCCACTCTTTGAAGCGGATGCTAAAAACCTGGTAAAAGCTTCCGTACTGCTCAAAGAGCTTCTGTCCAGCACGGAAGTAGAAGAGCATGAAAGGATAAATAAAGAGATAATAGATGTTGAACATATCGGGGATGAGATCACCGATAAAACATACCTGCAGCTTAACAAATCATTTATTACCCCTTTCGACAGGGAAGATATTCATGAACTGACAGCGCACATCGATGATGTTGTGGATTCAATTAATGGAATCAGCCGAAGAATTTGCCTCTATAAACCCAAGAAGCTTATGCCGGTTTATGAACAGATGGCTGAGATGATCTATTCTGCAGCAAAGGAAATTGAAATATGTATCCATTGCCTTAATGATGCCGCAGCAAACAAAGCTGAAATTACTAAAGCCTGTGACAAAGTAAAGGAGATTGAACACAAGGCAGATGAATATTATTATGTTGCAATAGCTGAACTCTTCGAAAAAGAGAAAGATCCTGCAGAGTTGATGAAAAACAACAAGATACTTGAGATCCTTGAAAGATGTGTTGATGAAGAGGAGGATGTCACAGACACGATCAAGTCAATACTGATTAAGATGGCGTAAAGATTGGTACGGGGTATGAGGTTCGGGGTGCGGGGAAAAAGATATTCCGCAAACCCCATACCGCGAACCGCAAACAGGTTTTATTTGCTTTTTATCATCGTCAGCACCATTTTGAATTTCTCAACCGTTTTTACAGCATGAGGAATATTTGCAGGCATAATAATGCTCTGTCCTGATTCAAGAAAATAGGATTTTCCTCCGATAATAATTTCTGCTTTCCCATCAACAACCTGAATCAGAGCATCGAAAGGTGCAGTATGCTCACTAAGGGCTTCCCCCTTTGCAAAGGAAAAAAGAGAAATATTGCCTGTTTCCTTTTTTAAAACTGTCTTGCTGACAATACCACCCTCAGAATATTCAACTGATCCTTCAAAACTGAATACTTTTGATTTTTCAAATTCGTTTGATTGCATAATGGTTGTATATTGTTTATTAATGATACATTTTTTTAAACGAATTGTTCAAATCAAATGAAGAACCCCCTTTGTTTTTCCCCCTGAGAGTGTTTCCACACTCTTTGTTTTTCCCCCCAGCGGGGGGGGGAAAGAAATCCAGTAAATTCTTAATGAATTTTTCTCTCATTTGAAAAGATTATTCAGGCTTTTGACCGGATGGAAGTTCCAATCCATAACCCTGTCGTTTATCTGCCTGTTTTAATTTATATGCAAGAAAAATAGAAATTAATCCGCATATCACCAGAATAAAGATTGGAATTGTGTAATTATAAGTCATTTTACCAGCTCTGATAGCTTCGAGATTCGGTTTATTGGCCAGATCAAGAACAGCTCCGATGCCCCAGAAGAATAGCCCAAGCCCCCAATTTTGAACGGTAAACATAGAAGCATAAGCTGTTCCCAGGCGATTTTCCGGAACGATTTTAGCGACAGAGGGCCACATGGCGGCAGGAACTAATGAAAATGCAATTCCCAGGCTAAAAAGACCCAGATAGGCAAGCATTTTAACACTGAAAAGAGACAGAGTAATATGCGCAAATATCAAGAGAAAAGAACCTAAAATCATTAATGAAGCGCCTTTTCCTTTTCTGTCGACATAACTGCCAAAAATGGGAGTAAACAAAATTGTTCCAAGAGGAATCAGAGATGCAGTCTTTGGTCCGTTTGAGAACCATAGCTTAAAAGTTTCTTTCAATAAGTATACAAATACAACAAAGGCTGCAAATATTATTATCATTGAAATATTCTTATTTGTCCGTGATTTGATCTTTGATGGCACCAGAGAGAATGCTAATCCGAAAATGAATAATGCCAGGAAAATACTTGAATTACCAATTGCCTTGCTTCCAAAAAGAATGATATTACTGTTTGGATTATCAGGCAGAATATAGCTGAAACCAAACTTATTAACAAGCATGTCAGGGGCATATTGGATAAAGGGGAAAACAGCTGCATAAAATGATACACATAAGAGAGCAATGTAAATGAATGAAGGATTTGTAGCTAATTTAATAAGGTCGGAAAACTTGAAATCTTCCTCTTCAGTTTTTTCTACAACCAATCCAGCTCTTTGTTTATCAAGCTTTTTATCAAAAAAAGTATAGATCAGGAAAAGAACTAACGCCAGACCAATCAGAGTAGCTGCAAAAGTTACTGAAGGTGAAACATGTCCATTTGCTATGTCGGGCGAAACTGCAATACCTAATGCAGTACCAAGTCGTCCGAATCCGACATTTATGGCCATTGCAAGCGCTAACTCATATCCTTTAAACCATTTGACAATTGTTCTGGTCGCCACAACACAGGTTATTTCAAGACCTGAACCAAACATTATTCTTCCAATTATCATTGTAGAAAGCATAGTTCCATGATCCTGACCAAACATGCCAGCGGATGCCATTGCAGTTATAGATCCCCCTACAGCGGCAAGTCCCCCGAATACCAGTCCAGCTATCCTTATACCCCATTTATCAAGAATTATTCCTCCAACTATTATCATACCAAACATGTTGGCAATAGTTGTTAAACCAATCAGTCTTCCGAATTCTTCACTGGTAAAACCTAATTCCGATTCCATTAATCCTTTTAGTCCGGAGAAAAAATCCTGAAACCAGTACGTGGAAAACATCAGGGCACTTAGCAATACCAGAACAATCCACCTTAGAGCAGCCGAATCACGCAGTGTCTTTAAATTAGCTTCCATTTTAGTTTATTTAGTTTTTATGGCGATAAAAATAAAAAATAATTTCCATGCAACTCCTGAAAAACAAAAGTTATGTCGAACTATAATAATGTTATATTGTTTCTTATATTGAAAATGAGTTATAGCTAAATCACAAATAGAAAGAATTTCCTTTAATTTGTATAAAATTTGTAGAAACAGATAATTAAATCAATACATGAAGAAAGTTTTTATTTTGATTCTCTTTGCTACAATAACCGTTGAATCTTTTTCCCAGAAAACAGATGTAAAATGGTACACAATACAGGAGGTGGAAAAGCTCATCAAACAGGCTCCTCGCCCGATATTTATAGATACTTATACTGACTGGTGTGGCTGGTGCAAAAAAATGGATCAGGAGACTTTTACAAACTCAGTAATTGCTGACATTCTTAATACCAGATTTTACCCTGTAAAATTTGATGCTGAAGGCAAAGAAAGTGTGACATTTATGGGACAAACTTATATCAACGATGGCAGAAGCGGGAAAGCTCATCAGCTTGCTGTTGCACTCCTTCAGGGACAACTATCCTACCCTACTGTGGTTTTCCTTACCCAGCAGGATAACAAATTTGCAGTGTCACCTGTGCCTGGTTTCAGGCAACCCAAGGAGATGGAGGTATTGTTAAGTTATTTTGCCGACAAGGCATACGAAACTCAGAAGTGGGAGGATTTTCAGAAAAATTTTAAGGGGAAAGTTCAGTAGAATTGGGTGCTTGGTGCTGGCCCTGTGAAATAGGGTCAAGGCGAGGGCTTAGTGCTATTTCACAGGGCTGGGTACTGGATAGTTTTACTTACCTATTATAAAGTTAGCAGGCAACTGAATTACCTCACCAAACTGATATATAAGACGTCGGGAATTATTAAGAACTTCGTTCCCAAAGGAGATTTTCAAATTGACAACATCAGGTACCCTGTAAAATAGTTTATCATGCTTTGGTGATGATTGATCAGTTTTCCTTTGTGTGATTATTGTGAGGTCCCTGGTTTTCAGTTCCGGTATTAACTCTGCGACAACCGGAATTCCATTCTTTCCTTCTGATTCTTCAGGACCGGTCATTTCAGAAAACCTGAACAGAGTTACCTGTTTACCTGTTAACTCCTTACGCGGGATTATCTGGTAAGTAAATATTCGCGTTTCTTTCCAGGTTTTTCCGGCGAACAATTCTATATATTCCTTTTCAAGTCGGTTCATCTCATTTATCGCAGCTTCATCCTGAGGAAAGACATTTGCCTCGCCTGTCAAAATAAGATGTTTTCCATCCCTCATTTCCATAAGTCTCCTGGCTGCCGTCTCAGCAAGCTGGTCTACTGTAAGTTTTTGTTTCTTTTCAACAAGATAAGGGATCTTAATAAATGCTGTATCAAAACGTACGAGTTTAAATGCTGTATCGCTTCGTGCCTGGAAATATTCATCGGCTCCAAGATCAAAAACACGCAAACGATTCAAATCAGCTTCTTTTCCAGGAATACGGCCTTCCCCGGTATTAAATAATTCAGGGTTCAGGTCCAGGATCAATCCTTCTTTTTTAAGTGCCAGGGCATTTGTCTGAAAAAGATTATTGGTCTCAATAACATAAAACTCAGAAGGATCAAGCTCTTCATGTGTCTTAATCGTGATTCCCTTTATTGTCCAGTATTCACTTTCGGTCCTGACGACGTCTTTAAGCCCAAGCAAATCTTCAGCAAAACGTGCATAAGGGCCTGGTTTTTCGATAACTCTTTCTGTTTCAATATAAACATCGATAACTGTCAGTGGAAGGCCATAAACCAGACTTCCTTCTGACAGGTTTATTTTGCCAGAAAGTGGCGTAATAACACTCTTTGAATCACTGAGAGACTTATTGGAGGCACAAGACTCCGCAATAATTACAAGTACAATTAAGATGGCTTGAACTATATGTGTTTTCATCAGTATATAATTTAATTTTTAATGGTCTGTTTTATCCAATACAATATGATTCAATTTAAATATCAATTATTCAATAGCATCTTCCAATTACCACAATCATTCAGAAGATCTTATTTTTATAAACGCATTTCCTATGTTATCAATTATGTCAGATGCAATAATTGATTCATAACCCGATTTTGCAGCAGCAATATCGCCTGCCAGCCCATGAAGAAAAACTCCTGTAACAGATGCATTCTCAGGAGAATAGCCCTGAGCAAGCAAGGATAGGATTATCCCTGTAAGCACATCACCACTTCCTGCTGTTGCCATACCCGGGTTACCTGTACTATTGAAATAAGCTTTCCCTTTTGGTGTGACGACAGATGTACAGGCTCCCTTTAAAACAACAATACAGTTATACTTGTTAGAGAATTCTATCTGCTTTTCAAGCCTGGTAAAACTGTTACCCGTCTCTCCTGTAACTCTTTCAAACTCTTTAATATGAGGTGTAAGAACAGTTTCATTGGGCAGGGCTGAAAGCCATTTCTTATTTAAACCCAGGATGTTTATTCCATCAGCATCTATTATCAATGGTTTATTACGGTTTAACAGAAAAGTATGAAAGGCTTTTTGTGTTGCCGGATCAGTTCCGATCCCGGGTCCGATACCTATTGCATCATAGGGATCAATATGTTGAATATCTGAAATAAACCTTTCGGAATTGTCTACTCTCACCATTGCTTCAGGTAGTGCAGTCTGAACAACTGAATTTCCACAGGAAGGAACATGGCAGGTAATAAGTCCCAGCCCGGTTCTGAGAGCTGCTTTCGCGCCAAGGACGGCAGATCCCATTTTTCCGGACGATCCGGCCACAAGAAGGGCATGCCCGAAGTTGCCTTTATGATCAAATTTGTTTCTTTTCTTCAGTAAAGGAGAAATGGAATCATTCTCTAATAGGGAATATGGCGTTTGAGTATTTCTTATTGCATTACTGTTAAGGTTTATCGGGAGAACAGTCCATTCGCCGACATATTTTGCATTCTCGGCAAACATAAAAGAGAGTTTCGGGAACTGGAAACTAAGTGTAAAATCTGCTCTGACAATTGATTCATGGTTATTGGAACTGTTATCTTCCCCAAAAAGTCCTGATGGAACATCAATGGAGATGACAATGCATTCTAAGCTGTTTAATTGCTTTATCACCCCTGCTGCCAATCCTTCTGACGGCCTTGTCAAACCTGAACCAAATATTGCGTCAACCACAACATCACCGGAACTTATAAAGGGTAACTGATCAATCCTTTCAATGGTTTTAAATGGAACGGTTGTCTCTTTTTCAAGTCTTTGCCGGTTTATATTCCAATCCCCGGATGTCTTATTGGTGAATTGAATGTAATGAACCTCAGTATTAAACCGGTTTACTGACAACAATCTGGCCAGAGCAAGACCATCACCGCCATTGTTACCTGGACCAACAAAAATGACGACACGTCTGGATCTGTCAAAGCTTCTTGTATACCATCTAAGCAATTGGCTTGCAGCTCTTTCCATCAGATCGACGGAAGCTATAGGTTCGTTCTTAATGGTATATCCATCAATCTCTTTTATCTGTTCAACTCGGAAGATTTTCATTTCAGATTGACCAAGTCCTATGTAAATTCATAAAAACTTAAAATTACACAATCAATAGTAATTTTCTGGTAAGTTCCTCAGTTTTTCCTCCCCCACCATTCGGGATGAGTCAGAATCTGTATTCTGTCACCCGGAATACTGTTTTCAAGTTTATTGAGAATAGAGTTAAACCCTCCCGGATCATTCCATTTACCGCCTGATTCAGAAAAGTAATAGTTAAAATTTATGAAATATGCCTCATATTCAAACCCATATTCGTTCAGACTATGTTTGCCAAGCGGATAAAAAATCCCCCTGAATCCAACAGAATCACTTTTCGCAAAATCGCTGAATATCTGATAATTTGGAACAGTCGCTCTTGCAACAGGTGAACCGTGAGAGGAAGTTCCGTATATAGGTATTTTCAGAGATCTGAAATATGAGATATCGTCCTGGTTAAATGTAAACGGATCAATTTTGTATTCCATCATTACCGTCAGAAGGTCATTATGAATTCCAATTTCAGCTCCTGTTTCGTAAAGCTTCCTGTACAGCGTATCCATCGGAAAATTCCTTACAAATCCCGATTTATCCAGATAACCGTAATAATCACTTGTTGGCAAAATAAAATATGTGGCTCGGATCCCAAAATCATATTCCATCCTGGCCATTTCCAAAGCTTTAAAAGGATTCCAGTCAATATCATGTCGGAGTCCGACGACCACTCTTGAGTTATCAAAAGTATTCCTCATCTCATTTAATGGCATCACAATGAACTTATCTTCTGAAAGCTTTGACAGAAGTTCAGTGTACTGTTTCCACGTAAAGACAGCCCTGACATCATATTTTGCCCTGATCTCTTTTTCAATTTTAGCATATGGAGTTAGAGGAAGATGCTCAATATCTGTTGGATGCTCGCACCTGGCAAGGAGTAAAATGATTACAATCAGATCCGATAAAATTGTCAATCTCCTCATGAAGGTTTTTTATAAAAGGATTTGGAAGAATTCTATGAAAGCTATATTAAAGTTTTTTATGCAATTGCAAAAAATTAATAACATAAAATGAGTATCAGTAATCATTAACATACTTTTATTGATTTTCAAGCACGATGTCATTTTTATTAAAGATAACCGATAGTCATTTAACATAAAATGCATATTATTGAAGATGAGGACGTTTTAATCTTACTAAATATTTATATATCAATGTTATAGCATTAATTTACAAAGACTTTTCTATAGTAAATTTGCCTTCAGGTTAAGAGTCTGATTGCAGTTTTTACTATTAAAAAGATTAATATATTTGTTCCCGTTCATATAGCTGATAATGATTTATCAAACAACTGAGCATCAAAAAAGTTTAATCTCACCCTGGAACATAAACAATTATTAACTGAAAAATATTAAGGATTATGCTAAAAAATCATCCAAAGGGACTACTGGTTGCCTTTTTCTCCAATATGGGCGAACGGTTTGGCTTTTATACCATGATGGCCATTCTTGTTCTTTTTCTGCAGGCAAAATTCGGGCTTTCAGCTGAAAAAGCCGGGGGTATATACAGCTGGTTTTATTTCAGTATTTATGCTCTGGCCCTGGTAGGAGGTATCCTGGCAGATGCAACCAGAAAATACAAACTTGTTATTCTGTCAGGTATCATAATTATGTTTGCCGGGTACATCATTATGGCGGTCCCGGGTATGACACTGACTATCACGATTATCGGACTTTTCACTATTGCACTTGGGAATGGATTGTTTAAAGGTAATCTTCAGGCCGTTGTTGGTCAGATGTATGATGATCCGAAGTACTCAAAGTTAAGAGATTCGGCTTTTATGATCTTTTATATGGGTATAAACGTTGGCGCATTCTTTGCCCCTTATGCTGCAACAGCTATGCGTAACTGGTGGCTTAAGGTAAACGGATTTGCTCATGACGGTAGTCTCCCTGCTCTCTGTCACCAGTATATTAATGGTTCTCTTACGGAAACAGCCACATTCCAGCAGCTTGCTAATAATGTCAGTCTGACCGGACCCGTAACTGATCTGGCCGGTTTTGCTGATAAATACCTTGAAGTTTTCTCTAAAGGATATAACTATGCCTTTGGGATTGCTGCCGGGGCGATGGTTATTTCACTTCTGGTCTACCTTATCTTTAACAGGTTACTTCCCAATAAAGAAAAGAAAGTAAGTGAAGTGGCTCAAAAGATCGGATTTAAGCCCTTACCTCTTATTGCTGCAATTATCGCAATCGGGGCTACTGCGTTTGGATTACATTATATCAAACAGGTAGGATGGACATCAGGTTTTGCCTTTGGTCTTTTTGCAGGCTTTATCACCTGGATAATTTTAAGTTCACACAAGGAAGAAATAGCCCGTATCTCTGCACTTGTACTGGTCTTTATTGTTGTAGTATTCTTCTGGATGGCGTTTCATCAGAACGGACTTACGCTTACTCTGTTTGCCCGTGATTATACAGTCAAACAGGTTGGTCAGTTCACTGACCTGTTTTTCACACTTCCATCCATACTTGCGGTTATTGGTTCAATTGCAGGTCTGGTCCTCCTGGTAAGAAAAAACATTAAAACCAATTTAAAGATAACCGGCGGAGTTCTTTTTGTCGCTGCCTTTATCCTGGCATACTTCAGATTTTCCTGGGCAGATGCAATGAACTCCATATCTCCTGAAATATTTCAGTCATTCAATCCACTGTTCATTGTTGCTCTTACTTTTCCAGTAATGGGGATTTTTGCCTGGCTTAACAAAAAAGGCATTGAGCCGTCAACACCAAAGAAGATCGGAATCGGTATGATTATCGCTGCCCTTGGCTTTATAATTATTCTTATTTCCTCAATTAATCTCCCTTCACCATCAACACTCGCAGGTGCACCCCTCTCTGATGAGTTGAGGGTTTCAACTTATTGGTTGATAAGCAGTTATTTAATACTGACAATCGCCGAACTATTCTTGAGTCCAATGGGCTTGTCGTTTGTTTCAAAAGTAGCCCCCTCCAGGTTCCAGGGTCTGATGCAGGGTGGTTGGCTTCTGGCAACCGCAGTCGGAAATAAACTACTTTTTGTTGGTACATTACTATGGGACAAAGTTGAACTCTGGCAGCTCTGGCTTGTCTTCATAGTTTGTTGCTTTGCTTCCGCAGCATTTATTTTCTCAATACTGAAAAGACTTGAGAAGGTAGCAAAATAGAATTATTTTAAACCAAATGATTTTAAGAGGCTGAAGAAAAAATCCAGCCTCTTTTTTTCAGAGCCATAAACAATATATTATTGGGATTGTCGAAATGGCCATTTTAACAACCCAATAGCTTCTAATTACTTTCATTAATTAAATTAGGACTAAAACTACATTAATACCATGTATTTATGTTATTTATTTAATATTGACAATTTAAAATATAACCTCACAAAATTTCTGCTACTTTTGCAGTTTAAATTTTTTGGTGCATTTTGCATCACTTACTAAAATTATTCATGAAAGTCTTGAAATTTGGCGGTTCATCTGTAGGTACTCCTGAAAGAATCAGGGGGGTGAAAAGAATAATTGATTCCGTACCACTGCCTTGTGTAGTTGTTATTTCGGCATTTCAAGGGGTTACAGATTCTCTTAAAAAGGTTAGCGAGCTTGCCTCAGTGCGCAATCCTCAATATAAAATACTTCTGGATGAGATCTTTACTAAACATAAATCATTTAGTCAGGATCTTTTAAGCGGGGGCAGTTTAATTACTGTTCTTTCAAAAATTGATGAATTATTTAATGAAGTGAGTGAAATTCTCAGTGGAATTTTTCTTCTCAGGGAATTAAGCAAATATGCTATTGATAAGGTACTTAGCATTGGTGAAAGATTATCATCAGTTATCCTGGCCAATCTGTTTGATGAATGTCGGCTTATCGATTCAAGGGATCTGATTAAAACGGATGATAATTTCGGTAATGCAAATGTGGATTTCGAACTTACAAATTCTCTGATCAGAAAAAGAATCTCAAAAACGGGAAAGCTTTTCCTGGTCCCGGGCTTTATCTCAAGTACTATTGATAATGTGGCAACAACTCTGGGAAGAGGCGGATCAGATTATACAGCTGCAATAATTGCTGCAGCCCTTAACGCAGAAGTACTCGAGATATGGACCGACACTGATGGTTTTATGACTGCTGATCCAAAAAAAGTTGAAAAAGCCTATGCTATTGAAACGCTTACTTATTCCGAAGCCATTGAATTATCGCACTTCGGTGCAAAAGTCATATATACCCCTACCCTTCGACCGGTTTATAAAAAGCATATCCCTGTTTTTGTAAAGAATTCATTCAATCCCAAAGCAAAGGGAACTCTTATC